>JBIIVV010000368.1:0-2516 GCA_044339235.1 Ferruginibacter sp.
TGCTTAATTTCTTTTTGCTGCTTGCTATTGGCGAGTTTTCCTTCAGGTGTATGCGGAAACAGCACTGCGTCTACCTTACTGCTATTCCCTACCCTTAGCACCTCAACACCCTGTAAAAGCAGGCCTTTGGCAATATTATCTACCGCAGTATTACTGGGTGCTGATACCAACACTTTTTCTCCGGATTTGATTAATTGAATGATACCCTCAATCAAGGTAGTGGTTTTACCTGTTCCAGGCGGACCATGTACAATGGTCGTATTTTCGTTTTGAGTAATTGCCTGAACTGCCTTTTGTTGGCTTTCATTTAAGCGCTGATTTTTAAAATTCAGGGGTATTGAGTCTGTTGAGTCAATGGGTATTTTGACCGGTGAGTCACCGTGAATTTTTTCAAATAGTTGTAACGAGACGGGATTTTTTTCTAGTTCGTTCAATACCGATTTCAGGATGGTGGTAGTGCGTTGGTCGGGGGCTAATTTTATTCCTACCCCATTATCCTCTATCCAATCTGGAAAGTCGGGTGCAAAAAGCCTGCACTCGCCTGTTTTACCCTCTAGATTGATCAATACTCCTTTTATAGGTTCTTCTCCAGAAAAGAAGCATTCAATAGCAGCTCCATCTTTAAACTGATTGGTCTCTGAAGGAAAATTAAGTCGAAAACTTATTTCCGGATAATCTGCGTAACCAAAATTTTTTCTGGTAACAATAATTGGGTGCAATGCCAACCCCTCGGCTTTTAATGATTTTAGTGTATGCTGCTGATCTAGACTATATCTTTTAACCTGTTCTTTTTCTTCCAGATCAATACATTGCAGTAGTTTTTTTATATATGGATGGGAAGAAGACATGGGGGTAAAATTACTACCGATAAAAAGAATAAAAAAATATTCGCATTTTGTAAGTGATATTGTCACGATAGACAGCGTGTCAATTCAAAAAGATATGGCCCAATGATGGCAGATAGCATTACATTTGCAGCCCGACTATATTGTCCGGCGCATATATTATATTACATGTCAAAACTTGCTTCAGATGAGGAGTTTTTTGATTTTTCTGATTACGGCAGACCACTCGCAAAGCTTTTTGTCAATCAATTAAAATTCACCCGGGTTACCCCTATTCATGTTACGCTTCTTTTTGGAATTTGTGGATTGATTGCCATTTATTTTATACTGAAGGGTTGGTATTTTTTTGCAGGAATTTTCTTGGTGCTAAAGTCAATCATTGATGCAGCGGATGGCGAATTGGCAAGAGTGAAAAACACTCCCTCCTACACGGGAAGATACTTGGATAGCATTTTTGATATCCTGCTCAATTTCCTTTTTTTAATGGCAATTTGCTATGTTTCGAATACTACTTTTTTAAATACCGTATTGGCTTTTATTGGAATTCAATTACAGGGCACTCTCTATAATTATTATTATGTGATTTTGAGAAATAAATCTGCCGGCGGTGACGCTACCAGTAAAATATTTGAATACAAATCTCCTAGGGCATTTTCCGGCGAAAGCCAGCAGTCGGTGAATGTTTTATTTACCATCTATTCTTTTCTTTACGGAGGATTTGATAAAATCATTCATTTTTTAGACAAGGGTGCATACAAGGTAAAAACATTCCCCAACTGGTTCATGACCTTAGTTTCATTTTATGGATTGGGGTTCCAATTATTGTCCATCGCAATCATGTTGCAGTTGGGTTGGATAGAATATATTGTCCCTTTTTTTATTTTCTATACTTTATTTGTGTTTGTTTTAATTGGCATAAGAAAATTTTTTTTACCGATTAATTAAAACAATTATAACTACTCATAAAAAAAGCGAATAGCCGATAAGGTTATTCGCTTTTTTTTTGGGAGTCAATGGTTGTTTGCTATTAACTCTTGTACATAAAAATGGGAAACCCCCTATCGAGATTTCCCATAAATCATATAACCAAACTAATACACCTACAACGATTTTAGCGCTTGTATTCTTTCCCATCGCCTACGAATTCCATCATTGGCAGCAGCTAAAAATTCAGTTGCTTTTTCCGGATAATTATTTTTGATGGTGGCAAACCTGTTTTCATTGTAAAGAAAATCTTCTAATGGAATGGAAGGATCCTTGCTGTCTAGCACAAAACGTTTGCCCTGTTCATTGAGTGGGTTATAATGAAAAAGTGGCCAGTAGCCTGTTTTTACAGCCAGCTCCTGCTGCTCTAATCCATGGCACATATCGTAGCCGTGCGCAATGCAATGGCTGTAGGCAATAATGATGGATGGACCAGGAAAAGCCTCCGCTTCGAGAATGGTTCTGAGCGCATGAACGTCATTAGCACCCATTGAAATTTCTGCAACATAAGCATTTCCATGTGCGATGGCTTGCATGGCAAGGTCTTTTTTTCCAGTAGATTTCCCTTTGATAGAATACTTGGCACTTGCCCCAATGGGAGTAGACTTAGATTTTTGTCCGCCAGTATTGGAATAAACTTCTGTATCTAGTACTAATATGTTTACATTTTCGCCGGTAGAAAGCACA
>JBIIVV010000131.1:0-8924 GCA_044339235.1 Ferruginibacter sp.
CATGCCCTCACATTTATGCAAAACTGTTTCAACAAAAAATCCAAAACTAGCTACCCCACTAATGATACCGTCAAATTCTTCTCCAAGGTAGTTTTGCATAAACTCCACTTGTTTGTATTTGTTACCCGCCCTTTCTGCTTCCATTGCCTTACGCTCCTTATCGCTGCAGTGCTTGCATTTTTCTTCCATTTTCTTATCTATCTTCAAATCCTTATCCAAGCATTCTTGCAATACCCGGTGCACCATTACATCGGGGTATCGGCGGATGGGAGAGGTGAAATGACAATAATGTTCAAAGCCCAAACCATAATGACCTATGTTTTTAGATGTATATACTGCCTTAGCCATGGTACGAATTCCCAATTGTTCCAGTACATGCTGCTCTGGCTTTCCATTCACGTCCTTTAGCAAATTATTAAATGAACTAGCAACTGCAGCCTCATCATGAATGTCGAAAGTATATCCGAATTTTTTCGCAAATGCTGCAAAAGGTTTCAATTTTTCATCATCGGGGGTATCATGTATCCGATAAGGAAATGGAACAGGTTCCTTATTGCTCTTAATTCGGGAAACATATTCTGCAATGGTTCTATTAGCTAGCAACATAAACTCCTCTACCAATTTATGGGCATCCTTACTTTCTTTGATGACGATGCCGATCGGTTTACCATTTTCATCTAGGGTAAAACGTACTTCCTGAGAAGAAAAATTAATTGCGCCATTATCAAACCTTTCCTTTCGGAAATGCTTTGCCAAATTGTTCAATAATAAAAGGGCCTTGTCGTAAAGACCTTCTTTAGTTTCAATAATCTGCTGCACATCTTCGTATGTAAAGCGGTGGTCGCTATGTGTAATTGTTCGGCCAATCCATTTATGCTTAATTTCTCCGCGATTGGTAATTTGAAAAATAACCGAAAACGTATATTTATCCTCATTGGGCCTAAGGGAGCAAAGTTCATTACTGATTCTCTCTGGCAGCATGGGATTCACTCTATCGGGCAAATAAACGCTGGTAGCCCTTTCATACGCTGATTTATCCAGAATGCTATCGGGTTTTACAAAATGACTTACATCTGCAATATGAACCCCAATCTCATAATTGCCATTGTCCAAATTCCTGATTGAAATGGCATCATCAAAATCTTTCGCATCTACTGGGTCAATCGTAAAAGTCAGTATATCCCGGTAGTCTTTTCGTTTTTTTAATTCTTCGCGGGTAATCGTTTCCGATAGTTTCATCGCCTCATCTATCACCGCCTTGTCAAATGCCAACGGAAACCCTGTTTCAATCAGAATCTCTTTCATGGCCATATCATTGACATCCTCTGATTTCAATATACTCACCACTTCCCCTTCGGGTTTTTTATCTGTTTTATTCCACTTTACCAGTCGGGCCACTACCCTATCTCCATTTACAGCCCCATTGAGTTTTTCAACCGGAACATAAAAATCAGGAATCGGTTTTTCAGAAGCTGCTATAAAAAAAGCAATATTTTTACTCACTTGTACATTTCCGATAAAAGTGGTTCTGAGCCGTTCAATCACCTCCGTTACCTTCCCTTCGGTACGTCTACCTCTTCCACTATCATTGCTAATCTGCACCTTTACCAAATCACCATGAAAGGCATGGTTAAAATCATTGGGCCTTACAACAATATCCTTTTCCAAACCATCCACAATGACGAATCCCATTCCACTGCGTGAAATATCTAATTTTCCATTTACGGAATGCGTTGATGCCGACTTTTTTCCACTTATCCGCTTCTCTTTACTCATATTATTTTTAATCATTTATAATCATCTTTTTTTGCTGAGGCATCCCATCCTGAGATTTATTCAATCATCTGCTGGAAATGGTTGCCTACTTTTAAACGCCTCCCTATTATTCGGTAAATAACTAGCAAAGCATGTAAACATTCGGTCAAGGGAGCCAAGATTGCCTGAATTTACCCCTTTTAAGCATTTATTGAAACATCGCATTTTAATTGCGCAGCGTATGATGCCGATAATTATTACAAAACTGGGTTCAAAAGTTGACCAAACTCAAGTGCAATGTACCAACTAATTGCTACATTCGATGAAAAGGACCGTTTTGCAAACAGCTATCAACCCTAAAAAAAGGATAATTACCAACACAATTTGGATATTATCGATCGTAAGCCTGTTTACTGATACAGCTAGTGAAATGCTTTACCCAATAATGCCTGTGTTTTTACAACATATTGGTTTTTCAATACTGTTAATTGGTATTTTAGAGGGAATGGCGGAGGCGGTGGCCGGACTTAGTAAAAGCTTTTTTGGCAAATGGAGTGATGCAAGTGCAAAGCGCTTACCATTCGTACAGTTTGGTTATGCCCTTAGTGCGATCAGCAAGCCGATGATGGCTGCTTTTGTTTTCCCTTTTTGGATATTCCTTTCAAGAACGATTGACCGTCTTGGCAAAGGAATAAGAACGGGAGCAAGAGATGCCATGTTAAGCGATGAATCAACCTTCGAAACAAAAGGCCAGGTATTTGGATTTCACCGGGGCATAGATACTTTAGGAGCAGTAATTGGCCCCTGCATTGCGCTAGTCTATCTATTTTATTTTCCAAACGATTACACTACCTTATTTTTAATGGCATTTGTGCCAGGAATAGCAGCAATCATTTCCACTTTACTGATTAAGGAAAAAATACGGTCAGCGAAAACGGATGATGAACTATCATTTATAAAAACCGGAAAGATTGCTTCAGTAACACCCAAAAAATTCTTTTTTTCCATTGCTACTTATTGGAAAACAAGCCCCGTTTCTTATAGAAAATTAGTGACTGGTTTATTGGCTTTCGCGCTATTCAACAGCTCAGATATTTTTTTACTATTAAAAATGAAAGCAAGTGGATTAAATGACACTGCCATCATTGGAGTATACATATTTTACAACCTAGTGTATGCTATAGCAGCCTACCCAATGGGTATATTGGCAGACAAAGTTGGACTGAAAAAAATATTACTAATTGGACTCATACTTTTTTGCTCCGTATACCTGGGTTTCGCCTACACCAATTCGATATTGGTTTATTTTATACTCTTTATTTTATACGGAATTTACGCCGCCGCCACAGAAGGGGTATCTAAGGCGCTTATTAGTAATCTAGTTAATAAAAGTGAAACCGCTACCGCCATTGGCACCTACGCTGGACTTCAGAGTATTGCTGCACTCATAGCCAGCACTATGGCCGGTTTACTATGGTACCATTTTGGGGCAACCGCTACCTTTGTAACTACTGCTGCAGTAACCTTAGGAGTGATATTCTATTTAATTAGCATTTCACTTAAATCCACTTTGTCCACAGTTGATGAGCATAAATAAAATAAGGAAACCCTTTCCAAGAAAAAGCGAATAATTAATTCTGCCATCTCGAGCTACCTACAATCTGTAATAACCCCGTCCTCATTGATGCTTTCAATGATTATCACTAACTTTAAGAAAAATTAGTATATGAGTAATTATGAAACAGTGGTGGAAGCTTTGAATGGATTAAAGGCGAAGGGATATACAATTGATTTTACTATTAATTTTGATAAGATTACCTGTAGGGAAAAAAACCTTATTCTAAAACCGGATGATTTTGAAATTCAAGAATTTTATCGTTTTGAAGGAGATACCAATCCGAGTGATGAAGATATTGTTTTTGCCCTTGAATCAAAGGATGGAAAAGTAAAAGGATGTCTGACAAGTGCCTATGGTACGTATGCAGATGGTATTAGTGCAGAAATGATAAAAAAAATAGCTGTTCACAAAAATTAAAGAAATGTTACCTTTCAGAAATATCGTGAGTCTACTTTATACAAAACCAACAAAAAATTAGAACGCACACAAATCCTTTTATTCAAATTTTAAAAAACCTTAGAATCGAAATGGCCAATAGAATAGACAGAAGGAAATTTTTACAAATTTCGGTACTTTCAACCCCCCTGCTGGTTTCAAAAAAAAGCATGGCCAACGGAATCCATTTAGCCAATACCCCTATTGTAATTTCAACCTGGGATTCAGGCATGGAAGTAAATGCAGCAGCATGGGAAATATTATCTACCAATGGCAAGGCACTAGATGCAATAGAAGCAGGTGCAAGACAAATCGAAAACACCATTAACTGTTGTGTTGGTTTGGGCGGAAATCCTGACCGTGACGGAATTGTGACCCTGGATGCCTGCATTATGGATGAACAGTCCAATTGTGGAGCAGTAGCAGGATTGGAGCAAATAAAACATCCCATTTCCGTTGCAAGAAAGGTGATGGAAAATACTCCCCATGTTTTATTAGTCGGCAATGGTGCCCAACAGTTCGCACTTGAAAATGGGTTCTCAAAAGAACCTGCGCAGCTATCTGAAAGCGCTGAAAATACCTATCGTGAATGGTTGAAAAAATCAGAATATAAGCCACAGATCAATATTGAAAAAAACAAAGGCAATGGCCCTTTTGCACCTAACTTTTTTCCTGATGGAACCCCCAACCATGATACAATGGGTCTATTGGCAATGGATTACAAAGGCAATTTATCAGGTGGTGTAACTACCAGTGGAATGGCTTTTAAGCTTCATGGACGGGTGGGTGACTCTGCTGGAATTGGTGCAGGTTTATTTGTAGATAATGAAGTGGGTGCCGCTACCAGCAGTGGTGTTGGGGAAGAGGTAATCCGCATCTGCGGTACGCACTTGGTAGTAGAATTCATGCGACAGGGACTTAGTCCAGAGAAAGCCTGCAAAAAAGCAGTGGAAAGAATTGTAAACAGAGATCCCGCAAAAGCAAAAACACTTCAGGTAGGATTTTTAGCCATGAATAAAAAAGGGGAATATGGTGCATATGCCATCCAGAAAGGATTTGTATTTTCAGTAAAAACGAAAGAAGAAAATCAAATACATGAATCAAAATTCATTTTCGGCGCATAGTCTTCCCAATCAAATGTACTTACTATGAAATTCAAGCTAGAAGTAATCGGCTTTACAATCGAAAGTTGCCTAATTGCCCAGGCTGCAGGAGCAGTCCGGATTGAATTATGCGATAATCCTTCAGAAGGAGGCACTACTCCCTCCTATGGGTTTATCAAAGCTGCTAGGGAAAAATTAACCATCGAACTTTATCCTATTATCCGTCCAAGGGGGGGCGACTTTTTATATAGCGAAGCTGAATTTGAAATCATGAAAGCCGATGTGCAACTATGCAAAGACCTTAATTGCAACGGAGTAGTCATCGGAATACTGCTTGCAGATGGTACGGTTGACAAAGAAAGGTGCAAGCAATTAGTGGATATTGCCTACCCAATGGGAGTAACCTTTCACCGGGCATTTGACAGAACCGCTGATCCTTTCAAAGCACTTGAAGACATTATATCAATTGGTTGTGAAAGAATTCTAACGAGTGGGCAAAAACCTTCTGTGAATGAAGGGGTGAAACTATTGGTTGATTTGGTGAAACAGGCAAATGAAAGAATCATTATTATGCCAGGAAGTGGCGTAAGAGCAGAAAATATTGTAGTGCTTGCTAATAAAACGAATGCCATCGAGTTTCACACCTCGGCTAGAATATATACCGATAGCAAAATGGAATTTATCAATAAAAGCATGAATGAACAGCTAACCACAGTAGCAACCGATGGCAATGAAATAAAAAAAATCATTGAGCTGTTGGAAAAAAATTAATGCAACACATTATTTTTAAGGAGTATTTTTTATAAGACATTTTCATTTGACAAGTTATTTACTGACAAGAAAGCGCTTTTATAACAACTTACAAAAGCAATAGCAATACCGGTTAGTAAAACTACTGCCGCAAATAATAGCAATTCATTAATGGCAGGAATCGCGGTATAACTTAATGCGCAAACTCCCTGCACCATCAACAGCAACTCATTAATAATTACTCCACTAACAAATATAAAAATCCCCCACAAAAATGATTTGGTAACCTTTACCATCTCAAACGAAACAATATAGCCAATTATAAAAATACTGGTTACAGCCAATAATACAAGATGCAAGTATCCTATAACGATGGGTCTAAACCCATAGGAAAGCTGACTTAACTGAGGATGAAGCGACCCTGATTGTAATAATAGTTTGATAGTAAAAGCAATTGATGCAAGCAGTAAAAGTATTTTTCCATATTTTGAAAATTGCTGCTTGATCAATGATTGATTCATAATAAAAACCCTTACCATTATTACCCAGGCTAGCAATTGGGCCAACACAGCAACCACAATAATAATATACAAAACTGTTGGAATAGGAAGCCAAAGAGCGGATAAAAAATAAGCCGGAACACAAGCAAAACAAAAAAGAAAAAATACCGTTTTCATGCTTTTGAATGAGGATTGAACATGATCAAACTTTGAAACTAGCAACCCCATCCCAGCAAAAAAGAACCATCCATTATATTGAAAATGCAAAAATAAATAGACAGCCGCTAGATACCAATTTTGAACGGCAATTTTATTGGCCATTAAGTAAGCCAAACTAAAAGCTCCAATGGAAGAAATGACATTGAAAACTAGGGATGCTTTTAACCAAAAATGGCTAACCAACTTTTGATGCATGCTGTTTAGATCTTTCCAATATAACCAAGCGAAGCAATAAGATACTATTATAGATAGGGTAGAAAAACTGATAGAGAAAAAACCATAGCCTTGCAAAATAAAACTCACCAGCATTCCGTATGCGGCCAAAAAATTAGCATATAAAATCCACCGGTATTTTGAAATAACCGACTCCCCCTTTTTTATGCCAAGATAATGTACTAGTAAAACAAAAAGGGTTTGGGTTAACCATCCAGCAAAAGCAAAATGAGAATGGCTGTGCAGAAAATGTTTTTGCTCGATAAACGGCAGATAAAAAGCAATTTTATAACGAAGAATAACACCCAAAAAAGCTACCACCATTAAATTAAAGAAAGAAATGACAAGCCACTTACGTAAAAAATTACTCATTAAATTCTACTGATTTTTACACAAAATAATAATAAAATAAGTTAAGCCATTGTGAGCTCAATCATATTCCTGCAATACACCTTTCCTTTTTTAATTACCAACTCACCTTTAGTATGCATATTGCGCATGGTTCTAATAACAGTCTCTACCCTTAACCCTGTCATATCGGCAATTTGTTGTCGGGTTAAATTGAGCTGGAAATAATTTCCACAAAAATTTTTATTTTCTGATTTAAGGTGATTCAATATGGTGGCTATTCTTTTTTCGGGACAATGGGAGGCAAAAGACTTAATAATTGAAAATTTAAAACGCAACCTTTTTGACAGCAGTCTTAAAAAAGCAAAATGAATATCACTATTCTCTTGAAGCAATTCAATAAAAGTAGATTTGTGCAGTCGGATAATTACACAATCCTCATTAGCAATTGCACTAGCAGCAAAAGGAGCGTCATCAAACAGTGGAAATTCACCAAAAGATTCCCCTGGTTCCACCATTGCATGGATACACTCCTTTCCATCCTCATCAATATTACCCCATCGAACTGTGCCACTAACTAATTGGTGATAAAAAAAGCAGGACTGACCTTCATTGAATACAATATCACCAGCACTTATCTTTTTGAAAGCTGCTCCCCAGGACAATAGCAAGTCGATATCAATCATATGTTTGGATTAAATAGTAAACTAATAGGCCAAAACTATAGCCAGCGTCGATATTCAAATATGATTTACGTTAACAATTGATATGATTGTACTCATATTTACAATCTACTAGTATTAATACTTTGTCAAAAAATGCCAGCTCCCACCAGCGAATAGCCGATTATACAAGGTTTTGCCATAATTAAAAAATTAGAAATCAATTTCAAAAAGAGGACTTTTTTTATGTGTTGAATATTATGACCAGACGCATAAAAACTGATTTCATCTATGAGTAATCTTGTACAAATAAATTTACTTATTTAACATTAAACCATTATGAAAAGACTGCTTTTACTTACTATGATCGCGGGCATATTATTTTCCTGCGGCAGCAATGGAAATTCAGAAAATAGTACTGTTGAAAACTCAACTGAAGGTGTAAAAAAATCCGATGAAACCCCCGCTTACGACCCCCACAGAGGAGAAGGGAAATTTACCAAAGTGGAACTAGGTGCCGCATTAGATGTTTCCAAAGCAACTAGCGGAAAAAAAGTATACGATGTAAAATGTGGAGCCTGTCACAAACTCACGGATGAGAAACTAGTAGGACCCGGCTGGA
Organism: Ferruginibacter sp.; assembly: GCA_044339235.1. Taxonomy (GTDB): domain Bacteria; phylum Bacteroidota; class Bacteroidia; order Chitinophagales; family Chitinophagaceae; genus Ferruginibacter. The sequence goes on from JBIIVV010000131.1 coordinate 8,226, forward strand.
CAGGTGTAACTTCTCGCTTTACACCAGAATGGATTATGAATTTTATTACCAACACAGATGCCATGATAACCAAGGATCCAAAAATGCAAGCCCAATTGGAAATATGTCTGGTACGTATGCCCAATCAAAGTCTTACAGACGATGATGCAAGAAACCTACTAGAATTTATGCGGAAAAATGACGGCATAAAATAAGGGGTATCATTAAAAATCAATAAGCCCATTTAGCTACTAATAATTTTCAGTACTCAATCAATACACAATCTAAAATTAACAACAATGAATATAATGAAAAAATATGCAGCCAGCCTACTGGCATTAATATTGATACTTAGTATCCAGTCGTGTAAACCCAAAAATGTAGGATCCGCCGTAAGTGGTGATGCAGCCTCCAAAACCTATGTCGCCCCAGGGAAATACGATGAATTCTATAATTTTGTTTCCGGTGGATTTAGCGGACAAATGAGCGTATACGGCATTCCAAGTGGAAGGCTTTTGAGGGTAGTTCCCATTTTTTCTGTTGACCCTGAAAAAGGCTACGGCTATTCTGAGGAAACCAAACCGATGTTGAATACATCGCATGGGTTTATACCTTGGGATGATGAGCACCATTTGGAACTTTCACAAACCAATGGAGAAATTGATGGCCGTTGGATATTCGCCAATGCAAATAACACCCCCCGTGTTGCTAGAATTGACC
>JBIIVV010000132.1:0-8904 GCA_044339235.1 Ferruginibacter sp.
GAGGCTTCGACTACAGAACTACGATTTCAATTTATTTATGGGAACTATTTGAGAAGCATTTTCCCTAATGCGAATTTTAAAATTGAAGACGTTTCAATACCAGGGTATTCTTCTAAGCAAGGCATTGAATGGTGGGACACTTATATAGGAAAAACTGCTCCTGATCTTGTATTAGTAGGATGGGGCATGAACGATCATAATATAGGCGGGAATACGCCAGAACAGCTTAGAAAAAATCTTGTGAAACTTGTTGGAATGATAAAAGAACGGAAGAATGCTGAAGTTATACTCTACTCATCATTTCCACCAAATAATGATTGGCATTTTGGAAGTCATTCGATGGAACTGTATGCAGCAGCAACAAAGCAGGCCGCACTAGAAGCTAATTGTGCATACGTTGACGTCTATACTACATGGTTTACAGTGCTTAAAAGAAAAGATCAATCATCTTTATTAGGAAATAACATTAATCATCCGAACGACTTTGGTCATTGGTTGTATGCACAAGCATTTGAAGCTATGTCATTCTAAAAAGAATGGAGGCAATAGAAAGCTATTTTTTCCTTTTTATTAATCCTGCACCATTTTTTGAGGTTACCAGTGCAAATAGAGCCTTATAATAGGGATTAAGCAGAAAAATGATATTATCAATAAAAAATATTAGATTTGTCTAAACATAAAAATTATCATATGAAAAAGTATCTAATGCTGATTGTAATGGTGGTATGCTTTACCGCTGCAAATGCGCTTGACAAAGGAAAATGGACTGGTTTTATAAGTGATGAAGACTGTGGAGCAAAGTCTGATATTAAGGGCCATGCCGCCTGCGCCAAGAAATGTGTAAAGGGTGGCGCTAAGCCAGTTTTTGTAGTTGGTGACAAAGTGTATGCCATCAGCAACGCTAAAAAAGTAGAAACCTTTATTGGTGAAGAGGTAACCATTACCGGCACTATTACTAACGGTGTGTTGGAAATAGACACAGTAAAAAAATAACTAGCCTTTTTATCAAGCGAGCCTTTTTACAAGGCTCGCTTTTTTATGCCCCTATACCTTTCACCTTCATTGTTTCACCTAGCAAAAAGATCGTATTGGTCATCTATAAATGGTGGTGCAGGTTTGAAATTTGTAAGATCCGATAAAGCAAATTTTACCGCCCTTTTTAGCCTGAATTACAGAAACGGCTAATTTATTCAAATAATTTATTCTCCATGTGGCTATCTATTAGTAATTTCAATTGTTGAATTTTTAGATAATAGATCAGCATTTTGTTGGATACCAAGCCGCTAGCTTCTTTTCATTCTTATGAATGAATAGAATGCCGTTTCAATAATTTCCACCTTGTTTATTTTTTTATCTAATAGGGATAATCAATTTCAACAGTTAAAATAGTGTCCCGCTATTATTTTATTAAAAAAAATCTAAATGAAAAGAAAATCGGTATTGCTATTATGTCTTATTACTACAACAGTCTTCGGGCAAGTAAATTTCACTTTTAAAGAATGGCAGGATCCATCCATCACTAGGTTGGGTACTTTGGCGCAGCAGTCTTTTTCCATTCCTTATCCCAACGAAAAGCAAGCGCTACAAGATGCATGGATGAAGTCGGATAATATATTATCGCTCAATGGCACTTGGAAATTTAATTTTGCCAATCGGTTTGTTGACCGAGCGATTGGTTTTGAAAAGGAGGATTTTAATACTTCCAACTGGTCAAATATCAAGGTGCCTGCCGACTGGCAGATGGAGGGATTTGATGCGCCTATTTTCACCAATATTTCTTATCCATGGGCAAATAATGCCAAACCCCCTTTTATTCCCTCCAATTTTAATCCGGTGGGTTCCTATCGACGCAGTTTTAATTTGCCAGCAAACTGGCAGCAGCAGCGGGTGGTATTGCATTTTGGAGGAGTTAATTCAGCCTATTATGTTTGGGTAAATGGCAATGCGGTAGGATACGCAGAAGATTCAAAGATGGATGCAGCGTATGATATCAGTAAATTCATACATGCTGGAAAAAATAGTATTTCCGTTCAAGTGCTAAGATTTGCGGATGGAACCTATTTGGAAGATCAGGATTTTTGGCGACTGAGTGGCATTGAAAGGGAAGTGTATTTGGTAGCCACTCCTAAACTTTTTGTTCAGGATTTTCAATGTAAAACCCTTTTCACCAATGGGTTTTCTACAGGAACACTTCAGACAGAGGTAAGTATCTCCAATCAATTAGCAGCCCTAAGCAATGCACAACTTGATATCAAGCTCTTGGATGAACAAAACCAAGTAGTAGCTACCTCAACTACAAAATTTGGAGTAAAATCAACTGAAACGACTCAAGTTGAATCCAACATTGTGCTTCAGCATCCCTTGTTATGGAATGCGGAAAGCCCTCATCTGTATAAAGCAATTTTAGTTTTGAAGGATGCCCAGGGTAAGTTGATTCAAGTATTTAATCAACAAGTAGGATTTAGGCAGGTAGACATAAAAGATGGGAAGGTGTTGGTAAATGGCCAGCCAGTACTTTTTAAAGGAGTGAATCGACACGAACATCATCCCGAGATGGGTCATGCCGTGGTGGATGAAGCCGATATGTTGCTGGACATTCAACGTATGAAGGAATACAATATCAATGCGGTTAGAGCATCTCATTACCCCAATCACCCTCTCTGGTATAAACTCTGTAATAAATATGGGATGTATATTGTAGATGAGGCCAACGTTGAAAGCCATGGAATGGGAGTATATGATTATCAACCTTATGGTTTTGCGATGAATAATATCCTAGCAAGAGATGCAGCTTGGTTTCCGGCAATTTGGCAACGAATAGAAAACATGTATCAACGCGATAAAAATAATCCCGCTATTATTTTCTGGAGTTTGGGTAATGAGGCAGGCAGAGGAGATAATTTTAAGAAATCGTATGATGCATTGAAGCTGTTAGACCATTCAAGGCCGATTCAATATGAGCAGGCTTTCATGGATAATTACACAGATATTGTTGCTCCGATGTACCCCGTTCTTTCGGAAATGAGCGCATATGCAGCTTCAGGAGATAAGCGACCTTATATCATGTGTGAATATGCACATAGCATGGGCAACAGTACTGGTAATTTCAATGAATATTGGGATTTTATAGAAAGTAATCCACAGTTCTGCGGAGGATTTATTTGGGACTGGAAAAACCAGACCTTCAGTAAAAAAACAGCCGGCGGGCAGCCCTATTGGGCATGGGCCAATGACTTAGAGCCTTTATTTATTAGTAAGGACAAAGGTTGTTCCGACGGACTAGTATTTGCTGATGGAACCCCAGAACCTGCATTGGAGGAGGTTAAGAAAATTTATCAATATATCAAGTTCAAAAATTTCAATCAACAGAAGGGGAGTTTTACTATTGAAAACGCGTATGCTTTTAAAACACTGGATGATATTGCATTATCTTATCAATTGATCAAAAACGGAATAATGGTCCGTGAAGGAACGATCGCGGTTCCATTAGGAGTTAAACCTCAACAGAAAATGAATTTGGATATCCCTGGTTATCCTTCAACATTTGAATCCGGGGAGTATTTTGTCAATTTGAATGCATCCCTAAAAAAGGCTGCACCGTTATTGAAAAAAGGTCATTCGGTTGCTTCAGAACAGTTTGTTGTGAAGGAGGTTATGCCAACCTTACTGCCAATGACGGCTTCAGCAAGTTCATTTGCCACTATTGATTCATCCGACAATGGATTTACCTGGATATCTGCTAAGGATTTCAGTTTCGTTTTCAATAATAAAACCGGATTTTTAAATGCCTGGATCTATCAAGGCAAACACCTGATTAAAGAACCAATGGTGCCGGATTTTTGGAGATCGCCCATCGACAATGACCTTGGCAATAATATGCCCAAACGCACTAGCGTTTGGAAAAATATCGATGCAAAAATGTTGCTTAAAAATTTCACAGCCCAGATCGAAAATGGACTGGTGGTAGTAAAGACGGTTGCTGAATTAGCAGATTCAAAAAGTGAAATCAATCTGGAATATCGCATTTCTGAAAATGGAAGCATGCAGGTTTTCTTTGATTTTAAAACAGCATCCAACGTTGGCAATAATGCCACAAAGGGTGAAATACCTCGCATTGGAATGCGGTTGACAACTTTTGATGAGTTTGAAAACTTCAGCTGGTATGGCCGTGGGCCATTTGAAAATTATTGGGACAGAAAGCAGGGGGCTTATGTTGGATTGTATACTAGTAAAGTAAAGGACCAATTTGTACAATATGAAATGCCCCAAGAAAATGGAGCAAAATCAGATGTGCGCTGGCTTTCACTGATCAACAACAATGGGGTTGGAATGAAGGTGTCTGCACAAACTGACTTACTAAGTGTGAATGCCCAAAATTATCGACAAGCAGATTTGGAAGGCAAAAAACATCCTTATGAAGTTCCTTTAAGCAATCTTGTTGAATTGCACATAGATTATAAGCAAATGGGGCTAGGGGGTGACAATTCTTGGGGCAGGTTTCCACATGATCAATATTTATTGAAGGACCCAGCATATCACTATGCCTTTTTGATGCAGCCCCAACAGATAAAGGGGAACTCAAAGCCATAAATTTTTAAGGATACGGTTGAAATGATAAAAATCGGGTGGATGGGATAAAGGATTTTCAGTAAAGCAGCTTTGAAATAATTTTTTTTATCAGCGGCAATCAGCGGGAATATCTGCGAAAATCTGCGGGAAAAACAGGAAAGATTTCCCGCAGATGAATGCAGCGCAGATGGCCGCAGAAGGAAAATTTAGCTTTGAAATAATTTGTCTTATCAGCGGCAATCAGCGGGAGTATCTGCGGTTATCTGCGGGAAAAACAGGAAAGATTTCCCGCAGATGTACGCAGATGAATGCAGCGCAGATAACCGCAGAAGTGAAAATAAACTTTGAAATAATTTGTCTTATCAGCGGCAATCAGCGGGAATATCTGCGAAAATCTGCGGGAAAAACAGGAAAGACTTCCCGCAGATGTACGCAGATGAATGCAGCGCAGATGGCCGCAGAAGGAAAATTTAGCTTTGAAATAATTTGTCTTATCAGCGGCAATCAGCGGGAGTATCTGCGGTTATCTGCGGGAAAAACAGGAAAGATTTCCGGCAGATGACCGCAGAAGAGAAAATAAGCTGTTGGGTATATTTTTACCTGAACTGCTTTGATGGATAAATAATTTACAGACAGTGAATTACCTATGCTTGCTGATAATTACCAAGTTTTTTTATCTACTTTTTCTTCTTTTATTACTTTTGGTGTTGTCTCCATTTTCACTGGAGCTGAGGGAAATAATGAAGGAGATTTCAATTGTTTTTCATTCAGACCACTACCCTTAGCAACTGAAGGCAAAGTTTTAGTGCCTGGAGTATGATTTTTTGGCCCAACCGCGGTCTTTGGAACTGGTAACTTTTTCCTATGTAACATAAAATCTATGATTAATTAAACCCATATCATTCAAATATACATTTTTTTACGGGTTTCCTCAAATATTGAATAATAACGGAAAGGCAGCTTTATTCAGCACTGGCTTTGATTATTATGTAGATCAATTTACTGCATTCTTGTCAGTGAAAAGGCCGGTTAAATGGCAAACAGGTTCCTTTATTCATTTTTATTGAAATCGTTTTGTTTGCTATTATTTTATATCCCAATAAAATTCTTTGTAAAGAGCTTTTGAAGGCATTTCAAAAAAATAAAATATCCTATAAACAATTGATCCATTTTCTTGTTTTGAAATAGTTGATTTTTCCGAAACCCCATTGTAGATATTGCAACTATTGACAGTTAAAATTTTTTGATGGCAAGTATTGGTAGATTAATGTAATTTTATCTATTAAAAACAAGTTTAAAATTGTAAGAAAATGGAAAGTAATACTAATAACGGAGAAGCCAAATGTCCTTTTACTGGTGCTTCTGCATCTTCAAAACAAAGCAGTGCTGGTAGTGGCACTAGAAACGGTGATTGGTGGCCCAATCAGTTAAAGTTAAATATCCTTCGTCAACACTCTTCCTTGTCGAATCCGATGGGTGAGTCGTTCGACTATGCAGCCGAGTTCAAGTCGCTTGATCTGAAAGCGGTAAAGAAAGATATTTTCGATTTAATGACCACCTCTCAGGACTGGTGGCCAGCTGACTATGGTCATTATGGCCCCTTCTTTATTCGCATGGCATGGCATAGTGCTGGTACTTACCGTACTACCGACGGTCGTGGTGGTGGAGGCTCCGGCACACAACGCTTTGCGCCATTAAACAGTTGGCCCGACAATACCAACCTCGACAAGGCACGCCTATTGCTATGGCCTATTAAAAAGAAATATGGCCAAAAACTTTCTTGGGCTGATTTGATGATTCTTGCTGGCAACTGCGCCCTAGAGTCGATGGGTTTTGAAACTTTCGGTTTCTCTGGTGGCAGAAAGGATGTTTGGGAGCCTGAAGAAGATGTTTATTGGGGTTCTGAACGAATTTGGCTAGATGACAAGCGATATACTGGCGACCGTGATTTAGAGAATCCGCTGGCTGCAGTTCAGATGGGATTGATCTATGTGAATCCAGAAGGACCTAATGGAAACCCTGATCCAATTGCATCGGCAAGGGATATACGTGAAACTTTTGCTCGCATGGCCATGAATGATGAAGAAACAGTTGCTTTGATTGCAGGTGGTCACACATTTGGTAAAACCCATGGTGCTGCTGACCCAAGCAAATACGTTGGTAAAGAACCAGCAGGTGCTAGCATTGAAGAGCAAAGCCTCGGATGGAAAAACACTTTGGGAAGCGGTAATGCAGGTGATACCATTACCAGTGGTTTAGAGGGCGCATGGACAACCACTCCAACAAAATGGAGTAATAATTACTTTGAGAATATGTTCAGCTTCGATTGGGAATTGACTAAGAGCCCAGCTGGTGCAAATCAGTGGAAACCAAAAGCCAATGGAGGTGCTGGTACAGTGCCAGATGCACATGACCCTTCCAAAAGCCATGCACCAACCATGCTGACTACCGATATTGCATTGAAAGTAGATCCCGCTTATGGAGCTATTTCAAAACGATTTTATGAAAATCCTGCTCAATTTGCAGACGCATTTGCTAGAGCATGGTTCAAATTGACCCATAGAGATATGGGGCCAAGTTCACGCTATGTAGGAACCGAAGTTCCTACAGAATCTTTGATCTGGCAAGATCCTATCCCCGCAGTCACAAATCCATTGGTAGACGATCATGATATTGCAGCATTGAAAAGTAAGCTACTTGCTTCAGGACTTTCTGTGGCTGAATTAGTATCTACTGCATGGGCTTCGGCATCTACATTCAGAGGTTCCGATAAACGTGGTGGTGCCAATGGTGCACGTATTCGACTTGCACCGCAGATGTATTGGGAAGCAAATAATCCAGCTCAATTATCTAAAGTAATTGCAACGTTAGAGGGTATTCAAAAAGAGTTCAATCAAAGCCAGTCTGGTGGTAAAATGATTTCAATTGCCGACTTGATAGTTTTAGGTGGATGTGCAGGAATTGAAAAAGCAGCACAAAATGCTGGTCACAATTTGAAAGTTCCGTTTACAGCAGGGCGCACCGATGCGTCGCAAGACCAAACGGATGTTGAATCATTTGCTGTACTTGAACCGATTGCAGATGGTTTCCGCAATTACAGTAAAGCAAGAGCTATTGTTTCAGCCGAAGAAATGTTGATTGACAAAGCACAATTGCTTACATTGTCTGCTCCAGAGATGACAGTTTTGGTGGGTGGTCTGCGTGTTCTAAATGCCAATTTTGATCATGCTCAACACGGCGTATTTACCCATCAAAAAGAGGCGCTTACCAACGACTTCTTTGCTAATCTAATCGATTTTAGTACCACTTGGAAAGCAAGTTCCGAGTCCAACAATATTTTTGAGGGAACAGATCGTGCAACTGGAAAAATCAAGTGGACTGGTACCCGAGTGGATCTTATTTTTGGTTCTAACTCAGAGTTGCGCGCAATTGCCGAAGTATATGCATGTGAGGACGCAAAAGAAAAGTTTGTTCACGACTTCGTAGCTGCATGGAATAAGGTGATGAACCTTGATCGATTTGACCTAGTTTAATTTCAGCGAAGTATTTATAATTTTAAAAGATGGTCTGTTGTCAGACCATCTTTTTTTATACCCATTTTTTCGATTGGCTGATGAATAAAAGATAGGCTTAGACTAATCTGTTAGAATGAAATTAAAAGAGAAATTTCTTATGAAAAGCAGCAAAGGAAATATCACTGAAAATCTTATAAAAATATTTAATCAAAATAGATTAAAAAATCTCAATTTAGTGTACGTTTCCAACAAGTCTTTTCAATTTGTTATGGACTCACCATTTCATGTTACAGAAACATGGCAGTGTTGTATCTTTTAAAAATATTACAATCAAATTACTTTAAATTACTATTATGAAAAAAAGACGTGATTTTATAAAGAAAGTAGCCATGGGTTCAGCGGGTATTGCCTTGGGTGGAACTGTATTTAGTAGAACTACAGCAGGCTTTGGTGCAAAAAGTTATAATAATATTATTGGAGCCAATGATAGGATTCATGTTGCAGCGATTGGTTTAAACGGACGCGGGAATAGCATGGTGGGCACCATCGCCAAACAGAATAACACCGAGGTTTCATGTGTTTGTGATGTAGATTCAAGAGCAATGCCAAAGGCTACCAAAACGATCATGGAATCTGGACAGGCCAATACTCCCCGATCTGAAAAAGATTGCCGAAAGGTTTTAGAAGACAAATCAATAGATGCAATTTATATTGCAACTCCTGATCATTGGCATGCCCCACTCACTATAATGGGTTGTCAGGCCGGAAAGCATGTGTATGTTGAAAAGCCATTATCCCATAATCCAAGAGAAGGTGAAAT
>JBIIVV010000133.1:0-8867 GCA_044339235.1 Ferruginibacter sp.
AGTAATTCTATGGCTGGTATAAATTAGTTAGTTGCAATTTAATAATAGATTAAACTTAAAACAATAAATATGAATAACCTGATTAAGAAAATTTTAAACCTTTTTATACCTCAAGTGGAATTAACTTCACTGAATAGCCAGCGGCAAAAAAAAATAATTTACGAATGGGAAAAAAAGGGTTGCCCAGTTCCTACTCCCCATTTAGTAAAACAAGAGACAATTAGTGAGTATCAAAAAAAATTCGGATATACAACCTTAATTGAAACGGGAACTTTTATGGGCGATATGGTAGACGCACAAAAGACAAGATTTAAGAATATCATTTCCATTGAGTTAGGAGTTGATTTATTTAAAAACGCAAGTAAAAGATTTAGAAATGACAAAAATGTTTTAATTGTGCAAGGCGATAGCGGAAAAGTACTTTCGAAAATATTATTAGATATAAATGAACCTGCAATATTTTGGTTAGATGGGCATTATTCGGCTGGTGTAACAGCAAAAGGAGATAAAGAGTGTCCAATATTCGAAGAATTGTCCTCAATTTTTAGTAGTAAAAAATTTAATCATATTTTATTAATCGATGACGCAAGGTGCTTTATCGGCAAGGGAGATTATCCTACGATTGAGAAATTAACAGAATATATTAGAAGTAAAAATGAAAAATATCAAGTTGAAATAAAACACGATATTATACGATACGTAATATAAACTGCAACTAACAAAGGCTATATTTAATAAGGGTTTCAGTGGTAATTCAAGCATTCTGCCCCGCTCAAACTTCGGTGTCAGTGGACAGGAAAGTAGACCGCAATCCCTTACTGCATATTGCCTCAATCGTTAGCAGAAAGCTTAGAAAACCGAAATGTCATCAAAAAAGAGAATTCGTATACAATAATCCTTAATTAGTCTTAAAGGGTTAGTAGGATTTAGTCTCAACTTTGCATCATAATTTTTTTAACAACGTTACATAGTTGACTGATAAGATCTATCCCATGACAATATGAAAGAAGTTACTTTAAAGTACCCACGATTTTAAAAACACACAACAAATAAAATATGATAACCGATAATCAATTTTTTAAACCTGTTATTATAATAACATCTTTACTTGTTTGTGTTTTCGTGGGTTTCAATAATCAGAATAACCCAATTTTTACAAACAATGAGGTAATGGAGTATGTTCCCAAAGGCCCCGCAAAATGTTTTCGCCAGATTTGCTTTGATATCAATGAAAAAAAAGAATATCCCGATTCCACTTTTAATACCTTTTTTTCGGAACATAACCCTGTCAAATATGCAGAATTTTGTGAAAAAATCAACCTTGATGCAGTGTTACTTTTGAGTGTTACGCAATCTGGTTATGCAACCTACAGACAAACAAAAATCAATACCGTATATCCCGGAATGAAGGGTGATTTCTTTGGTGAAACACTTAAAGAATTACACAAACGTGGTATTTCCGGATTTGGTTATGTTGGTATTGGTTGGATATTGAAGTATGCTAAAGAACACCCTGAATATACAGATGGGAATAAAACGAATCCACTTATTTGTCTTAATTCACCTTATCGCAACGAAGTAATGGAGTCATCGCGCGAAATTCTTAGCAATTACCCTGTTGACGGACTTCGTTTCGATATATTAGATCAGCCAGCGGAATGCAGATGCGATGGATGTAAAAAGTTATACTATGAAATGTTTACCGGCACGATGCCCAATAAATGGATTGACTGGAAACACCAACAGAAATTTCGCCTGGAAAGTATCAGTCGTATTGTGAAAGACTTATATACTGTCTGTAAGGCAATTAAGCCGAGTGTGCCCATATGGCAAAATTGGTTTAATGGAGAGCAATATGCTGACATCAGCGATCTAAGGTATGTCGATATGGCTTACCTGGAATTTGCTGATCCATTTCGTGAATTATTCTTAAATGGTGTATTTAATAAAGAAGGCATTATTACAGGTAAAGTAATTGAAAATACAAACACGCGTTGGAAATGCCTTGTACTTGGCGGTAAGTGCTATTCATATTTTGCGTCAGTAGGGAAAACGGGATTGCCTGATTTGGATACTTCCTTTGACCGGGACGTCCCTAGCAATTGGTTCGAAAAAAGTCTGACTCCATTTTATGCTCAGGTTCGCGAGGTGGAGCCATATCTTGAAAACACGAATCCTATCACCAATATTGCCATTGTGTACAATGAAAAAACTCGGTTTCATTACGACCAATACAGTCGGGAAGATTACATGAAAGTACTTCGCGACATCACCGAACCTCTTTTGAGTTCGGGTAATCCTGTGCGTTTTATCTCAAACATTAATATTGTAACAACTCCCCTGGAAGGCTATAAAGCATTACTATTGCCTGAGTCTTCCGGTTTTACAGAGGATCAACTCGCAGTTATTAAAAATTATGCCGAACAAGGTGGTATAGTCGTAATAATAGGGGATGCACTTTCATATACAGCCGAAGGCAGTCCGCTGGACAACTTTTCAGGAAGCGAAATGATGGGAATTTCAAGAAAAGAGAAATCACAAGAATTGAAAAAAACAGGAAACATTGAATCCTACAGCAAAAACCAGGCTAATCCACGCGAGATCATTAGAGATGGAAAAATGCCGGCTAAAGTTTACACTATTGATAAACAATGTACCCGGATTGCTGTAAGAACCGGACAAACGCTCAGTTTTATAAAAACGCCAAAAGAACAGATAAAACCACTCGTTCATGTTAATCAATATGGTAAAGGCTTTGTGTACTATATCGCTTCTGCAGAAATGCCGGAAGTTACGGCTGCTGTCCTGAATCATGCGAGGGTTCTCTCCCCAATAAAAAATGACAATCTCTCCGGATTAGCAGTTTTAACAAAGAAAAATGATAAGGACGAATGGATGTTACATTTATTGGGGAAAGGGAAATATTCATTGATAATTGATAAAGAATACTGCCCCGCAACTAACATATCATCTACCTATCTCGTTGATATAAAAAATATTAAGATAAAAAATAATAAAAATAGAATCATGATTGACGTGGACAACGAGAATGATTATGATGTAATCATACTAAATTAGGTACTAAAGAACATAATCTTGTGCTATTTTACATGGTATTTATTAACGGATGAAACATCTATCAATCTTTTCCGGGCAAACACATTAACCATACTCATAGGTTGTCTTTTCCTGAAATAGCGGTTTACCTACACACTGGAAGGTAGCTGGAGGGGATTTGTCATCCGTTTTGGTTGATTCATAGTTACCATTGCAATGCCATCAATCCTTTCACTGAATTAGGCAGCTGATTGGTTGAAATAAAAACATTACCATTTGCCAATTTAACATCAGGATTGGTATTAAAAACTCCCTATTTTTAAAGTAGTCTTTACCCTTGGGTTGAGTAAAATGCAATAAAAAAAACATTGCAATACATTGAACCAATCCTATTCTGGAAATAAATCGGAAAGGGACTGCTAATTTAGATTTTAATTTTTTTTATAATTAATATTTTATAACAGTTCCTGTAGAGCAGGACTTAAAATTTCTAAAAATGAAAAATATCTCAAGAAAAAATTTCCTTAGCACTATTGGTATTGTAGGTACCGGTGCCATTGCGGCGCCTTCAGTTATAGCCAATAATGAAGTTCCGATGGATTTTTTAAACGAAAAACCATTTACTCCATTTGACAGAAAAATAAAAGTTGGTGTTATTGGTTGCGGTAGCGTGGCCAGAAAGTACCTGCCACATTTAGCCGCTTGCCCTTATGCAGAAATTGTAAGCCTATGCGATATTAAACCCGAAAGAGCCAAAGAAAGGGCAGAACACTTTAAAGTTCAAAACTGGTATCCTGATATTGAAACAATGCTTGCTGGTGTACCTTTTGATCTTATTGTAAACCTCACTAACATGCAAGAACATGGGCGTTTAAATAAAATTGCCATCAATGCTGGTAAACATGTATGGAGTGAAAAGCCGATGGCAAATACTTATGCAGAGGGTGCCGCTCTTGTAAAACTTGCCCAATCAAAAGGCACCAAAATATGGGGTGCCCCAATGGTAGCAAATAGTCCTCAGTTTGCTTATATGTCGCAGCAAATACAGGCGGGAAAACTTGGAAAAATAGCTGGTGGGCATGGCAGCTATGGCCATCAGGGACCTTCGTGGTCATCATTCTTTTATGAAAAATTTGGTGGCAGCCTTCCCGACCTCGGTGTTTATAATATCGCCACCATGGTTGGTTTATTAGGCCCCGCAAAGGCTGTAACTGCAATGACGAGTATTGTAACTCCCACAAGAGAAATGGAAGATAAAGGTCATATTGTTGTGGATGTTGAAGATAATGCACACCTCTTGCTCGATCATGGTAATGGTATTATTTCTCATATACAATGCGGTTTTAATTATGTAAGCCCACATGGGTATGAGGGGGATGAATTAACAACACTATTTGTTGGCGGCCATGATGCCAGGCTTGATATGATTGGTTATGATTGGGCTCCGTTTAGGGTGGATGTGACCGATGTTCAAAATGGAACTTCGGTTACCCAGCCATTTGCAAAAGATAGGGGAAGTTATAAATGGGAAGAAGGAGCTTCAATAATCTGTGAGCATTTATCAACCGGTAAAGAACTGGTAATTAATGTTGCACATGTGCTCCATGTACTTGAAATTATAGAAGCCACAAGGTTATCTCAGGAAACGGGAAAACGCATCCCCCTGAAATCGACTTTTAAATGGCCAATGGTATAAACAGTATAAAATAATTGACCTGTATCTATCATTTGTTCTTAGAAAACTGATTAGGTACAGGTCTTTTAATGTATATGGCAATAAAAAAACATTTGTAATAGTAGTTACATGGTTACTAAATTTAGAAAATATTTTTTAAGGCTTGCATTCTTGTTTGGCTTCGCCTCTTTGGCGTCGTGGATGCCAATGCTAAACTTATGGATGGACCAAAAAAGTATCACAGGTTCTTCAATAGGATTGCTTTCTGCCATACCATGGATAGTAATGCTGGCGGTTCAGCCATTTGTTGGAATGTTGGCAGACAAATATGGAAAAATTCTTTTACTTAGAATTTCCCTTATTTTATCATCCCTGCTGTTTTTAATTATTCCATTTGCTGCTAATAATATTACTGCTATTGCATTTTTAATAACCATCCTCTCCATTTTTAATACGCCTGTGCTGGCACTTCTTGATAGCATAACGCTTGATGAAGTAGAAGCTGATGAGAAGATGGGTTATACTCATTTTCGTTTTTGGGGTGCACCTGGCTATGCGTTGGGTGCCCTGGTTACCGGTAATTTAATCCCAGGGTTTGGGATGGATGTACTTTTTTATACAAGCTCAGGTTTTTTGGTACTTACCTGGCTTGCTTTGCTAAATTTTAAACCTCTTTTAAATACATCAAACCGAAAAGATCTGTCGTTTGAAGGGATGGGTAAATTTATAACCAAGGGAGCGATTTTATTATTTTTAACAGTTATCACAATTGTTTCAGTAGGACAATCGGCCATTAATTTCTTCTTAACTATTTATTTAAAGGAAATAGGTTCTACACCTCAGAATACGGGCATTGTGCTTGGGGTACAGGCAATAAGTGAATTGCCGTTTTATTTTATTGGCGGCTGGTTGCTCAGGAAGATGGAACCATCAAAAGTCGTGGTAATCGCTATTTTTTTTACAGCAGTGCGTTTGTTCCTTTATTCGTTCAATAACAATCCCCAAGCGGTGGTTTTTATTGAAACTATGAATGGAATAACCTGGACCCTATTATGGATATCATGCGTAGAATTTATAGATAAAAAGATGCCGGCAAAGTGGCGAACCACAGGACAGTCCCTGCTTTGGGCAGCCTATTTTGGTGCCGGGGCAATAATAGGAAATATGTTTAGCGGTATACTTTATGAGCAGGTAGGTATTAAAAAAGTATTTGTAATTAATGGCATTATCATTTTAATTACTAGCATCATGGCCTATTATTTTTTCTTTAAATCAAAGCCTGAAACTGATTCTTCAACAATGAAACCAAAATTATGGATACCGTAAAATCAATTTTATCAAATTATAAAAGTGGATGGAGCCTTTCTAGGGATTTTTATTTGAATCGGGATTTATTTAATCTTGAAATGGATACCATTTGGAAAAAAGACTGGCTTTTTGCAGGTTTTTCGTGTGAAATACCTGATGCTGGCGATTTCTTCACTTATACCGTAGGTAATCTTAGCGCCATTATTATAAGAGATGATGACGAACAGGTGTATGCGCATCATAATAGTTGCAGGCACCGGGGTTCTATTATTTGCATTGAAGAAAGAGGCAATGATGAAAACTTAAAATGCCCCTATCATAATTGGGTGTACGAAAAAAATGGTAATCTTCGAAATGCCCGTATGATGCCTGAAGATTTTAAAAAATCTGATTTTGGGTTGCTACCAATTCACGTGCAATTGGCAGGAGGCGCCATCTTTATTTCATTTGCAAATGAACCAGCTAGTTTTGAGAGAGAGAAGGAAGATTTTGGAAAGTACTTATTGCCCTATCAACTAAACAAAGCAAAAGTAGCTCACCGTGACCGTTATGAGCTTGAAGCCAATTGGAAATTAATTGGAGAAAATTTTAAGGAATGTTATCACTGTGGCCCTGTACATGTTGAATATTGTAATGCCGTAGTTGGTGCCAACCTGGTAGAAGAAAGGGAAGAGCTCTGGAATAATCTAAGACCCATTTGGAAATCAAAAGGCCTCGAAGTAGACACCATAGAAAATATAAAAGATACCAATCATTTTGCCATACGGTACCCCCTTAGAACTGGTTTTGAAAGTTACAGCCTAGATGGAAAGCCCGTGGCGCCATTAATGGGAAATCATGTTGATTATCAAAGCGGGGTACTAGGAATGCTCAATTACCCTAATTTTTGGATGGATGCGGTTAGTGATTATTTATGGGTAATGAGAATAACTCCTATTGATGAGTACAGATCTACTGTTGACCTCACCTGGTTAGTTGACGGTAAGGCGATTGAGGGTGTTGATTATGAACTTGAGAGACTAACGGAATTTTGGAAAATTACCGGAGAACAAGATTTTCAACTATGTGAAAATAATCAACGAGGCATTAAATCAGATTTCTATACCCCGGGCCCATTAGCTACATCGGAGGAAGATTTGGTTGGTTTCCATAAATGGTACATCGAAAAATTATTAAAAGGTTTGCCTCAATAATCGGAAGGAATGAAAAGGACAGTTATTGAACTACCCAAAAAGCTAAAACTAGTTTTAATAGGCAATGGAATGGCAGGTTATAAATTTTGCGAAAAATTTATAAAATATAAGCTACATAAAAAATACGATATGGTTGTATTTGGAGAGGAGCATTATCCTGCCTACGATCGGGTAAACCTTACGAGTTATTTTATAAAACAGTCGGCAGAAGACTTATTGATGGCTCCTGCTTCCTGGTATGCTGAAAATAAAATAGTGTTGAGAAAGGGTGAAACGGTAGTTGAAATATCTAAGTCAGAAAAATGGATTAGAACTGGGAACGGAGCCATTGAAAAATACGATAAACTTATTTTAGCAACAGGTTCTCTGCCTTTTGTACCCAATGTTTCTGGGACAAAATTGAAAGGTATTTTTGTTTACAGAACGATTGATGACCTGGATAAAATAAAGTCCTTTATTCCTGCATCAAAAAAGGCAATTGTTATTGGTGGTGGCATTTTAGGATTAGAGGCTGCAAGGGCTTTGTTGCAGGAAGGGTTAAAGATTAGTGTAATTGAAATTGCCCATCAGATAATGCCAAGGCAACTGGATTTACCTGCCAGTAAATTACTTCTTTCCAGCTTACATAATCTTGGTTTAACAATTTTATTTCAAAAAGAAATTGTTGGTTTTGAAGGAGACCAACACGTTAAGACTGTAAGATTTTCTGATGGCTCTCATGAAGAGGCAGACTTAGTAATTATATCGGCAGGGATTGTAGCCAGGGATGAGCTTGCTAAAGATGCCGGTTTAAAAATTGGAGATAGAGGAGGAATAGTTGTAAACGACCATACATTAACATCCGACCCAAGTATTTATGCTATTGGCGAATGCGCACTTATGCACAATAGAATTTGGGGGCTTGCAGCACCAAGCTTTGAAATGGCAGAAGTACTTGCCGCAAGATTGAGCGGTATTTTTAAAGTGTTCTGTGGCGATGTGGTATTCAGTAAACTTAAAGTTATTGAAACGGATGTTGTTTCTTTTGGGGATAGCCTTGCCCCAATTGAATCTGCTGATGCTTTTGTTCAATTAGATGAAGTTGCCGGGGTTTACAGGCGCATCAATATCTCCACAGATGGAAAGCGTTTACTCGGCGGAATATTAATTGGCAATGTAAGTGGGTATGCCAGTTTTCTTCAAATAATGAGAAACAAAGGTTGGATAAATGTACCACCAAAAGAACTAATCGAAAATCTGTCTGCGGCTTCGGGGTCAAAAATTATGGACTTACCGGATAGTACAAAAATATGTATGTGTGAAGATGTGTCGAAAGGGGAAATTCTTGAATGCATTCGTACCCACGATATCAAAAAATTAGAAGGAGTAAAAAAAATGACCAGAGCAGGTACAGGCTGCGAAAGTTGTGTTTGCGTAGTAGAAGAGTTGCTGCATGAGTATTTGAATGAAGGTGCAAATAGTTAAAAAATTAATTAAGATGAAGGAGGTCAAAAAATTTGATGTTGTATCTATTGCAGATTTGTGTATTGACATAATTGTAACAGGCAGTGTAAAACCAATCTATGGCCAGGTTGAGCAATTGGTTGATAATTACTCAATTGATGTTGGAGGCTCCGTATCAATATTTGCATCAC
>JBIIVV010000024.1:0-23815 GCA_044339235.1 Ferruginibacter sp.
CCATAATAGCCAGTAAGGGATAAAACATTGACCTGAAAGAGAAAACCCATATCTTTTAACATCCCATAATTACTATAATCATTATGATAGTATACATACCTTTCGGGATGAGCTAAAATTGGTTGGTAACCGTTGGATAGGATAGCAAATGCTATTTCATTCAAATTTTCAGATGAAGTAGCATAGGAAAGTTCGGTAAGAATCAAATTTTTATAAACACAAAGCAAAGGGATATTTTGATTCAGCAGATTTACAAAATATTCATCTAACATGTATTCAGCAGCAGCTGAAATATTAATATCCATATTTTCATTAGCACAAGCTAATTGTAACTCATCCAAAGCAACTTGAATGGTTAAATTGGTATTTCTATACAAATCAGCTATTATATGGGGAGTAGCAATTGTTGTACGAATACCCAGATCATATAAACCTTTTAACAATTGAATTGAGGTCGAAACATCAGGAGCTCCGTCATCAATACCTGGCAAAATATGAGAATGGATATCCGTTAGAAAAGGGAGCTTAAGGGAACAATCCGACTTTTTGGTATCTCTTTTAAAAAAATGAATCAAAGCTAATTTCTAATAATTAATTAAAGGGAATACGTGATACTACAATATTTTCCATCACTAGCATATCCATTTCGGTTCGCAAGTAACAATTGAGTGCTTCTAAAGGAAGATTGACGATCGGCTCATTTTCATTGAAAGAAGTATTGAGTAAAATAGGGATCCCGGTTTTAATTCTAAAGGCTTCGATAAGTGACCAAAATCTAGGAGAAATATTTTTATCTACTGTTTGAACCCTTCCTGTACCATCAAAATGGGTTACCGCAGGAATTTCATTTTGGCGATCCATTTTTATAGGAAATACTTTTTCCATAAAAGGCACTTCCTCACCCCCCACAAAAAAATCATTTACATACTCCTTTAAAATGGAAGGGGCAAAAGGTCGAAAGCCTTCTCTACGCTTAATCTTTTGATTCAATAGCTCCTTAGCATCCTTTCTTCGAGGATCAGCTATAATTGAACGGCCACCCAATGCTCTTGGTCCAAATTCAGATCGACCAGAAAACCAACCTACCACACCACCATTTATCATACAATCGGTAACCTTATCAAAAATTAAATCATCTTCAAAATGAGTAAAGCAAATGCCCTTTTCTGTCAACAATTCTATAATAGCTTCATTAGTATAACAAGTACCCGTATGTGCAGTCAGGATAGTAGGCTGTCTTTTTGTTTTGAGAATTGGGTGCTGTACAAATAAAGCTGCTCCAAGAGAAATTCCAGCATCATGACTAGCAGAGGGGATGTACAAATTTTTAAAAGGAGTACTCTTGGTTATTTTACCATTTGCTACACTATTTTGAGCAACCCCTCCAGCCATACAAAGATTATCAAGCCCAGTTCTTTTATGAAGATGGTTTAAAATATGAAACAAAATCTTTTCAGTCATTTTTTGAACGGAAGCCGCTAGATTTTTATGGTGTTGTGTTAAAGGTCCATTCAAACTTCTTGGTAAACCAAAATGTTGAATCATTTTATCACTATACATTCTCGCTAAAACAGGTTGATGATTGCTGTCATAAGTAATATTCCCCTTTGCTCCAGAACAGAAATACGATAAATTTAATTCAAACAATCCATTCGATTTTAATGTGACCAGTTTTTCAAGTTGATCCAAATAAATGGCTTTACCATAGGGTGCCATTCCCATCACTTTATATTCATCCCCATAATGAGGAAAACCCAATAGTTGAGTAAAAGCGGAATAAAATATCCCTAAAGAATGGGGGTAATCCAATGAATCAAGAATGGAAATTTCATTACCATTTCCAGTACCTAGCATAGTGGTAGAAAAATCACCTGAACCATCGACGGACAGACATGCTGCCTTATCAAATGGAGATGCAAAAAAAGCAGAAGCTATATGACTCCGGTGATGCTCTACCTGAATAACCTTTCCTTTAAAGAAAGACTCATTCAAAGATGACATATCTGATAATTCATTTTCAATAGAAGATATCTTTCTACCATTTTGAAATCGTTCAGTAATTAAACCAATACTACTAAAAGGATTTTTAACTAGGTACCCCAGTTTATTCAATAATTTAGCCTTTGAATCTCTACCGATAGCAAAATAATCCACCTGATCCAAACCAATACCAGCTTGTTGTAAACAAAATTCAATAGACAATACAGGAAACCCTGCCCAATGTTTAATACGAGTAAACCTTTCTTCTTCAATTGCAGCAATCAATTTGCCATTAACAAAAATGGCGGCAGATGAATCTGCATGATAGGCATTGATACCAATAATAATCATAATGAATATATAGTTGAGTTTAAAAACAAGCTACCTATTAATAGGAAAAAAAATTACAGTTCGATGAAATAGGCTCATCATCCAAATAATGACCAAATAAACAATTATATTAAAAATCAAATGCTGGTCGATTGCAAAAATTACAGGCCAGCGAAATTTAAGGGCAAATAATAAAAAAGCAATTCGGAAAACATTCAAAAGCCAGATAACAAAGCAGCCTGCCAATACCCATTTTAATTTAAACAATACTTTGCCATTATTTGCAAATACAAATGCAATCCAGCAACTTAAAAGACCGTACCCTAAACAGGAATAAACTAAATGAATTCCCCTACCCTGTAAAAATGAAATATGATACAAATCTTTAGAAATAGTTTCAAAACCAAATAAGGAAACTAATAAACTAGTCCCCTTAAAAATTGAATGGCGTAAAGCAGCAGGATAATTGAAGTAATTAACTACAAAAGAACTGTAATATCCACTAGGAACTGTTAGGCCAATAATAATTTTTGTACCAAAATATAATATACAAAATGAAAAGAAAAACTTAACAAAGAAATTAATATAAGTACAATTGGCATTAATTGTAAGCATAAATTGAAATCAATCAAGCATTAAAAAAAGAATGATTAAAAAAAAGTTGGTCATACTGATGATTCAGCGCTTGCTGATCGATCCTAGTAGCAGCATATTGTCGGGCTCCAATATTCCATTTAACAAATTCCTCATGCGGCATCGCTGCAAAAAGATTAATCGACTTTGTCATTTCAGACAAATTGTCTACCGATACATTGGCCCCAGCACAATGATTATCGAGGTCATTAAATGGAGTAAAATGACTTGTTATTACAGGCTTTCCTGCTGAAAGTGCCTCAAAAATAGAATGGCCAAAATTCTCACTTTTACTGGGCAGTATAAACAAATCGTACAATTGAAGGCTATTTTCTACCTTTAAAGGATTCAATCCACCAAGATAATTCACCTTGATATTAGGAGGCAATGATTTGATTTTTTCTTGACAATTCAGCCAATATTTTTCCTCTTTAATGGAACCATAAATATCATAACTTACCTGTCGAGTGCAATACTGTAATGCATCCAATACTAGCTCAATATTTTTCATCGCACTGATTAAAGCGATAGAAACCATTTTTAAACTGTTAGCTCTTTTCTGATAAACAGGCTGGAATGCAAATACTCTAGGAAAATTTCCAGCAATATAAACCCTAGAATGATTTCCAAATACTTGACGGATAAAACTCTTTTCCATCACATTCGTTGCATGGAAATAATAACGATAAGAAAAATTAAAGCGCCTACAAAAAAACAAGAATAGTTGTTTTTTAAAATACTTCTGTGAGAGGGCACCTGGATGCAACATGCCCCTAACAGAAATTACTTTCATTTTTGAATGGCAAAACAATAAAGGAACCAAATTAAAATACCAGGAAAAAATACCAATGATCAAAATGAGATCAGGGTTAGTATTGTTGATGGTACGTTTAACTAAATCAATAGAAAGGGTCTTTTTTGATGCATACCAAACCTGAGTACATTGATTATATTGATACCACTCATCAAATGGAACGCCTTTGTTAGCTATTCCATCGAAATCAGTATTAGAACAAAATATTTTAAAATTCACCTGTTCATGACAATATTGCTCCACTAAATTGGCGATGGATTGCACAGGTCCACCAGCTTTATAAGCCGGATGAAACCAATCAATTGAAATAAATACAGTTTTCAATAAGTAGGTAATAAAGAAAAACGAAATGTATTTTTAAATAACTGAATCATTAAATATATTAAAAAACAAGATTTGAGCACATGCCCCAAAATGGTTTGTAACTCACAGTCGGGGCGTATTGGGTAGTAAAAAACAATAGCAGTAAATAATATCAGTACAGGAAAAAATTGGCTATTTTTATAAAAAACCAATAAAATTGCATTGTAAAATACACCTAATAAAAACATAAAAATACAACCCCCAGTAAGGCCATAATTAATATAGGCATCGCCCAAAGAACTTAATCCCATAGAGGTACCGGAACGAATTCGAAGGCCAGAATATTTCATAAAAATACTCCTGTCGCCTGCCTTTAATTTATTAGGTGCCATAAAACGAGGTAATACACCCGCTTCAAAAAGCTGGTACATCTCTTCCCCATTGGAGAATGGAACCTGGGAAGGAACAGTATACATTATATTGGTAATAATGAATCCCTGATTGATTCTAACTGTAGAAGGAGCCAGCCGTTCAAAACTAAACAAACCTTGATCATTATTTTCCTCTTCATATAACTTTGAAAAGGTTTCTACCCCTGCTTCTTCTTTACCTATACCCGTTGCAGTACGATAACTAGATTTCATTAGTTGTATGATCAGGGCCAAGAAAACAAATGCTCCACAAGCTATTATTTTGTAATTGAAATCAAATTTATATTTAATAGCAAAAACGCATCCAGTAAATATGATCCAAATGAGCAAGTCGTGAAACATGCCATTCAACAAAGAAGAGCCAACAATGGAGCTAATTACAACAATCAGTGGTAAAATTTTTAAATCATGACCTCCTATTATTAAAAGAAATAGTCCAATAAATTTCAAGCTACCTAATAAATAAAAAACAAAAGTAAAATCCTCCGAGAAAAACCCTGCTACAATACTTGATACAAAACCAATACCGATGAACCAATAAGGTAAGGAAGGATTTTTATTTACAAAAAATTCAATTTGCTTTTCATTTACAATTTCACCCTTTAATTTTCCTGCCCAAATGTGCAAACCAAGAATAAAAGAAATAACTGCGGGAATAGCATAGGCAAAATACTCCGATTCGGGTATCCTCATTTTGTAATGAATATACTGGTATTCATCCAACCCATTATATGCCAAAACAGGACCTATAAAAAATTGAACACACATAAAGGCACCCAATAAATATCGAATAGGAATAATATGACCAATAGAATTGAATAATAAAATAAACTGGTGTAGCGACAACAAAATGGCAAAATAGGAAGTCCAACTAATTCCAATTAGCAACAATCTAATTACAATAGCGGCACCCAAAAATAATGGCCAGTTAAAAGATGTATTAAAAAGTGATTTCAATGAGTAGAAATAAGTGGGTAAATTAATAGTTAAGTATAAACAAAGCCTATTAGTAAAATTGAAAGTCTTACGAGCGTGGGGTTAAATATCATAAAAACAGTATTCAAACATATACTTGGTGCATAAAAAAATTTCAATTGAGCAATGAACCCCTTCTTTTACCAAACCAATTGTAAGAATAAGTGGTCTTTTCCAATCTAGCTATTATTCTTTTTCCAATTTCCTGAAAAGGGACTTCAATTGTTTTATATAAAATAATAGAAATTAAAATCGTCAAAAATGTAACAAGAAAAAATCGTGAACAATAATTTAAAATCCCATTACTGAAAAAATTAATTAAATTAAAATGGTCCAACCAATACAAAACAGCAAAATGCACCAAATACATACTAAAGCTAATTTTGCCAATATAGATGACAGTTGAATTTAAAATAAGTCTAAATTCAAAGGTACTAAGAGCTAATCCCAAAAGTAAAAATCCGATTCCGAAAATAATGTAATTGGGGAAAAATAATTGAATTCCAGTGCCAAACTGTGCGAATAAAAGGGCGCAAAAAAGAATAATAGATTTTCCGGAAATATTACGTAAACTTTCTTTCTCAATAATGATAAAATACATCAAGATACCCAAACAAAATATTGGTAACTGACTTGGGAAATAAATGAAGAGGTATTTACCCCAGAGCAGATCATCACTAATTAAATGATATTTTATAAAAAAAAACTGAAGCAATTGTCTAGCTATTAAACTTATAATAAAAAAATTAAAAGCCAAGTTTAAATTTTTTATTTTTAAAAACAATATTGGTAGTGTTGCATAAAATGTCATTTCAACACCAATTGACCACCCTCCAGGCACTACACTGTTTATCCAATATGGATTAAATCCATGTAGAAAAGTATAATTTGAAAGAATATTTAAAAATGTTATATGAGTTTTATCGCCAAGCCAATACCTCGGACCTAAACCATTTTGAAACAAATAATATGCGATACCTAAATAGTACATGGGGGCTATTCTAAAAAACCTCCTCAAAAGAAAATTTCTAATTGGAAATTTCTCTTTTGCCAACCGATTTTTAAATGAAATGAATAAGGTAAATGCACTTGCGAGATAAAATAGCTGGACGCCTCTTGCACCTTCTCCGATTAAATTGGCGATTGTTCTTGGAACAAAAAAAAATCCGTACTGAGATGTATGAACCATAATAACACACAAAATTGCAAGTCCTCTCAATGCATCTATGTAATTTAATTTTTTCATACTATTTCCTTGCTTTTTTGTCAGTTTTATGAAAAGCAAATAATTGCTCAATAGATGAACAAATGGAATCAAAATTCCAGGGTTGGATCATTTGATAAGAATGACGGCCCATCTCGGCAATATGATCATGAGTAGCCAATAAGACTTCCATTTTATTCAACAGGTCATAACCGTCATTACTTTTAAAAATATATCCGTTCATACCACTTTTTACTAGATCAACCGCAGCGCCGCATTGATCACTCACTAAGACTGGCTTAGAGCAGGCCATCGCTTCATTAATAGACAGCCCCCAGCTTTCGCCAGGCCCCTGGGAAGGAAGGACAAAAACATCGCATAATTGATATATATCAGGGATTGAAGCCTGGTTTTGAAATGGCAAAAAATGGATTCTATTACTTACACTAATGGGTAAACTTGCTACTTTTGATTTCAAAGCCGATTCAAGGGGGCCATTACCTACTAATAAAAGATGACAATTCGTATTCGCAATCTGTAGAAAAGCACTGAGTAACAAATGAGGATTCTTTTTTATTTCAAATTTACCAGCAAATAAAAACACAAAAGCATTGGTAGGTATTCCAATCTGTAACCTATTAACAGCATTGATACCATTTGAAAATCGTTGGTTATCGATGGCGTGTGGAGCAAAAACAAGTTGGTGATCCCTTAATCCATGGGTAGAATAATAATTTTTATTATGGGTACCCACGTAAAGGGCCTTATCGACAGATTGATATACGAAACGTAAAAAAAATCTTCTCAGTATAGTTTTAAATGAATTTTGATAGGTTTCATCTAGTAAATTAGAGTCTCCCCGAAAAAATATTTCTTTTTTCCCCTTAAAGTACCGCATCAGTTTTAAATGGCTTTTAAAACTCCAACCAAAAACCAATAAGGCATCTGGTGACCAACATTCAATCTCTTGAATTAAAGAGGGATTATCAATGCCATTAAAATGATTTGAGCCGGGTCTGCTGGAAACATTTTGAACAAATGTATAATCGTAACCATCCAATAATGGGATATCCCAATCAATGACTTTTCCGAAACCCGGATCATATTTATCTTTCAACACAGTTTCGCCCCAGGTATAAAACACTTTGGAACAAATCTTATTTCTGTGTTTCAAATATTGAAAAACAGGGGCATTGTATTGAATAGGATGGGTGGTGATTATGGCGAGGCGTTTCAGGATTATAATTTAGAAATTGTAAATAAATTATATTCGTTCCTAATTTTTTTAGATAAAAATACACCTCTAACAAAATTTTTGACAACATTTTTAAAAGACAATTTAAACGTCTTTTGGAAAATATTGGAGTAATTATTTTGATGAACAATATATATTATTCCAAATAATGGATAATCTTCTAATACAGCCTGATGGAAATCTTTTAGCCTTTGATACGTATAACCGTGCGACTCAAATAAATTATAATTCCAAAACAAATTCGATGTGAAATCCGGTATGGTAATCAGGTCCTTTCGGATAATATGGGTACTGCCATTTAGATTTTGAATATCCATATTTTTTACCAAAAAAATAGATCCTTCTTCATAAATAAACCCCTTCTTTATTCGCCAGCCCGCTTTATCTGACCAGCAATTTTGATGAACAAATTTGGCCAATTGATTACTCACCAAGTCATCACTGTCTACCCCCATCAGATAGTTACAGCCAAGTTCAATTGCCTGCTTACAACCATAAAGGATTTTCTTTCCTTTATCCATCATTTTTTCAGCATACTCCCTGCTATAATATTTCAATACATAATCAAGGTCATCAAATTCATCAACTTTTACAGGCGAAAATGAAAAATGTGAAAAAATAATATTTGGATGGGTAAAATTGATTTCAGGTTGATCATTATAAACTACAATAAGTTTAAAACAATCATTTGTCTGGGCACAAATGGAACGTGCTGTACGCTCAAGTAGCAAATTATCAAAAGCCCAGTTTTTAGAAACGGCTTTGGGTTTAATGGGAACAACAAATCCTAGCATTCAATTTTTTTTAATGTTTTATATTTTTAATTATATTATTATCAAATTTTTATTTCACAGGGATTAAAAGAATTAACATATGACATTTAAAAAATTGACCAGCTTTTTAGTGACCATTTTAGCAGTATAAAATTCAAAATAATCCTTATTTATACAAGATGGACTATATAAATTTATCCATTCTAAATATTCACTAAAAAAAAAGGAAAAGGAGTCTTTAAGTCTATCTAAATCATTATTACCGTCGAAGCCAAACACCATACCTGATTTCGATTCAACCAATACATTTAACGCAGAACTGTCTTTGTGCAAAACAGCCAATATCGGTTTCTCTGATAATACAGCCTGGAAAGCTTTACTAGGCGTATAATGAGGCTCCGTACTTCCAAGGATAAAAACACCATCAGCATGCCTTAAATGAATCAATACATCCAAGTAAGGTATTCTTTTGGGATACTCAAAAACAACCGAATGCCAAAGCCCATATTTCTCTGCAAGTGGCTTTATATTGAATCCATTAGGATCAAGAGTGGTTTTACCCGTTCCGATAAAGTGAAATTCTACCTGATTAAATAATTGGGGATTCGATTGTATACTTTTAAAAATGGCTTCCAACAGACCGTATGCCTTAGGAAGCATCGCCCCTGCATAAATTAATTGAAATTTATTAATATTTTTATTAAAAAGATATGGCTGAATATTCAGTTGTAATAACAGATCGTGATCTGCCTGCTCCCCACCATATGGCATTGCACCGCAAAGAGCTTGTCTCTTTAAATGGAGATTACGGCTCAACATTGGTTCATAATATCCTGCGGAAACCCCAGTAATCAAAGATGCCTTTTTTACAGCAATCGGTTCTAAAAATTGGGCAACCTTGGTGCTAAACCAATGACGCGAAAAAAACCGCTCACTTCCAGGAAAAAAATGTACCCATGGATCAATATAATCAATTCCGTATTTGATGCCAGTTGAATGATGCAACCAGCGGCCAAGCAAAGCACAGTAAAAAGATGGAATGGGAATATATAAAAAATCAATCAATTCGGACTGAATGATATGTTTAGCCTTTTTGTACAATTGAAGAAAAGCCCGCAAACCGATATCCCCAATCATCCGAGGGCTAGAAATCGGAAAAGCTGTTGCTTTTTCAATCCGTAAACTAGGAGGCAATAGTTTTACTAAATTATAATCTGGTGACTCCTCATAATATTGCTCCTCCACGGTTAAAATAATAGGATCCCAGCCAAAGGATGGCAAATGTTGAGCGAAAAGCCTTGGACGATGCACTCCTGCTAGATTAGAAGGTGGAAAATGAGGGTAAAGAATGAGGATTTTTTTCACAACTTATTTATTCCACTCTTTTAATAATGACAATGACTCATTTTCCCAATTTCGATTTTTAAAATCCATATATCTTATTTCTCTTTTGGCTCGAATTAAATCAATTTCAGCAATCAACTTATTTAAAACAATACCTAAATCATTAATTTTATAGTTGAAGCAAATACCATGATTAGGCAGCTCATTTAAGTACCTTTCCTGTGCTTTTGTATTAGAAGCTATCACAAATAAACCTGATTGCAAATATGCCAACATTTTATTTGTAATAGCAAGATTGTAATTTACATCTTGTACTGAATCTAAGGCAAGACCAATGTCAAAATCACCTAATTGTTGATGCAATGATTTTTGTGACATTGAATCATGAATGATAATATTTGGGATTAACTTTAATGAAGTCTCATAAAAATCAGGATTAAGATTACCAATCAAATGAAGCTCAACATTGTTGAGTTCTTGTTGTAGATATGGCAAAATAAATTCTAATCCCCTACCTGAATTAATATTTTGCGAAAACCAGACTAATTTAACTGGCCCGCTATTTAATATCACTGGCTTCTTAAATTCTTCAGCAGGGAAATAATTCAATAATGTTACTGAATTTAAAATATCACTATTCAAATCACTTTTTACAGCTTCCAAAATCAAGGGCGATGCATAGGAGACATAATCCATCTGGGGCAGTATCTTTACTAATAATTGTTTTAAAAGACTTTTTAAATTAAAATCAGTTCCTTCTCCCGGATGATAATCTTCCACATCAAATCCAGCGTAACATTTAAATTTTTCTGCAGCAAATAAAGTAGGACCTAGGGCTCCCGGATTGTGACCAATAACCCAATCAGGTTGAGACACTTTTTTAAGTGCCATTAATATTAAGTTGCTTCTTCGGGATACCGCTTGCGATAATAATGGAATAGGTAACGAAATAAATTTTCCTAAAAAACGAAAAACAGATTCTCCTATAACGGAAGTTATCCAATAAAAAAAAGGAGTACGACCTGCCGGAATAGTTATGATTTTTACATTCTCTAAGTGAATTTTGAGTTTATCATTCAATCCTTTACTCCAATTATCAAATTCAAAACAGATTAGTTCTACACTATATCCAGCGCTTAACGCCAGTCTAATCTCCTTCAATACACGAGGATTAGTAGCAAGATTATGAGTTGTAAGAAAAAGGACTTTCAATTGAACTTACAAATTACTTTTTTATACTTAAGATTTCTAAATATAAATCAAGATACATTTTGCTTACATTTGAAAAACTATTTGTATTGGGTATACCATCCTTTGCAGTTTCAATTAATTTCAGGTCATCAATTAAATATTTCAACTTATCAGCAAGATCGTTACTGTCATTAAAACGAAACAACCATCCATTAATACCTACTTTTATTTGTTCGGCATTGCCATATACATCAGAAGCAAGTACAGGTAGACCAGCAGCAAATGCTTCCTGAATTACCAACGGGCTCATTTCAGAGAAAGTGGAAGGCAAGCAAAGCATGTGATACTTCGACAAGGTTTTAATTACATCAGTTGAAGGAATAACCCCCATCCAGTGGATATTATTTTTACCTTTAGATAACTGCTTACAATCCAGCAAATAACCATCCTCTGTTTCCTGGCCATAAATGAACAATGAAATTTTATCTGCCGGAATATCACAAATTGCAGTGATTAATAAATGCAACCCTTTTAACGGACTAATTCGCCCAATAAAAACTACTTGTAGAGGAAGTTCACAATTTGCATGAATAAGCTGTGGTTTTTGCTCATTTGTTACACCTTGTTTTATAAATATCAACTTATCGGAAGGAACTCCATTTTTTAACAGGATATCCTTATACCATTTTGTTAATACAACAATATTTTCTGCAAGAAAAGCAAGTTTTAGAAGATCATTTTTAATTTTATCAATCACAAACGGGAATCCCAATGCTGTTCCGATAGTACTATTCAAATTAGTCAAGTCGATACCTCTTTTAAATAAGGCATGTGAGAGCTTTGAAAGAAATTTTTCTTTTATCCCTGATATATTTTTCGAATGATAAACACAGGATGTGCAACGCTCTGTATTTATTAAACCATCACATTTACGCTCATCTTTATAAATTAGAGATCCCTTAATGCAACTATATCCTGATAAATGAAAAGTCAATACGATTGGTATTTTTAAGAGATTTGCCTGTTCAACATGAAAAATATTTATCCCCCTGCCCGGTGAAATTTCATGAAAATGTATAATGTCAGGTTCTTCTCTTTTTAAAATATCAGAAAATGCCTGAAGCCCGGTTGGCTTCTGCTTCCCCATAATCATTTTACGGTCAACAATACTATTTTCTGCATACCTGATTACTCGGATATTTTCATATACGTATTCACATGTTACCAAATGATCAAAATTAGGAATAACAATTACAATATCTGCACCAGCCTTGGTTAAATGCTGAGCTAACCGAAGGCTATAAATTTCTGTACCAGCTACAAAATCAGGCAGAAAATGATGAAGGCAAAAAATTATTTTCATTGATAAAAAGTATCATTATAATACAACCGAAAGTTAATTTACATTCTGTATTATCAAGTTAATGCAGATAAATTATTATGCTTTGTTATAAACCAGGATGGGAAAATATCTTTATAAGTTACCAATATTTTGACACCTACTGCTCGAGCTTATTCATTAACTGCTTTTTTCACCCCAAATACCGTTTCTCGAATTGTTTTATCCAAATAGTCGAGATCACAAACAATACCACCCGGTATCACTTTAGCATACCATGCTTCGAGGTTTTACTTTACATCTTCATAGTCGTACCTCCCATCTAAGTTCACAAAACCAAGTGATTAGTTTTAAAATGCGACAGCTACACTTACCTATAAATCTCGGATTATTTTGGATCTACTATTAAATCTCCCAAGCTAATGTTGCAACTGGTTGAATATATTGTAAAATTTTCTCTGGCTAATATTAATATCATCAATATAAACTTCAGAAGAAAGATTTCACCAGGAATCTACAGAATATAATTTCCCCCCTTTCCAGTTGGATAAAATCACTTAATTCATTCCTCCATAGACCAACCTCAATACCTTCACCTATAAGTCCTTTTATGGTTAATATAATGGGTAACCCATTCCTGTTGCGCACATAAAATAGTTTAAAAAAATAGTTCAACCGAAAAAAACAGTAAACAGATTTCCGATTGTTATAATTAAACTCATGTTGAGCCGGGATATTTAGTGTTGAATAAATTTATTGGGAATAATTGCAAATATTATATCTGTTAAAGCGACATCATACATTTTAAAAAGTTTGTAAATTTTGTATGGTGATTTAATCAATATAAAATACCGGAGAAATTTCCTTATAAAAATATTTTTAAGGTTTCGCCTGATCAGCTCCTTTTCGTTTTCATCAAAGGGACAGTTTATGTTTGCCAGTACAGTTTCATTTATCCTAAACCTTTCTTTTATCATTGCAAAATGGTTCTGCTGGCCGATCGAAACCTGCTGATCATGTAAGCGCCAAAAAAATAGATTCTTTTTAATGGCAACAACCGGAGTAATAGCAGCGATTTGCATGGAGAGCAGGGTATCTGCCAAAATGCCTGACGACTCATTAAACCCACCAATAGCATCAAATAAACTTTTTTTATAAATAGTTCCACTTGGACCGATAAATAAAATATCGAACCCCTCAAAATAATGATTGATATAAGCCGATCTCGAAGAAAATTGAACAGGCAGTTTTTTTTGCTCTAACTTCTGCCAGTCACAACTAGCGCCTATACCTGCACACGGAAATTGAATCATGCCGTTCATCATCACTTCCAACATATCATTGTGCATGATATCATCCGAATCAAAATATTTTATATAATCGCCTTTGGCATAAGATGCAGCCTTGTTTCTATTTCCGAATTGACCTAAATTATTTTGGTTGACGTACACCCTCACTCTGCTATCAGCAACTTCAAATTGTCTTGCAATAACAGGCGTATTATCTGTAGATGAATCATCTACAATTATCAGTTCAAAATCCTGATATGTAGAGGATAATACCGATTCAATTGCTTCTGAAATATATTGCTCCCGATTATGGGCTGTCATTAAAACTGAAACCAACATCCTGTTATTCAATTAAAAGTTTTTTAAAAAAATATTTAAATCCATTTTTGAATATATTAAAAAGCCAGTTTCGACAGAATAACTTAAAAATGATATCATTTGATGAATGTTTTCAATATTTTTCTGCTCTATTAATTGAATAATTACTTTAAACATTTTATCATTGAATATCTGATTAAAATAAAAGTCATAATTAGAGTATGACTTTTGAACTACATGGGAAAACGAATTGTAAACTGTCCAAATTATATATTTATGATAGGGAATTGAGTCCCTTAATAGAACATCTTAGCTAATGACAATACAGCCACATAAAATTACAGAAATTAATTTTCAATAGCTTTCGAATGATTGGCCGTTTTTCTGTTTTCCTTGTGGGATTATTTTACAATATTTGTTATAGCCTTTTGCAATTGAATGAGCCCCACCGGTTTTTAATCTTGCTAAAAAATAAATTGTTGAAAAAAGATTTGCAACCCTTCCGGAAGCATTGTGTATGATCCAATACATTTTTTCCCTTAAATCCAATTCCTTGTTTTTTAGTAAATGATAACTGATTCGTATCATTGGTATCAACACAGAAGGCAGGGATGGTTTGTACTTGAAAAATTTATAAAGATGATAATGGTTCGTATAAATAAGACTGAAAAAATACCGATACGTTTGGTGATGGTAATGGTAAACTACCAAGGAGGAATCATGTAGTAATGTCCACCCTTTCAGCAAAGCATGGTAGCTCCAGACCCAGTCTTCTGCAAGTTCGGTTTGCACAAACGGTTGCACTAGTAAAGCAGTTCTGCGATACATTGAAACCACATTATCCCATGCCACCAATGATTGCTGTTCTTTTTGGGACATCTTAAGAAATACTCCCGTATCTGCAAGCTTTCTGGTTGTAACTGATGGAGTTGAAAAGGGGTTGTACCAATAGAATGGATTTTTATCCTTTTCATGAGGCACAGCCTGGTGTCCAACCACACCCATAACTAAGGGATCAGAAAAATGAGCTGCCATTTTTTTCAACATATCATTTTCTCCCAACCATGCATCCTGAACGGTGAAATAAATAAGTTCACCTGATGCATGCTGTACGCCTGCATTTCTTGTAAGCCCGTGATTGAATGTACCGTCCGGTACCTCGATCATGATTGCCCCAAAGCAGTCAGCTATCTGACTGCTGGAATCCGTTGACATGGAATCTAAAACAATAATTTCAATATCACCAATCGTCTGTTCCCGAATTGTTCGCAAACAAAGCTCCAACGTGTCTGCACCATTTTTAACTGGTATTACAACTGAAATTTTCATTGGCCGGGTAATAAACGATAACAGATCCCCTTTAATTTTAGAAATTTTAAAAGCTGGGAATTATTATTTCCAGTTTCAATAAGGCATTGAATCCGCCATCGTTCAAGAGTTGAGAAAAAACGGTCAATATGAATCAATTCCACAAAATCATTGTATAAGGCAGGGAATTCATTTTTTCTTGAATACAAAAAAATACAAATTAAATTATAAATACCCTGTTTAATATCAACCTTATATTGATTTACAAAAGCATTGTTTTGCTCAATTATTTTTATATAAAAAGTAATACGGTAATAAATTGAATTATAGTAAAAAGAGCACTTATTGTTATCAAAGAGATTGTTACGATAATAACAATCCGAAGGCTGGTCATAACATATGTCAATATTAGCTCCTACCCGGTTTAAAGCCCTCAAATGAAGATCAGGATCTTCCATATACAATAAATTCTCATCAAAGCCACCTAATTGGCTAAAGAATTCCTTTTTCCAGATTGGCGCCATTGTTTGCCATGGATTTCGATTTTGCAGAAAAGATCCTGCCAGCTGATTGAAAGGCATCTCAATATTAAAATACGTTCCCGTATCACCGGGTGTTATTTTAAAATTTTCAATCAGAAATACAGCCATATCTACCTGGCTATTCCGTTGCATAAAAGCCACCCGTTGTTCAAGACAAAATGGTTTTAATAAATCATCTGAATCCAAAAAAAGCAAGTAGTTGTATTTTGCAGATGCAACTCCTTCATTCCTGCAAGATGAAGGTCCTTTATTGGCTGATTGCCTTGGCTGAATTGTTATTCTGTTATCTAATAATACATATAGCTGAATAGCTTTAAATTCCAACTCTGAAGAGCCGTCATCAACTACTATTATTTCCCAGTCGTTAAAGCATTGATTGATGACCGACTCAATTGAATACCTCAACAATAAAGATCTGTTAAAATGCGGAATAACAATGCTCACCATAATTCATGCATGAATAAACACAATTTTAATTCATTATTATACAAACCATTGACACGGTTATCGTAAAGAATTCATTGTGGCCTTTTTAAAATACAATATTTGTTTATACTGCGGATCGAAGGTAAAAAAAGGAAGATTCCACATTGCAGATACCGGGGTAAAGAAGTCATTGATATTCCCTGACTTTCTAAACGGAATCAATAAGCACTGTAAAATTGCTTTTAATGTTCGAATTGATTTGTGTAAAAAAGATAATTGCGATAATCTTATTATGTCATGATAAGGTTTAATAATATCAACTCCTTTAGCATGCCCTTCAAACATTTTATCTCTATAAGCAACAGTAAATCGCGTTTCAGTTATGTAATGAATTAACAGCAGGTTTCCATCATAGTACAGTAAATACCCCATCAATATAATTCGGGCGCAAATTTCTACATCTTCACCTGAACTCAACTCTTCTCCCTTCCTTCCCGATAAAAATGATGGGAAGTCTTTGTGAAAAACCTTTGATAGTAAAATTTTCCTTGAAACAAGGCCTGCTCCCCATAAATATTTTCGTGACTGAATATACCCGGATTCAGTTGCCTGCCTACCTACTGCAAATCCTGAAATATATTGGTTCCACCAGCCAGGGAAGGCCACATCCGCAATCGCCTCACTTCTTCCTCCTAAAGCGCCAATTGCCGGATTTTCTTCCAGAATTCTAAAAGCGGTTTGAAGATAATCATCACTCAACCAGTTATCATCATCACAAAAAATAATGTATTCAAAGGAGGCTGCTTCCACTCCCATTTTGCGGGCATAGCTTAAACCGGCTTGAGCTTCATTAACTACAGATAATTTCACTTCCTTTAAACCATATTTATCCCATTCCTGCCTGGCTACCTGCGCAGTATCATCGGTTGAATTATTGTTTACAACAATCAGTTCCCAATAGATATTATCCTGATTTTTTTGCTTTGCAATATGTTTTATAGTAGGAGGCAATAATTGGGCGCTGTTGTAACAACAAATAATTATCGTAACTCCATTTTTCAAATCGGATTTCATTTCTGATAGGTAGCTTTCAAATGAGTACTGCTTCGCCTTAGCAAATGCCTGGACGCATATAATCTTGGTGCAAGATTATATATTCTACTAAAACCTTTATTCTGCTCCTGGTTAAACAAATTCTGTAAATACCCTACCCATAAAAAAACAAAAAGCCGGGAGAGCCTTATTTTATTAAACACATTTATCAGATACCGCCTGGTAGTCTCATATCCAAAATGAGGTATGGCTTCCTGTGCGATCCTGTAAGCGAGCCTTGCAAAAGCCAGATCAATTTGATCATTATCAAGCAGATGGATAGAAGCACTTGTTTTTTCAATTAGTTGCATTTTGTTGGCAACATGCAATTTACTATCCCGGTGATTTACGATACTATCATAGGAATCATTTAACCTGTAAAAACTATTTACATTTTTTACAATATCCTCTACTTTTAAATATTTTAATCCGGGGTGCATTAAAGCCCTTACATGCACGTCCCAATCCTGCCAGCAAACCAGCGATTCATCCCATCCTTTTAGTTCAACTAATAAAGATTTTACCCAAACTGGTCCAGTTGTATGCCAGGGCATATCCTGCTCCAAAAACCGAACTAAATCCGGGGTGTCGCTGTTCAGGTAGTTCCACAAATAAATGCCGTCGTAAGGAGTCTTTTTAAAAACCATTGTGGGGAAACAATAAACATAATATCCGTTGTTGTGTTCAATTAATTTATACCTTTTTTCAAGACAGTCATTCGCTAAGAGATCATCTGAATCCAAAAAAATCAGTAGGTTAGCTCCTGACAAATCAATACCTGTATTCCTTGCCCCCTGGGCTCCCTTGCTTCTCTGATTGGTGAATAGCTTAATCCTGTTATCATTTTGTAAATCGATAAATTTTGAAACGATTTCAAAAGTAGTATCCGTTGAAAAATCATCAATTACCAAACACTCCCAATTATGTAATGATTGTCCGGATACTGATTGCAACGTTTCAATGATGAACTCAAAACGATTGTAAGCAGGAATTATTATTGAGAACAGCGGGGGCGGGGGAATACCTTCCATTTTATAAACAGCAATTTTTTACTACCAACTTCAAAAAATATGACTTGTTTTTTTTCCTTTATTTTTTTTCATTTTCCTGAAAACCTTAAACAGTTGCCTCCTTAGAACGGTCGCTTCAACTACGCCGCTATTAATCCACTTAGGCACATCAAAATAAAAATTCCATGCTTTATCATCTGCAATCAAATCACCAACACATTCCTGCCCTGTGTATTCATCAAAGTAAATTTCATGCTTATGCTGGACTGGCTTAGAAGTTAAAAAGACCTTATTTGGAAATGGTAAATCTGCAAATCGCTTTCTTATTTCATCTGTGCATTGGTCTCTATCGGATCCAACCAGGTATAGATTATCCAGGTCAACCCTTGCTGCTCGTTTGACCCAATGCTTTTTTGCGTCCTCAAAAGTCTCAAAATGCATAAAATGAATTTCAATATCCGCCAGTTTACCAACCGGATAATTAAACGAATCAGAACTGAATTTTGAGTTGTCGGAAAAAGCTAATGGCTGATCCAGATAATAGGGTAAATGTTCAAGAAACCTTATATAATCGGGTGCATAAAAAAAAAGATTAATGGTAGGGCTTTTAAACTGCAGCCCATAATCATAGTATAAAATTCCACCAATGCAATTATTGGAAATGATAGTAAAGGATGTTTTTTTTAATCGCTTAACATCACGGTTTTTAATCAATTGCAAACATCTTCTCAGTACCTTAAAAATCACTACCTAGGTAATCTTTTATTATAAAGAAACAAGCATCATCTATAGTGTAGGCCAAAATGATTTTATTTTATGCAGATATAAATATCCTCTCCCTGTTGAAACCCATTTTTGAAAATTTCATCCCTGCTAAATTCTTCGGTGTAAGCGATTTGCATCACATCAAATCCTGCCAGTTCAAGCCGATTCCTGTAATCCCTTCCATATATTCTTACATGATCATATTGACCAAATGCCTTTTCACGCTCAGCAGCATCTGTAATCGAAAAATCTTCATAGGTTTCAGCCAGATTATTATCCAATGGAACCTGTAGCATGGCCCAGCCGCCTGGTTTTAGAATCCTCCGAAATTCTTTCATTGCGGTAATATCATGCGGTACATGTTCTAAAACATGTGAACAATAAATAACGTCAAAACTGTTATCCTCAAAGTGAATATTGGTGATATCCACATTAAGGGTATTGGCAGGGTACTCGTCGATATAACCCTCCCCAAATTTAGCGCAGGGCACATAATCGAACTTTGGATTACTATTGAACTTATTATAAAAAATAAATTCAGGCGCTACATGCAGCAGTTTTAATTTCCCGTCACTTCCTAACAAATTTGTTCTGTTAACCATAAAATGCCAATGAAGCCGGTGCCGCTCAAGTGATCTACATTTGGGGCATAAAGCATTTGCTCTTTTTACCAATCCAAATGGCAAAAATGTAATAAAATCTCCTGAGCAACAAATGCAATAAACATTATCTCCTTTTAAAGCTCGAGAAAGTACAGCAACTTTATCACTTGCCTCACGTTTTAATAGGTTTACAATTTTTTTTATCACTCAATATTGTTTTTCTTATCAAGAATTGTATTATTAATAACCTTACTCAATAAACCTAAATGTCTTTTCATTGTAAAATTATCGCTTACTCTTTTTCTGCCAGATATGCCCAGATTTTTTGCCAACCCAACATCATTTAATATTAGAATCATATTTTTTGCCATACCCTCAACATTAAGTTCATCCACTAATAATCCAGTTACGTTATTAATCACAATATCCGGAATACCAGCATGAAAAGTGGAAATTACCGTTAAGCCAGCTGCCTGCGCTTCTAATACTGATACTGGAATGCCCTCGCTATCCCCATTATCAGCAGCTATGGAATGTTGCACAAAAGCAATACTTTCTTTAAATAAAAAATTGATTTCATCCCTGCTCTGCACACCCTTAAATTCTACAGCATCAGCAAGCCCCCATACTATCGCCAGATTTTTACAGGTGTTTAAGAGTGGCCCATCCCCCACCATTATTAATTTGGCCGATGGGATTGCTGTTACCACTATTTTAAAGGCTGCAAGAGTTAAATAAGGTGCCTTTTTATCAACAAATCTTCCTATTGCTAAAAAACTGGTTGAATTATAATGAGGCTTTATTTTAAAGAAATGATCATGTGGTCCGTACCAATTTAAAATTATTTTATGCTCTGCACACCCTAATTCCAAAAGACTATTTTTCATCATTTCAGAAACTACAATTATTTTGCTTGCATATCCAAAAACATCCTTGTACTTTTCTGAAAAAACACTTATTACACTTTTTTCACTTGCATCGTAACCATGAAAATGAACAATCATTGGAATCCCAAGTTCCCTCACAACGTTTAATACTGAACATGCAGTTGGACCATATTCAGCCAAAACACAATCTACTTTTTGTTTTCTTAAAGAATCAAATAAACATTGTTCCTCAAAACAAAATTTTCCGTTAAATCGGATTAACATCTTGTTGATCCTTGAATGGTTTAAAATACTGCCATTCCCTTCTAATACTGTTGGCAAATAACCGCCATAGTAGTATTTTATATTAAACAAAAGATTTTTATGCGCCTTAATAAAGGTCTCCGAATATAAGTCTTCGTTAGGTGAGAATATGGCAAGTACTTTATTATTCATTTTTTAAAAGCAATACAACTTAAACCGGTTATCATTTGACTTTCTGTGAACGAAACTGAAAAAACCTTGTCTTTTTTTATCAAGTAAAAAATTATCGGTTTTAAGAAATAGGCAAGTAATTTCCTTTGGCTATTGCCCAATGGTGATCTTTTAACCCAAAGACCAAGCATTTGAGCCATAGAAGCATGCCAGCCTCCAGTAGCTTTTATCGTAATATTTATAAACCCTGTTTCTTTTAACATTCTGTCCAAAGCAAAAGGAGTAAATCGAAATTCATCATTTGGCACTTCATGTAACGGCCATAAAAAAGGTATCGTAAAAAAGAAAACGCCTTCATTTTTTAATACCCGATTAACTTCATTAAAAATAATTAATGGGTTGGGACAATGCTCTAGGACCTCAGTTGCAAAAGCAGTTTCAAAGCACTCATTTTCAAAGGGCATTTTAATTCCATCCCAGGTAAAATCAGCTTTTATATTTTTATCATAAGCAATTGCAGTATCGATATCAAGCCCAATATATTGTTTCACCAAGCTATTGTCGAGAACAAAATCCCTATAAGGCATTTTACCACAACCTATATCTAGCAAATTGCCTGTAAAATTCGGGAGATTACTTTTTAAAGAATTCAATATTGAAGTTCTAATATAAAAAAGATCAAGGTTTGATCTTTCAAAAGCTATTTTTATAAAATTATCAGCTATCATAAAATAAACTTATGAAACAAAGTCTTTATTCTCATAATTAGATTTACCTTTTTTATCGGATGAACTTCATTATGAATTTTTGAAATATTCAGTTCCGGCATCCCAAGAAAATTTAAATACTTATTTATACTTAAGTAATATTGCATCAAATGGGGCATTAATAAACTATCAACTCCCGAACTAATCCCATCTATTGTGCTTTTAGAAAAATGCACAAATACGATTGGGTAAGAATTTTGAATTTGTAAATCCGTTCCACTTTGTGCAATAGTCCTTTTACATTCTACCATATTCCAGTTACTAACATTACAACCTCTGTGCTTGAGTATGCCAATCTTCTCAAAATATACTGGCAATAAATTTAGATGAACCTGATCAACAAACATACCTTTCTTTGAATCTTTTACACATATGAATTTACAAACCTTTGCCCACCATTCCATCACCTCAATTGCCTTTCTATTTGCCCCAATAAATCCTCCATTATAAATGCCACTTGTGTACAGCAACTCGAAATTAGGTAAATCTATATGTGGATTGGAAGCTCTCCAATGAGGTGTTATCAATACATTACTTACATTTAGCTCATCTATTAAAAATTGGTAGTCATTGTAAAAATGAATATCAGAATCAGTATAGATTACTTTGTCATATTCATTTTTTTGAAGTAGATAGTTAATAAAAACTGGCTTCATCGACCATCGAAATTCATCAATGTATTGGGGATAATATTTTTCAAATAGAGCTTTGCCAATTCCTTCATCGCAAATTTCATCAATAAAAATGAAATTTAAGGCAGGGAAAACATCAGCATGAAATTCAAACTCATAAGAGCAACAAGCAAGCAATACATACATATCAAACGCATCACGTTTGTTCTTGTGTAGCGAGTCATTTAATGCAAGCGCATAAGCTAAATGAGAAGGAGTGATAATCGTACAGAAAGCATTGCTATTCATTCCCGGATTTTGAATAAAAAAAGATTCTATTTTTTAAGAATTGAAATGGAAGTAACTGAAATAGCATTTTTCGATCATCCTTAGAAATCAAACTAAAATTTGACAATGAATTCATGTGAGCTGAAATCACTTTTAAGAATGATTGTTTGTAGAAACCTTTAAAATATTCTATCATCCTTAAATACATGTAAATTCTGCCGGAATGTATCCAATCGCCACGATGATTTACAGTCACACCGGATTGATGCTTTCTGTATACAGACCAACATGAATCAAAATATTTTATTTTCATGTCACCACAAACCAAAATTGCTAAAGCCATATCACCACTAGCAACATTTATAAACCAATCCGGAAAAACAAAAGTTGAAGGTCTTCTAAAAAGAATGCTTGCAGTTGGTATAAGGGGGGCACTGATTATATCATCCATGCTATAAACAAAATTGTTTCTTAAAATATTATTCCATGGAAAATCCGAATACATTTTATCAGTTAATCCGTCGTCATCAAATTTAACCACTGCATTGTGAAAACAAATATTATAGTCATTATTTAACTCTAAAAAATCCACCTGCTTTTGTAATTTGAAAGGATCCGTCCAATAGTCATCTCCCTCACATAAAGCAATATATTCACCTCGACATTGCTCTAATGCAAAAACAAAATTTGCCATCATGCCTATGTTTTTTAGATGGCTGGCATACGAAATTGAGAAACCTTGGGGCGGATGTTTAACTAAATCACTTATTAGTTCACCAGTACAATCCGATGAGGCATCATTCGCAATTATTAATTCAATTTCAAAATCCGCTTGCTGGCTCAAGACGGATTTAATTGCTCCCGAAATAAATCTTTCATGATTGTAAGTAATTATGCAAACACTTACTTTCATGAAAATACTTT
>JBIIVV010000134.1:0-8810 GCA_044339235.1 Ferruginibacter sp.
TGACGGGATGGGCCAGTTTTGAAAACTGTTTCTTCAGTGGCGCCATCATTAACCCCAACAATGGGTTTGTAAATTTATGACCCTTGACTTCTATAGATGGGTGAATCGGGGTAAATTCCAAAATCTATTAATTTGTATTTTCTTTAAATTTTTTCCAACAATCAACATGTTTTACTATCATAATATGTAAAATGATTTTAATTGATAAATGGCGGAATAAGCCATTGTCTATTTTTCTTTATCTGAAACAATATTTGCGCAAATTGAATATAACTTTACGTAAATCGATAGTATTTAGAGGAAAATTAACATACATTTGTTTAATCAATTGTTAATTAAGTAAAATAACAGTTTAGCATTTTTTTGAATTAAACCCCTTCCTGTTCTAATTATTTTTGTTTAGATATAAAATCTAAACTTTATTTTTTAAAGCCAAAATAACCATCATGAAAAAAAGAAGTCCTTATTTGATTTTGTTGCATCGGCTAATTATGCCTATGTATCTATTGTTTTTCTTTTCCGGAGGGCTATATGCAACAACGCATATAAGCGCTAACCATCCTTCGAAAGTAGCTTACGCAAAATTAGCGCTTTCAAAAACCTTTGACTTTGTAGTAAAAGGTACAGTAAGAGATGCAAATGGTCCTTTACAAGGGGCTACTATTACCGAAAAAGGAGCTTCCAAACAAACCATTACGAATGCCGCAGGACAGTATAGTTTAAATACTTCTGGTCCAAATGTTACATTGGTAATTTCTTTTGTAGGATATAATTCTACAGAAGTAAAGGTTGGCGGAAAGTCTGAAGTAAACATAATACTGACCCCTTTGGCTGGACAGCTTTCGGATGTGGTAGTAACCGCGTTGGGAATTACCAGGGCCAAAAAGTCATTGGGATACTCTGTAGGTGAAATAAAAGGTGAGGATATGAATAAGGTATCTCAAACTAACTTACTGAATTCTATGGCAGGTAAAGTATCTGGTGTAAGCATCAATTCAACTGGTGGCGCACCTACTTCCTCTGTTAGTGTGGTAATTCGTGGTATTCGTTCATTAAATACAGATAACCAACCCTTATTTGTTGTGGATGGTGTTCCAGTAAAGAACTCATTAAATAACGTAAGTTCAAATACTGGCGGTGATAATACGATTGACTATGGTAATGCAATATCGGATCTAAATCCAAATGATATCGAAAGCCTTACTGTATTGAAAGGACCAAGTGCTGCTGCCTTATATGGTTCACGCGCAGGTAATGGTGTTATTTTGATTACTACCAAGTCTGGCAAAAAAGCAAAAGGATTGGGTGTTACATTCAGTAGCAACAATGAAGTTGCCACTCCATACAAATTTTTAGAAACTAACCAATCCTATACTGTAGGAAATCACCCTTATACTACAGCCAATTCAAGTAATAGCTTGGATGGAACTAATATTATAGATTTAGCAGGTACTGATACTTATCGTTTCGGAACTCCACTAAATGTTGGTATTAAAGCAATTCAATGGAATAGCGTTAAAGATGCAAGTGGCAATTTTATCCCTACAGAATTGAAAGGGTATAACAATTTAAAAAACTTTGTACAGAATGGAATCACCTCTGTAAATAGTTTGTCTATTGAAAATTCCAACGAAAAGGATAATTACCGTTTCTCCTATAGCAATACAGCGAATACAGGTATCCTTCCCACCACTGGATTGGCTCGTAACAATTTAGGATTGAACATTGAGCATAAAATAACTGATAAATTTAAAGTTACCACATCGCTTAACTATACTCGGTCAAATGCTGACAATATAGCTGCTGGTGACCGTGGTGGTGTATATCAAGATATCATTTATCTTTCTCCTAGTATTGATGTAAGGCAGATGCAGAATTATTGGTTGACTCCTGGAATACAACAGAGAGCTGCAATAACTCCTGTTGACCTTGGTTTACAAGGTGTAACTGATTATGATTTCAACAACCCTTATTTTACCTTAAACCAGGTTAAGAATAGTTTTCTTCGTAACCGTTTGTTTGGTAATGTAAAATTCGATTACCAAATCAACAAGCATTTTACTGCATTTGTTAGGTATTCACAGGATATGTTGAACGAAAGACGTGAAACTAAAATTTCAAAGTCTTTAAAAGCAGAAAGAAAAGGTTACTATGGATTACAAAATCTGTTTAACACTGAAAGTAATACCGACTTCTTAATTAACTACAAGAACACATTCAACGATTTCACTTTGTCTGCTTCAGGCGGTGGAAACCTTCAATATGTATATGGTTCTAACCAACAGAGTTACTCACAATCTGGAGTAGGAATTATAGCACCAGAACTCTTCAATTTATCTAATATTAGTTCTACAGGTATCAGGGCAAATGCCTATTCTTCTCAGAAAGCGCTATACAGTGTATACGGTACAGCAACTGTAGGTTATAAGGATATCGCCTATTTAGATCTTACTGGAAGGAACGATTGGTCAAGTACGCTCCCAACCAATGCAAACGCTTATTTTTATCCGTCAGCATCACTAAGTTTGATTGTGAATAAAATGATCAACTTTGGTACAGCAGTAGATTTAGTAAAAGTTCGGGGAGGTTATGCTAGTGTAGGTAAGGATACCGATCCATATAATTTATATGGAACACTAGGGATTGGAAGCTTTGGCGCTACCACCATT
Source organism: Ferruginibacter sp. (assembly GCA_044339235.1). GTDB lineage: Bacteria > Bacteroidota > Bacteroidia > Chitinophagales > Chitinophagaceae > Ferruginibacter. Next base: position 2,670 of record JBIIVV010000134.1, read on the forward strand.
CAGGCAGTATCAGGATCATTAAAGAACCCTGCATTAAAGCCAGAGCAAGCTATTTCTACAGAGTTTGGAATTGACCTTGCTTTCCTTAAAAATCGCTTGAGATTTGAAGGAACCGTTTATCAATCCGATAATAAAAACCAAGTATTGGGTATTAGTACTCCTCCTTCTTCAGGATACACCAGCCGTCAAATCAATGCCGGATTGGTTCGCAGTGAGGGTATAGAATTACAATTGGGTGGAACATTGATAACCAACAAAAATTGGAATTGGGATTTAAGTGTGAATTATACAAAAAACAATTCATACGTTATTTCGTTGGCTGATGGAGTGCCTTATTATCAATTCTGGGGAGATGGTCCTAGTGGATCATGGACCTATGCAAAAGGCCAAACAATACCCAATAATTTCAACGCAGATGGATCACCCATGATTAGCGATGGCAAGATTGGACAAATTTGGGATAACAAATTATTGACCGTAACCGATAAATCATCCAAATATTATGGATGGCCTTTGTTAGATGACGGTGGTGGTCAACAAAAATTTAAAGGTGGTGCATTTAATGCCAAGGAAATTGTTGGAAATTTTAATCCAAAATTATTATTAGGAATTCAAACCGCAGTAACCTATAAAAGATTTACACTTAGTGCAAGCATCGATACAAGATTGGGTGGAGAATTTTTCTCTCAAACCTATAGATATGTAGGATCTGATGCGGTATTGGCTAGTCAAATGGATATGGGAATTAAAATTCCGGATGCCTACAAAAACAATATCCCTGCATACTTGAAGTCAAATCCTGATGCATTCATTAAAATGTCTGGTTTTCAAACAGCTCATGTTGTAGGTGGACCTACCAAAGCGCTGGGTGGAGTTGAATATGAGGACAATGGAGAAACAAGTTTTGATGGCACTTTCTATCCTGGGGTTTACTCAGATGGCAATGGCGGATATATAGAAAATTTGGGTGATCCAGCTACTACACACTACGGTTATTATACCGATGCAGTAACGGCCAACTGGAACTTTGCAAAACAGAATATGTTTGATGCATCTTACATTAAACTCCGTGAATTAAACTTATCTTTTGATTTACCAAAAGAATGGTTTGGCAAGGCTAAATTACAAGGAGTATCATTCGGATTGTATACCAGAAATATTATTATCTGGACAAAAGCTAAGTGTGGTATCGATCCTGAAGCTGCATTTTATCTTCAAGCGGGTGCGCAAGGTAACGGTTCACAATTCAGACAAGGTATTGAACGCTACAATGTTACTCCATGGACTATTCCAGCTGGTGTTAAATTGAATGTTCGTTTCTAGTCACAAATAATATTAATTCTAAATTATAAAAGATGAAAAATTTTAATAGGATATGGGTTGGGATGCTAATGCTAGCATTGCTAACTTTTTCTTGTCAGAAGTTTGAGGTGCTTAACAAAGACCCCAATAACTTGAATGCTTCCGATGCTGCCCCCGATTATTTGATGGCAAATGTACTAACCAGCACCGCCATGGATTATGGTAATCTTGGTTCTGGCACTATTTCTGGAGCTATTCAACATACAGCTCAAGATGCATGGTCTAGTGGCTACAGTAATTATGACTGGAGTTCTTCGGACTGGAGCGGTATTTATGGAAGACTAAGAAACAATCAAGTTTTCTTACAAAAGGCACAAACCAATAATTGGAAATTCCATCAAGGTGTTGCCCTAATAATGAGAGCATTCAACTTTGGTTATATTGCAGATTTTTGGGGAGATGCTCCTTATACTGCTGCACTTAAGGGCGATGTGGATGCTGCTGCAAACCGCTTCCCTGCATTTGATTCACAAGAGTCCATCTATGCTGGAGTAATTGCAGATTTAAAAGCCGCTATTCCGATGCTTGCTGGTTCTAGATCAAGTCATCCTGAAATCACTCCGGTAACAGAAAGTTCAGATGTATTCTATCAAGGAGATAATGAAAAATGGGGCAAGTTGGCAAATACACTTTTATTGCGCTATTACCTTAGGATATCTGCAAAAAAAGATGTAAAAGCTGATGTAGAAGCAGTAGCTAGCAAAGTTTTTAGCAGTAATGATGATGATTTTGCAATGCCTTTTCCGGGTATAGATGGAAACACCGCATACCAGAAAAATTTGGCATTTGGAGGTGCATCCAATTTTAAAAGAAATAAAATGTCTGCAACCTTGGTAACAAAATTGACCGCACTGAAAGATCCGCGGTTAGTTATCATGGCAGAACCAATTGTTGTAAATTCTGTGGTAGATGCTACCCAATTTACTGCAGGGGATGTTACTACGCTCGCCAAAATAGTTAGTGGTGTTCGTTATATAAATCCTGCAGCAGCATCAGCTTTGAGGTTTAAACAATTTAACCAAAGCACTTATTCCACAGACAGACCTTGGGCTGCACCAATTGATGTAGTTAAGAATTTTTATGACACTACCCCTGTTTATGTAGGTATTCCAATTAGTTATTTTGGTGAAACTTATACCTATAATATTAATGGTACAGGTGGTCAATCAAACTCATCTAATGATTTTGTATCATACATGCGCAAAGATATTTATTCTCAGAATAAAGGAGATTTGTTGAAACAACGCCTTGCTTCGTATAATGAAGTATGTTTTGATCTAGCCGAAGCAGCCCAAAAGGGTTGGAGTGTTGGTGGATCAGCAGCAACATGGTATAACAAGGGTATTGAAGCTTCATTTGACCTATGGGAAGTATTTCATTCTTATCAGGATGATGTAGATCATTATGCTGGATGTGTAAAGAACTTTGATGACTACATTGCACAACCTAGTGTTGCCTATGATGGTACACTCAGTAGAATCATTGAGCAAAAATGGGTTGCTTCATGGCAAGCATCGGTTGAAGCTTATATGGATTGGAGAAGAACAGGTCTTCCGACATTAAGCATTGGCTACGCTTCAAAACGTGGTGCAATTCCTTTGCGATTCTCTTATGCTAATACTGAATTACAAAGTAATACAGCCAATACCAACGCAGCGATAAATAAATTGGAAGAATCAAGTTATGTTGGACCTGATGGCAAAAATAGCCCTTGGTCTAAGAGCTGGTTGCTTCAAGGAACTGGAAAACCTTGGTAAAAACTGATTGATACTGTAACAGTATCCCAGAAATAATAGTTAACATACTATTGAAGCCTTGTCACAATACCGTTCTGGTTATTTGGCAAGGCTTCTTTATTTAAGGGAGATCATATTTTTATTACCGTCGCAGGTCAAGATTCAATTCAATTCAATTTAATTCAAATTTAATTTCATACTTAAAATCACATCCAATGAAAAACAATGATTGTCTGATTTTACTACTATTGATTTTTGCCCTATCCAATTGTAACAGAAACGCAAAGACTAAAAACGACAATACCATCCATCAACCTATTGAACTCGATAGCTTACCTATCAAAGATTTTGTTGCAGGACCCAATCCCCCATTTAAGGAATGCCATGCTTCTACCCTAGTTAAACTAAAGGATAATAATTTTTTGGTAGCTTGGTTTGCAGGTGAAAAAGAAAAAAACAACAATGTAGGCATTTGGATGGTAAAAGGTAAGCCACATCATTGGTCTGCGCCAAAGCAAGTAGCTAAAATTAGAAACGATGCACATTGGAATCCAGTACTTTTTCAGTCGCCCGAGGGAAAAATATTTTTATTTTTTAAAGTAGGAAAAGAAATTGAACAGTGGGAAACCTGGGTCAAAACCTCGAACGATAATGGAGATAGCTGGTCGGATGCACAAGAATTGGTAAAAGGAGATAAAGGTGGTAGAGGACCTGTACGCAGTAAACCAATTATTTTATCAAACGGCACTTGGCTTGCAGGCGCTTCGCATGAATACCATGGCTATCACGTTTTTACTGACCGAAGTGAAGACAATGGCAAAACCTGGAAAGCAACCCCCTACTTACAATTAGCTGATACTAATTTATTAAAAAAAGAATTGATTCAACCTACCCTATGGGAATCAAAACCTGGATATGTTCATATGTTGATACGAAGTGAATTGGGAATTATTTGTCGCAGCGATTCTAAGGATTATGGAAAAACTTGGGCACCCATTTATAAAACTAGCCTTCCTAATCCAAATAGTGGTGTTGATATTACCCAGCTTGCGGGTAATATTTTAATTCTGGCATATAACCCCGATAACAGAAATGATGGCGACCGTGCACCTTTATTATTGGGCGTTTCTTACGACAATGGTATCACGTGGCCCCATAATTTATCAATAGAAAATGGAAAGGGGGATGATGAATTTTCCTATCCAGGAATTATCAGTTTCGGAGACACCGTTGCCGTATGTTATACCTGGCAAAGAAAAAACATTGCATTTTGGATGGGTACTAAAAAAGATCTCTTCAAATAAATACTCAATAGGGTTTATTTGAAAGCGCTCAAACCAGCTGAAAAATGAATGGTGAACTCAATCGAATATTTTCTTTTCATTTTTTAGAAGTAATTATGTAAACCATTCATTGCAGTACACCCAACTTGGTTTGCATTCATTCAGAAACGTGGATAAAAAATACTGCGATATAACAGAAAGCAACTTAACTTCAAACTTGAAAATAGTATTTTTCCATTTTTATTTTTTAACGATCGACTTATAAAATCAAAACAACATCACTATGTCCACTGCCAACAATAAACAGCCTGATAGGCTTTATTCCTTAGATGCACTTCGAGGATTTGACATGTTCTGGATTATGGGAGCCGAAGAAATTTTTCATAAATTATTTAAAGCTACTGGGTCTCCTTTTTGGGGGGCTGTATCTTCTGAATTAACCCACCCAGAATGGAATGGATTCAATTTGTATGACCTAATTTTTCCACTCTTTCTTTTCTTGGCTGGTGTTGCAACTCCATTTTCTGTAGGCCGAGAGATGGAGAAAGGTTCATCTAAAAGAAATTTATTATTTAGAGTTGTTAAAAGAGGATTGATATTGGTTTTAATTGGCGTCGTTTACAATAACGGGCTTGAAATACAACCACTATCTGAAATTCGATTTGGAAGTGTACTTGGCCGTATCGGCCTTGCCTATATGTTTGCTAATATCATTTATATCTACGCGAAGGAACGTTCACAAATAATATGGTTTACAGCTCTACTGCTTGGTTATTGGATGTTGCTGATATTTGGTTCGGCACCAGGTTTTCCTGCAGGAGATCTTAGCATGGAAGGAAATGTCGTTTCTTATTTAGATCGTATGATCATGCCAGGCAGACTTTATTTAAAAATTCATGATCCTGAAGGTTTAGTATCCACTATTCCCGCAATTGCAACAGGGCTTCTAGGTATTCTTACCGGTAATTTTTTAAAGAATGGAAAAATGGATCCGGCTAAAAAGTCACTGTCAATGGCTATAATGGGCTTCCTATTTATTGGCGTTGCTCATTTATGGAATCTGGTTTTACCATTCAATAAAAATATATGGACAAGTTCTTTTGCAATGAATGTGGGAGGCTATAGTCTTATCTTGTTAGCGCTATTTTATTATGTAATCGATGTAAAGGGATATAAAAAATGGTCATTTTTCTTTAGGGTAATTGGCATGAACTCTATCTTTATTTATTTATCTGAACATTTTATTGAATGGAAATATTCCACTGCTGGCCTCTTCAAATGGCTAGGGCAATTGGTGGGAACACCTTATGACATAGTTATTTTGGCAATCTGCTACGTATTGGTACAATGGTCTGTCCTTTATATCATGTACCGCAAAAAAATCTTCTTACGAGTATAACAAAATATGCAACAAATTGTAGGATTTACATTTCAAGAAATATAAATTACAACCATGGCCTTTTATAATTGATCGATCAAGTATAAAAGGCCATTTGGTTTTGAATTACCCCTAAGCGTTATTTTTTATAATTGGCTATGAATTTTTTTAGTGACTCCCCTATCAATAATTCACAATAGCCTGCGGGTATCATAGATTGATTCATTAAATGCAGGTATTGTTTAATCCACTGCTGACTAGGTGATTGTTGATGCTCCTTCATATCCAAAAACTCAAGGGTGTATTTGGATATTGTATGAAGGGAAGCTGAATGAGTTAATATCGTAGCAAGTAAAGGATGGTTGACGGCCATTTTTTGAAC
>JBIIVV010000135.1:0-8737 GCA_044339235.1 Ferruginibacter sp.
AACAATATCCTTGTGTGAAAGGGTAATGGAAATTTTTGCAGTACCAATTTCTGTTGTCATCAAAATCCGTATGTCCTTCTCCCCTGTTTTATAATTTACCCAGTTTATTTTTTCTCCCTCAGCAGATGGAATAGGCGCTAAGTATTGGCCCAATGATGTCCAGAACTGCTGGGTTAAAAAAGATACTTCCTGCCTTGAATACATACCCTAAAATTAAAGGATAAAGCGGTACAATTAAATCGATTGCTAAAATACTACAAGCCCATCTCACAATTAACTAGCTTTGCAGCCTTATGACCTTTAGAAAGGAAGCTTTTATAACCTGGAAATTATCTACCCCCATCATATTAGGAGAGCTGACACAAATGGCACTCGGTATTATTGACAGTATTATGGTAGGAAAAATCAGCTACCAGCAATTGGCTGCCGCCGCATTGGTAAATAGTGTGTTGAATATACCTTTTGTACTCGGTTTTGGAATGACAATGTCAGTTTCACAAACGATTTCAATGGCCAATGGTCGAAGAGATAATCTGAAAGTATCGCATTACCTATACAATGGATTTTGGCTATGTACGATTGCTGCCATATTGATTGCAGTAGGCTTACAATTCAGTAAAAATATTTTATTTCATCTGGGTCAGGATATTGAAGTAGCTAAATTAGGAGCTCCTTACCTGCAGATTATGGGCTGGTCCATCATTCCCATGATGATGTTTATCAGTTTAAAACAATTTGCAGATGGATTAGAAAGAACCAGAACAGCCATGTTGCTTTCCATTGCAGCATTACCAATTAATATTTTTATTAACTGGTTGTTGGTATACGGCAATGGTGGATTTCCAAGACTTGAATTAACCGGTGCTGGCTATGGCACATTAATTACCAGGATTTTAATCTTATTAATATTTATGGTGGTTTTATTTGTCCACCCATTTTTCAGCAGGTACATAGCGGTTAGGAAAAATCAATGGAACCTTCGGTTACACACTATCAAAGAATTATTACATATTGGAATACCCAGCAGCCTTCAGGTTACTATGGAATCTGGCGCATTTGCCGTGTCTAGTATCATCATTGGCACATTGGGAGCCGTACAGTTGGCTGCAAATCAAATAGCCATTAGCTGTGCATCCCTTGCCTTTATGGTTTCCTGGGGACTTGCGCAGGGAGCTTCTATTAGAGTAAGTAATGCATGGGGCAGAAACAACTGGAAAGACATTAATAGTATTGGAAAAACTACGCTGATCAGTGGAATTATTTACGGAATACTGGGTGTTTTATTTTTTGTTTCCTTCAGATATGCTTTACCCTTGGCATTTAATAATGACGCTACCGTAATGGCCCTAGCTTCGGTTTTAATGTTATATGCTGCCGTATTTCAAATATCGGATGCAACACAGGTAATAGCTGTGGGTTTATTAAGAGGCATTAAAGATGTAAAAGTGCCCACTCTATATATTGCGATTGCTTACTGGGTGGTAGGCATTCCGGTGGGCTGCTTAATGGCATTCACTTTTAAAATGGGTGTAACGGGCATGTGGATTGGATTTGTAAGTGGTCTTACCTTTTCATCTGTTTTTTTAAACTACCGCTTCTTTAAATTATTGAACCAAAAAAATGCTACATTGTTATAGTAGATTCGTTAGATGGGATGAGTGCCTTCTTGCAATATTTATAGCTCAGAATTCCATTAATATTTTATTCAATGAACGAAACTAAGTTCCGATACTACATTATCAATAAGCCTTTCAATATGGTATCGCAGTTTGTTAGTTCTCATTCCGTAGGCTTGCTGGGCGACCTCGATTTTAAATTTCCCGAAGGAATTCATGCTGTTGGCAGATTAGATAATCATTCGGAAGGTTTACTCATTTTAACAACCAACAAAAAAATCACCCGACTATTATTTCTCAGTGACTCACCGCACAAAAGAACTTATCTAGTGCAAGTAAATAATATACTCAGTCCCGAATCATTACACCTACTTCAAACGGGAGTAACCATTCGAGTTAAAGAAGGCAAAGACTATACCACACCACCTTGCAAGGTAACAATCGTACCGGAGCCAGAGGGGGTATATCCCTATGCTGCTAACCTTTCCGCCTATGGCCCCCACACCTGGCTGCTAATCACTTTAACAGAAGGTAAATTTCACCAGGTGAGGAAAATGATGGCAGCCATCCGGCATCGCTGCAAAAGGTTAATTCGAATTTCGATAGAAGATCTCACATTGGGAACGCTCAAACCTGGAGCAGTTCAGGAAATAGAAGAAAATATTTTTTTTGAGCTATTGAAAATAAATTGACCGCAATAGAGGATCGAAAGAAAAAACTATATTTAAATAAAAATAGAAAATGAAAAAAGCATTGGTAATAGGAGCTAGCGGACTTATCGGACAACAATTGATTGACCTACTTCTCCAAGATGAAAATTATTCAGTAATTACGCTCATTCGAACAGCTTTGCCCATTCAACATGAAAGATTGATACAAGTGCCATTCAATTTTGACGACCCCAATAATGAGTCAATCCAGGCAGATGAAATATTTTGTTGCCTAGGTACTACCATTAAAGTTGCCGGATCTCAGCAGGCTTTTTACAAAGTAGATTTTGAATATGTACTTGATATTGCAAAAAGAGCTTACTTAAATGGGGCGAAAAAATTCGCTTTGGTATCCTCAATGGGAGCCAATAAAAACTCAACCATTTTATATAGCAAAACAAAGGGAGCAATTGAGGAAGCGGTTACTGGAATTGGGTATGAAAGCCTATTTATTTTCAGACCATCGCTACTATTGGGCAAGCGAACCGCATTCAGAACGGTAGAACGTATTGCTCAATCTTTTTTTAACTTCTTTTCCATTTTAATTCCTAAAAAATACCAAGCAATCCAAGCCAGACAGGTGGCAAAGGCAATGATTGTCTGCATGAATACTGGCGATAAGGGCGTCCATATATTGGAGTCCGATAAAATAGCCGTTTTTTGAAACGGTATTCAAACAAATTGGGCGACACTAGACCCTAATTTCCTCCTCTAGTTCATCTTCACTCAATTCTTCCTCCTCGCCAAAATCAAATTCTTCTAATAATTCTTCCTGCTCTTCCGCATCCATATACATTGAATTGTCATTTAAAATGACAATCAATAAAATCATTCCATTACCAGCATCTTCTTTGAGAAAATCCCATTCCTCAATTTCCCAACCTTGTTCCAGTAATTCATTGATTCCCTCCACGGCTGTAATCGTAAAAGGTGATTTCAAACCTTGAACTAATTGCTTAACATCCACGCTTGCTGTGAGTAACTTTTGCATATTTTATAATTAAAGGGTAAATATTTATTTCCAAAAATGGTTTAAAACTGAATCTAATATATCAATTAATTGTAATATACTACAAACCCTCAATAGATGCAAATCCAAATAATATTGCAGGTTACTCACAAAAAAATGGCTAGTATAGGTTAAAATAAAGATTTCCGATAGCCGAATAACTAGAATAAACAGCTGGTGAAAGTTTAAATTGCCATGATACAAACTGCTGTGAAAAGGGATAGGGAAATTTGATTTTAATTTAATTCAACAATTATAACAAAATTCTTGTTATTGTTGCACCATGCAGGTTACCCTTACCATCATACGCTATCCCAAAAAATGGATGTTCTTCGCTTTGCTTGCAATGGCAATCCACCGCATTCCATTGTGGTTCAATAAAAATATTACGTTTTTTAAACTGATGGGCTGTGGTAAAAATGGAACCTTTGACAAACATCCCGATTGGCAACAATGGGGCATACTTGCCGTGAACAAAATGCCGATGGATGATTCATCCTTCAAAAAAGAAAAGGTCATTACCCAATTATATGGTGCATTCATTGCAAGATGGGTTCGGCTTTTCAATTGTGAAACTTGGACCATTTTCTTGAACCCTATCGAAGGACATGGTAGCTGGGATGGAAAAAATCCATTTGGCAATATGTCAAAAAAAATGGACTATGATGGCCCCATTGCTGTATTAACTAGAGCGACTATCCGACTTACCAAATTGAATTCATTTTGGAAAAATGTAAATGGTGTAGCCCAGCAAATGGCAGGTGCTCATGGCTTAATCACCTCCATTGGAATTGGTGAAATGCCATTTATTAAGCAAGCAACTTTTAGTATTTGGGAAAATAAGGAGTTGATGAAAGCATTTGCCTACCAAATGCACCAGCACCAGGATGTAATCAAAAAAACAAAAAAAGAGAACTGGTATAGTGAAGATATGTTTGTTCGTTTTATACCCATTCAGACCATTGGCACAATTAATGGATCAGACCCTTTTAAAAAGGCTTGATAATAAATTAATTGCTTCCACTTTAAAAGCATTGTATATTGTAGTACGATACCCCATAATTACTCCCCTTCCTATTCTGTTTACACCTATTGACCACCAAAAAATTGTATGAAGAATATCAAACTTATTGAAGTGCCGAGTGAAATTGGCGCCGGCACACGAGGCGCTAGTCTTGGTATAGACGCTATTAAAATTGCTGCGCTTGATTTTATGAGCAACTTTTTTGTACACTTCCCTTCCGAAAAAATTGAGGTAGAAAATAATTTATTGTTTGAGCCCATTCAATCACCTTTCGGCAAAAGAATTCATGGTGTATTCAACCTCTATGAAAAGGTAAGTTATGCAGTAAGCGAAACCATTAAGGGACATTTTTTTCCGGTAGTACTCAGTGGTGACCATAGCAGTTCCGGAGGAACCATCGCAGGCATTAAAATAGCCAAACCAAAAAGCAAACTGGGTGTCATCTGGATTGATGCACATGCAGACTTGCATACCCCTTACACTACCCCTACCGGCAATATGCACGGAATGCCATTGGCTACGGCCATCGGTGAAGACAATCAAGATTGTAAGGCACATGAACTAGATGAAAAAACAAAAAAAATATGGGAACAGTTAAAAAATATTGGAGCAATAAATCCTAAGATTTTGCCTGAAGACATTGTTTTGATTTCGCTTAGAGATTTTGAAAAAGAGGAAAAAGTGCTGATCGACCAATATGGAATTAAGGTGATCACCACCAATGAAGTAAGACGCAATGGTGTAGAGAGCGTGAGCAAAAAAGTGCTTCGTTATTTATCCGACTGTACCGACATCTATGTGAGCTTTGATGTGGATAGTCTCGACTCCTCCATTTCAAAAGGCACCGGCACACCGGTAAGCAATGGACTTAAGGAAAGAGAGGCAGAAGATCTAATCAGTAAATTTATGCAAAGCAGAAAAATCTGTTGCTTTGAAATAACAGAGGTAAATCCCACACTGGATAAAGAAAACCTGATGGCAGAAATAGCCTTTAATATTCTGCAACGAAGTGTGAATATTTTGTTAATGAATTAAAATACCCAACCCCTTCGAGCAGGGAAAACCAATTCCCTTTTCATTAAAAAAGCTGTTTGTAGCGATTGTTGGTCCGCTGCTGTAAAACCAATTTTAGTTTACATTTTGATGAAATGTAAACTAAAAATACCGCTTATGTAATTTAATAATTAAAAGGAGCAGTTTAAACGATATTTGCCTTTTTTAACCCTATTCCAAAAGTTTTCCAATCAAAATAGTAATCCACTGGTTCAGTACCATCAGGCGCATACTTTTACTCCTCTTATGACTCAAATTAAAAACTGTTTTTTTCTTATTAGCCTTCTTATTTTTGGATTCCTAACTGCTTCCGCACAAACCATTACCGGAAAAATAGCCGATACGGCTGCAAAAAAAGAGATCATTAATGCTGTGATAGCATTAATGAATCCAAAAGATTCCGGATTGTATAAATTCACAAGAAGCAATACCAACGGAAATTTTGAAATTAAAAATGTGAAGCCAGGTAAATATATCGTCATGGTTTCTCATCCTTATTATGCAGACTATGTGGATGAAATCATCACCACAGAAAATAGCCAATCCCTTGCTCAAATTCCACTGATTTCAAAAAGCCAATTATTACAGGAAATAATCATTAAAAGTGGCTCTCCTATGAAAATCAAAGGAGATACGGTATCCTATACAGCAGATAGTTTTAAGGTAAGCGCCAATGCCAATGTGGAAGAGCTATTGAAAAAACTTCCGGGCATTCAAGTGGATAAGAATGGTCAGATAAAGGCGATGGGTGAAAAAGTAGAAAAAGTGTTGGTAGATGGCGAAGAGTTTTTTGGAGATGACCCTGGAATGGCCGTAAAAAATTTACGGGCAGATGCCGTCAAAGAAGTGCAGGTATTTGATAAAAAAAGTGACCAAGCTGAATTTACAGGTATCGATGATGGAAAAACAAAGAAAACAATTAACCTCAAACTTAAGGATGATAAGAAGAAAGGCTATTTTGGAAAAATAGAAACAGCGGGTGGTTTACAATCTTCTATCGACAATCGGTACAACAATAATTTATTATTCAATGCCTTTAAAGGAAAAAGAAAAATAGCGGGCTTTCTGCTACAAGGCAATACTGGTCAAAATGGTTTAAACTGGCAGGATGAGCAAAAGTTTGGAAGCAATGATGATGTAACAATGAGTATGGATGATGATGGAGGAGTCTCTGTGATGATGTCCAGAGGCAATGATGAAGACCCCTATATTGACACCCGAAATGGATTCTTTGAAAACCTAAACAGTGGTTTACAGTACAATAACAAATGGAATGACCAACATAGCCTCAACTTTTCGCCAAAATTCAATCGCCAGCAATATAATAATCATCAAAGCAGTTTTTCCAAATTTCAACTCAATGATAATACCGTTTTCAACGACAATGCCGCTGAAAATACTTTTTCAAAAAAACAGAATGTAAAAAACAGTCTTACCTACGATCTAAAAATTGACTCTGCCAACACAATTAAAATAAGCTCTAAATTGAATATTTACAATTCAAAGAGCCAAGTTTATCGGCAATCGGAAAACACCGATATCAATGGAATAGTCAATAATAACAGTGTCAATCTAAGTGACAATACTTCCGACAAAAACACTTTCGATAATACTATTTTATTTAAACATAAATTTAAAAAAGATCGCAGAACATTTTCTATCAATGCCAATTTCACTTCAATGAGTTCAACCAATACTGGTTACTTACAAGCGATTAATAATTATTACACCGAAGGACTACTCAACCGAATAGATTCAATCGACCAGAAAAAAAATAATGATAATTTGAATACTAAAATTTCAACAATGGCTGTTTATACTGAACCCTTGTCAGCTAAATATTCGATGGAGCTCAATTATGAATTTTCAAATGCTAAGGCTGAGAATGAATTATTAACGCGCAGCAAAGCCAATACCTATGAAAAAAACTACGATCAATTAGTCGATTCACTTAGCAATCATTTTGATCAAAATATCCTTAGCAACAAAGCAGGTTTTAAAGTGAGTTTTAAAAACAAAAAAATAAAATACAGCTTTGGAACTGCAGCGGGCTTTGCAAATTTTGACTTAAAAGATATCACGCTTGATAAAATCTATACTCGAAATTTCACCAACTTATTTCCCTCAGGAAATTTCCAATATACTTACAAGGCTAATCACAGTCTAAGCGTTAGATACGATGGAAAAACTATTCAGCCAACCATTGGCCAATTACAGCAACTACGCAACAATAACAATCCGCTAAATGAATATATAGGTAACCCATTTTTAAAACAATCTTTTAGGCATAGCACCTTCATTAATCATAATTCATACAACTTCATAAAAGATCTTTGGAGCTACCAGTCAATCAATATAAACATAACTGAAAACGCCATTACTAATAGTATATTGATTGCAGAAAATGGAAAAAGGATTACTCAACCAGTGAACACCAATGGAAATATAACTGCCAATGGCTATATGGGAATGGGAAAAAAAATCAAAAAATTTGACATTGATTTTGGATTAGGATTACAGTTTAATTATGCCAAGTTTAATGAAATCATTAATTACAAAACGAATGGCAATAAAAATTCAAATGTCAGTTTCTCTGTAAACTTTAGAAAGTCAAAGACTAAACTATATGAAATTAACTTAGAAAATAATTTTGGTTACAATGTCAATCAATCTACCGCCTACAACAAAACAATTCGATTCAATAGCAATACTACCGGTTTAAGTGGTGCTTACTATATTAAAAAAACTTGGAAAATCAGTTCAGACGTAGAGTTCATTTATAGGCAAAAAACCAGTGATTTTTCCAACAATTTAAACAACCAAATATGGAATGCGCAGTTGGAAAAATCATTTCATCAAGATGAATTTACCCTTTTCTTTAGCATCAAAGATATGCTCAATCAAAATATTGGCATCGACCGAAATCTATCTGGAAATACATTTACTGAGATCCGAAACGATCGACTGAAACGTTATTGGATGCTTGGGTTTAGATGGGATTTTAAAAATAAAAATGCAGCAACAAAATAATAAATAATGAAAGCAACGATTATTGTCCTTTTAATTATAGTGTCTTTTCAATCAGTTTGGGCACAACAATTTATTAACAAGGCAACCATTGAATTTGAGGTCAAAAAAAGTATCCTCAAGGATATGGGCAATAATATGTGGGATGAAATGATGAAAGAAAATTTACCCCCTTTCAAAATTGCTTATTTCCATTTTACCTTCTCCAATAATAAAAGCATTTATAAGTTTGATCATTTTGACGAAAAGATCAAGTTACCGGATTACATGAAAAGAGAGGAGGAAGAAAATGAATGGT
>JBIIVV010000136.1:0-8674 GCA_044339235.1 Ferruginibacter sp.
GGGTCTGGAACCCTTACTACCATTATGAGTTTGAAAGCGAATTACAATGATGCCAATATTTTTATTGGTATTCTGATTAATTGTATTGTGGTTTATATTGTATTGAAATCATTGAAGTGGATAGAAAGATTTTTAGGCGTAAATGGAATGACTGTAATAAGAAAATTTTTCGGCGTAATATTGCTGGCCATTGCAGTAAAGATCTTTGGAAGTAACATCTCGCATTTCGGAAAATAGTGCGATCAATGGGCCTCGTAGTACAATGGATAGTATAAGGGCCTCCGAAGCCCCAGATTCAGGTTCGATTCCTGACGAGGCCACTACAAATAGTTATAAAAAAACGAGATGACATCTCTTAAAAAAAGATGTCATCTCGTTTTTTTATTTGCTGTCACTGACTAACAAATAGGTATATCGGTTGATTTGCTGTGCAGTCTCATCATAAGCATTGCTTTGCTCGCAGGGCTCCTTGGGCTCATTCTTACTTACCCAGCGCATGATGGCTTTAGCCTGAATCACTTTTGGGAGACGGTTTAAAACGTACCGGGCTCTGCGTTTTGACAACGCTTGATTATATTCCTGACTTCCCTTGCAATCCGTTGCCGAAACAATTTGCAATTGATAGTCAGCATGATCTTTCAACAATTGAATTACTTCCTTCACTATCTTTTGATCTGCTTCCCTGTATGCTGCTTTTGCATAAGGATGATAAATGGCAAAAGAAAATTTGCTGCCATTTTTCAAAGAATCAACCCAGTTGTTTTTAGTTGGCACTGTTGGAGTAATCGTCTTTGTGATTTCTGCTTTGTTAGCATGCACTTCCCAAATACCTTTATTGATCGGGTTGCCGGAAGTTGCCATTTCTGCGCTTATGTCAGCCTTGATTTCAGCATTTCCATTAATGGCCACAACATACTTTTCATTGGGTCGTATGTTAAATTTGTAATGCCCTAGTGCATCGCTTTCAGAGCTATCTGCCAATGACTTATTGCCGCTCTCATCCAGCAAATACAATTTCATTTGAACACCTGGCTGTAGCTTTCTTGTTTCAGCACCCATAATGGTACCAATCAGCTCCCTGTAATATTGCTCGTACTTATATCCAAACAAATCATCAGAGCCAAAGCGGTTGGAACTAAAATATCCTTCCCTTCCATCTGCAGTGCTTATGTATCCAAAATCATCCGAACTACTGTTGACAGGATAACCGAGATTGGATGGGTTTTTGTTTGGCGATTCAGCTGTTTCAAAAAGATCTAGGCCGCCTAAACCTGCCCAGCCATTAGAGCTGAAAAATAATTTATTTTTATTCACGCAAGGAAATGCTTCATCTCCTTGTGTATTCACCCTTGGTCCCATATTTTCAGGGGCCGACCAGCTGCTATCATTTACTTTTTCAACTTTGTAAATATCAGTTCCTCCCATTCCGCCTTCGCGATCACTGGCAAAGTACAATACCGAGCCGGAAGCATTCACAAATGGATGGTAACTGGAGGCTGTTGTAACATTGAGTGAAAGAGGTTTTGCCACTCCCCATCCAGTGGATGTTTTTTTCAATGCACAGATTTCCAACAAATGCAATCCCTTTGTTTTTTCGGATCGATTGCGGGTGAAATAAATGGTATTACCATCTTTACTAATACTCATTGGGCCACTATGCCCCTTGCATTGAAGCATGTTTTCAAATAATGGCACACTGTTAGCAGATGGTCCCGGTTTCGAAACTTTCACTCTTTGTGCTAGGGTGTTATTATCATTACTAGTAGCGGGGGTTTTATCGATCGATAATTCCATGTTCCGTTCCAATTCTTTTTTGATTGAATTTGGATTGATCTCAAAAAGAGAAGAACGATCTTTCACCCAGTAGATATCTTCAAACCCGCTACCATCCCAGCCATCAACATTGGGCTGAACGGTACCTGTTTTTCGGTTAGACACGAACAATAGCCCTTGCTGAAAAACAACGGGACTAAATTCCTGTGCTGCCGTATTGATAGAAAGGTATTGCATCTTCCAATCAAGGGAGTCCTTGTAAAAAATACTTATTTTTTCAAAACCACTGATTCGCTCTTCGTAATACTTTTTTCGGGCCGCTGATTTGCTTTGGGAAAGTAGCTGATGGTAAGTTTTTTTGGCAGCAGTATAATCCTGTTTCCAAGCATGAAGTTCAGCGGTTTTTTCTAGCACGGATATATTTTTTTCTGCTAGAGCCGTATACATCTGCAACGCACTGTCGTAGCTATGCATCTTATAATAACAGTCGCCTATCAACTGGATGGTTTCATTACTAGCGGCATTTTTTTGCAAATACGCGCGATAATAGGGTATTGCATATTTATAGCGCAGTGCCTCAAATTCCTTATTTCCAGCCTTCAATAAAAAAGCATATTTATCGTTGGATGATTGAGCCGATACAACTACTACCTTCAATAGTAGCAGTGAAATAATGATTGCTGTGATTTTTATTTTCATCTTTAAAAATATCTGGGTGAAACATAAGAAGTTCTTGCTGATCCAAATTCATACCGAAGCATAATTTCGTGTGTGCCCTGGTTGTATGGATTTAGATTTGAAATGGTATGGTCATAGTCATAACCAAATCTCAATTGGTCATTCAGCTGCCATTCCACCATCCCTACCACGGCATCGCCTGTACGATACGAAAGGCCAAATGAAATTTTATCTTGCAGCCATATATTGCTGTTAAAATCCAATTGTATTGGCGCACCACTTACTGATTTCACCAGTACAGAAGGCTTCAGCTTGATGTCTTCACTCAGTGTCAAAACATATCCCATGGTGGCAAAGAAATGGAGGTTGCTTACCTTGGAAGATACACTGGTATGCTGCTGGTCAATCAATCTAGTCTGCAACAAAGAAGGGACCGACAATCCTGCGTAAAATTTATCCGTCATATAATATACCCCCGCTCCTGCAGTGGGTAATAAGCCGCTTACATTTTGGTAAAATGCGGGGTCATTTTCTGTAAGGGTAGACACTTCCGAATAGTTGGCGCGGTAATTTAACAAGCCTGCACGAATACCCATGGCCAATATCCCCTTTTCACTGATGTGAACCCGATATGCATAGTTAAGCTGTGCACCGGTGGTCCTTTCTACGCCCAGTCGATCGTCTAAGATCTGAATGCCTAGCCCCACCTTATCATCGTTCAGTGGCATGTCGAGCGACAAAGAAGTAGTTTGGGGTGCTCCCGGAATTCCTACCCACTGCTTGCGAAATAAAGTGGTAAGGCTTGGTACCGATCTACTACCTGCATAGGCAGGGTTAATATTAACCATGTTGAACATGTATTGCGAATACATCGGTTCCGTTTGTGCATTCACCTTATTATAGTGAAGCAAAAAAAATAGGCTTAGTCCTACTAATATTGTTACATTCTTTTTCATATCGATATTTATTTTACCCCTGGGGTAGCATTAGCGTTTTAGGGTTAAGTAGCCTACGAAATTGCTTACCTGGTTATTGCTCTTGTCGGTAGCATTTACAACATAGTAGTAAGTGCCGGCAGGAAGATCCTGTCCCAAGAAATTACCTACTCCCTTTCCATACCATTCATTATTATAATTTCCATTCTTGTATACGATATTTCCCCAGCGATTGAATACTTCTAAACTTACACTGCTATTGTAGGGATGAATAATGGCAAAATTGTCATTGATCCCATCATTGTTGGGTGAAAAACCAGATGGTATAATGATATTCAATAACGGTAAAATGGTAAGGGTTGGCTTACTGCTCCCCGAGTTATTGTAATTGGTTGGGTCATTCGATAATACCGGCCCAACCCTGCCCGAGAGAGGAGATACTCCACTTATCAATGCAGTGTTATTAATGGAACCGGAATATCCTTTCGGTGAAATTTTCACTACTAGTAGAACCGTGTCAGACTGCAATCCCAATAACTTGCTTGGATATCCCAACAGATTAATTTGGCTGCTTCCATTGTAAGATGAATTGGCAGTAAGTTTAGAGCCCGTTGTAAGGCTAATGATCTCATAAGTGACCGGACTTACAAATACCGAACGTAAATCATCGGTAATCTGCACACTATCCAGTACTTCAGATGTCGGATTGCTTACGGTGAATTTATATTGTAGGGTAAAGGTTCCATCCGGATTAAGCAATGGCTTGGACGCTAGTTTTGTGATGGCCATAACCGAAGCAGTTGTTAGCATTTTAACCGTATCATAGATACAAGGAGCGCTGGCTAATCCGCTAATGGTGTCAATTGCTTTTACACACCAGATAGTTACCCCCGCAGTGGTGGGCAATGCTGGAGCAATATTGCTACAGTTATTACCCGCTACATCGCACCATTGTGGCTTACTTCCGCTGGTGATAAAACTAACTAGGCTGCTGATGGTAGCTGGGTTGTTAGACCCTCCAATAATATAAGTAGCATTTCTTGTTTTTATTTCTGGTAAAATAGTTACTACATATGCTACCCTTGGTCCCTCAATACCATTGATGGTTTGGCTTACATAAAAAGTATACACGCCTACTGTGCTTGGAAGCGTTTGAGTATTGGTGGGACTTCCCCCGGTGGCGGCAGGATAAAAATTGATCGTTGCTCCAGCAATGGGGGTAATCAATAAATTGGTGTTGGATGGATTTCCCGAGAAACCCAACACATAGGTTCCGTTGCTGGTGACGGGCGCCGAAGGGGTAACTGTCAAAGTAGCCGTGGTGCTGCCTGCATTATAATTGATGCTTTCAGCCTGTGTAACTGTGATAGTAGAAATGCCCAATCCTACAAGTGAAACTGTATTTCCTGTAATCGTTGCAACCGCAGCAGTTCCCATTGAATAAACAATGGCACCGTTGCTGTTGCTAGTAGCCGTAATTGTAAAGGAAGGGTCGCCCATTATCTTTATAATATTGGCTAACACTAGGGTAGGATTTATTTTTTGTATTGTAAATGCGTAGGCAGCAGAACTGGCGGCGTTAAAATTGGCATCGGTTGCTAAGTTAGCCACCACCTCATAAGCACCGGCATTGGTGGGAGCTACTGTGCTCGGTCCGTACGATGTGTTGCCTGTTCCCTGATAACTGTAAGTAACTACACCGGTAGAACCAGTTTTTGTATTAGTAGATGGTCCTTGTGAATTGCCATTATAAGAGAAACTGGTTGCTCCGGTAACCACAATGGTGGAGGGTGCAGCAATAATTGTAAAGGCATAGGCTACTGAAGTCGTAGCCGGATAATTGGCATCACTTGCTAGCCCAGCGATTACTTGATAAGTACCTACTGCAGTGGGCGCAGTTGAAGTAGTCGCATATACTGTTGGACTCACACCGCTATAGCTATACGTTACCGCACCGGTGGAGCCAGTTTTGGTATTCGTAGTAGGGCCCTGAGCTGAACCATTGTAAGTAAAACTGGTTAATCCTGTAACAGTAATGGTAGAAATATTATTGATAATGTTAAATGCATAAGCCACAGAACTTGCGCCATTATAATTGGCATCACTTGCTAATGTAGCAACTACTTGGTAAGTACCTACTGCAGCAGGGGCAGTTGCACTCGCCGAATAAACTGTTGGACTCACAGCACTATAACTATAAGTTACTGCGCCGGTGGAGCCGGTTTTGGTATTCGTGGAAGGACCTTGTGCTGAGCCATTGTAATTAAAACTCGTAAGCCCGGTTACCACAATGGTTGAATTGTCTTTTACTATTTCAAAGGCAAAAGCCACAGAACTTATGCCATTATAATTGGCATCACTTGCTAATGTAGCAACTACTTGGTAAGTACCTACTGCAGTAGGGGCAGTTGCACTAGCCGAATAAACTGTTGGACTCACACCACTATAACTATAAGTTACTGCGCCGGTGGAGCCGGTTTTTGTATTCGCGGAAGGCCCCTGTGCTGAAGCATTGTAATTAAAACTGGTAGACCCTGTAACTACAATTGTTGAATTATCTTTAACCACTTGAACAGTAAACGGCGTGCCGCTTGATACACATCCCGTCGTTGTATTTTTTGCTGTTATAGTAAAATTATATGTACTCACCGAACTAGCAGGTGCAGGAATGCTAATCGGACTTGATCCCAAAGCCGCATTGGTTACAACACTAAAACTAGCCATAGCAGTTGGTGTGACGGTTGCTATTGAATATTGATTGGGGCTTCCTGTGGTTGCTGTATAGGGCAAACTAAAACTAGTTGCACTGGTATTGATATTGGTTACAGCACCCAAGGTAATGGTGGGCAATGCATTCACTGTAGCAGATGCACTAATATTTTGTGTTGTTGCTCCTGTTGAAGTACAGGTTATACTTCCGGATGGAGTACCGGTAGCAGCTGCGGATAACCTGGCATATACAGTTGTGCTGGTAACAGTTCCACCAGATTGACTTATTGTGACGGTTGATAAAAATCCACTACCCGAAGTAGTTGAAACCTCAAATCCTATTGGCGCTGTGATGGTAAGGTCTGCAGTTAGATTACTGCCCCCCACTGTAAAACTTTGCTCTGCCGATGCAGTGCCTAAGCAAGATGAAAATGCACTCAATGTACCAGTGGCAGAAATTACAGGATTTGTAGCAATTGTAAAATTAACAGATGCGGTATTAGTACCAGCCGCTCCATTTAATGTATAAGACAATGTTGCCGTCTCAACAATAAGAGAGCTAGTAAGAACAGTAGTATAAGTGCCATCATTATTATCAGTGACACTACTAATTGTCCCTTTATTTGTTGTAATAACAACTGTACCACCTGTTGAAGTTAAATTTGTGCTATTCGCTTCCTTCAATTGCACTGTTATCGTAGAGGTTGTTGTGCCATTTGCAGCTATAGTTGTGGGATTTGCGACAATTGTTGAAGCAGTTGTAGATGCTGCTACTGGAACGGATCCACATATTGATAAACTTGGCGTACCAGTGCAATTAAATGTGGACTCATTTGTATTATCAGTTGAACCGTCTCCCATACTACCACCAACCTTGTGGCCTACATAACAAAATTGTGTAGACCCTTCTTTTAAATATACAGATGTATGTCCACCCAATTCCACCGATAAAGCTTTATCTGTACCAGAAGTAAATCCATTGGGAAACCCAGGGTCGTACAAAGTATTTTGGTCGTTTCGGCCAATCATTAATCCACTATTATTACCCCAAGTGTATAAATCTCCTGTCTTTGTAACGATAGCAACACCAGGCCAAGAACCATCATGCTCTTGAACAGAGATTGAATTTACGTTAGAAAAATTCGTTCCATTTACTCTTTCGGCATTAACCCATGACAAGCTTTCAATAGTTGTAAAATCACCAATTTGTTTATCTGAGTTGTCTCCAAGTGAATACAGCGCCCCCGAATTACTAAGAACATATAAAGTGTTTTTAACGCCTGAAGGTTCGATTGGATTATATCCACTTCCTCCAGTTACTGCAATCATTTTTGGAATATTGGAGCTTGTAAATTCACTTGGTAAAGTCATGAGTGTGGCATAATTCTTTGAAGTTACGTTAGTACCATTTCCTAGATAAGTTGTTTTACCCCAGGTGAAAATAGAGCCTGTTGTAGTCAATGCCATGATTGCATTGTAGTTAACATTACTTACCTGCAGCCTAACAGCTTTGACACCCGCTAAATAAACACCAGATGCTGTTTTTGCTTTGTACCAAGTTTTAGCTTCAGTTGATGATGGAGTTCCAGTTAAACCATTTGCAGTTAATTCATTAGATACTAAAGATAAAATCCAAACAGAACCTGAATTGGTTAAAATCACCAATGTCCTATTTGCAGCAATTAACATGGTCACTTCAGACGGATCGACACCTGAAGGTAAACCGGTATTTACATCTCCACCAGTTGGAGAACTTATCTTTTGAAAAGTTGAACTTGTCGTTAAATCTTTACTTAAAACTGAACCTTCGGTGCCCCATGCAAATAGTCCATTTGTAGTCAAAACAACACCTTGTGTAAAATATGTATCACTACTAAATGAATTATTTGTATTCACAAATCCACCAACACTTGCCTTTAAAACTGTGCCAGTCAAACCCGGATAATTGGTAGAATTTATATCTTGTGGCGAGAGAACATCACTTGTTCCATTTTTGTTCATCAATTGTCCCCATACAGCATATGTGCCATTAGATTTTAAAGCAATGGAAGAATGGAATGCACTCATGATTTTATCATATGGGTTATTGATATCACATTGTGCATTTAAATTTTGCATGCCAGCAAAAAAAATAAAGATTAAGGATAACAGGGATGATAGATGCTTTCTCATAAAATACAGGTGGATTTTTGATTTAATTTGGCAGAATCCTGCCTTCAGGGACCTTCCCCTTATTTGCAATACTTTTTAATATTATTTAAATTTTAGATGCCTTAATTTAGAAAGATGAATGGAGCGATTTTGCATTGGAAAAGACAAATGCTATTATTCAATATATCTTATCACTGTTTTTGGCCAATAATTGAAAAGAGGAAACTGTAAATAGCAGTTTTATTTATAATATAAAAAAATTAGTTCTATTTATAAATTAGAACCAATACTATTCCCTGACAAATTATATATATATAATATAGAACTCAATACCAATTTGAAAATATGTTGCAATCTACGAGTAGAAGCAAATATTGCCTATAAAACCACTAATTTTGTTGTACAATAATCCAAAAATCGGACAAGGT
>JBIIVV010000137.1:0-8619 GCA_044339235.1 Ferruginibacter sp.
TGAAAAACCAGCACTTGTTTTGGCAACAGTTAGGGCTGAAGCCATCGATGAGTTGATTAGGAAATTTTTTCTGGAGATCATTTTTTTATTTTTAAAAGTTAACTTTATTGGTTTAGGGTTTTAGGGGTTTAGTTTTTAGCTTCTTTTTTTAACTTAAAATATCCCTTACTACCTTACCTTCTACATCAGTCAATCGGAAACGCCTACCCTGAAATTTATAGGTAAGTCTTTCGTGATCTACTCCCAATAGATGTAATAGGGTGGCATGAAAATCATGCACGTGCACTGGGTCTTTAACTACATTGTAACTGAAGTCATCGGTTTCACCATAACTAATACCTGGTTTTACTCCAGCTCCTGCCATCCACATAGTAAAACAGCGGGGATGATGATCGCGGCCATAATCGTCTGCTTTTAGTTTTCCTTGCGAATAAACCGTTCTTCCAAATTCGCCTCCCCAGATTACCAATGTGTCTTCCAATAATCCTCTTCTTTTTAGATCCTTAATAAAGGCAGCCGTTGGCTGGTCAGTATCCTTACATTGCCGCGCCATCCCCTCGGGAAGGCCACCATGGTGATCCCATCCTTGATGGTATAGCTGTACAAATTTTACATCTTTTTCCAATAACTTTCTTGCGAGAATACAATTGGCTGCATAAGAACCAGGGTCACGGCTATCAGGGCCATAGAGGTCAAAAACCTCATCCGTTTCATCAGCGGTAGACATTACCTCAGGTATAGATGTTTGCATGCGAAAGGCCATTTCATATTGGGCAATCCTAGCTTGCACTTCCGGATCACCGTAAGCATCATTTTGTAGCGTACTTAATTTTGATAAATAGGCTAGCATTTCTTTTCTGTCTGCACCATCGTACCCTTCTGGATTATCCAAATATAATACAGGGTCTTTTCCGGACCTGAACTGCACCCCCTGGTGCTCGGAGGGCAAAAATCCATTGCCCCACAATCTTGAATACAAGGGTTGATCTTTGCTGGCATTTTTTGAAACCAGTACAATAAATGCAGGTAGATTTTTATTATCCGATCCTAGTCCATAGCTTACCCAAGATCCTATAGAAGCTCTTCCTGGTAATTGATTACCGGTTTGAAAAAAAGTAATGGCAGGGTCATGATTGATTGCTTCTGAATGGATGGATTTGATGATACACAAATCATCGACCACTTTAGCAGTATGTGGAAGCATTTCACTTATCCAAGTCTGCGACTCTCCATGTTGGTTAAATTTGAAAATAGAAGGCACAATCGGCAAAACAGTTTGACTGCCACTCATTGCGGTTAATCGTTGCCCTTGTCTTATAGAGTCGGGAAGTGGCTGGCCAAACATGTTGACTAATTTTGGCTTATAATCAAATGTTTCAAATTGAGAAGGGCCACCGCTCATAAACAGATACACCACCCGTTTTGCCTTGGGTGCAAAATGGGGAATCGCCCGAAGGATTTCCTCCTCGATCGATGCGGAAGAGCCTTCAGCAGCTACTGCACCTGCGGCTTTTCCTAATACCGTTTTTCCTAGCAATGATCCAAGCGCTATAGCACCAATACCTAAAGATGTTTTGGTTAGGAAATTACGCCTATCCCATCCCTTGTTCATTTGATTCAATTCTGGTAGATTCAACTTGAATGGTTCTTTGTGATGATCGCTCATAATTTATCTTTTTGTTAGAGAAGCGTCAGAGTTTACAATAACACTGGCCACTACCGCATTGGCAGCTATCAAAGCTGGTTCAATATTTTTATTCACTATGTACTGCCCTGCAGTTAACCAGCCTTTATTTTTTTTAGTATTTCCCCTGAACTTTTTTAGCTCGCTAGTTTGAATGGCTTCCAATAATTCAAGCTCAATTTTACTGGGGGTAAGCCCAGTAAGTTTTCTGTAAATTTCTATAATACCTTTTCTACCATCAGGTGCTGTAGCAATTTGCTGACCCATTATTTTTTCTGCTTCTACAAATGTTGGATCATTGAGCGTTACCAAAGCTTGCAGTGGGGTATTTGTTCTTTGCCTTCGAGCTACACAATAACTTCTAGAGGGAGCATCAAAGGTGGAAAGGGTAGGGTTGGGTACTGAACGTTTGATCAGCACATACAAACTTCTACGGTATACCGCGTCACCCGAATCGGCTGTATAGGTGGTATTATTAATTTCCCAAAGCCCATCCGGCTGGTAAGGCTTAACACTTATTCCTCCTATTTTATTGTTCAGCAATCCACTTGCCATTAAAGCATTGTCTCGAATCATTTCCGCTGTTAAGCGAATGGAGGGGCCATGCGATAACAACCTGTTTTCTGGATCTTTTATTTGAATGGATGCAATTGCTTTTGAATCTTGTTGATAGGTAGCTGACATCACCATCAGCTTGCATAATTTTTTTGTATTCCAGCCCGATTCGCTGAAAGTAACAGCCAGCCAATCCAATAATGCTGGGTGACTAGGTAGCTCTCCTTGGTTGCCAAAATCCTCCGCTGTTTTAACAAGGCCGGTTCCAAAAAAATTTTGCCAGTAACGGTTTACTGCTACCCTTGCCGTTAGCGGATGGTTGGGATCCGTAAGCCATTGGGCAAGCCCATACCGATTCTTAGGCAGGTTTTTTGAAAATGGAAGTATGGATGGGGGAGTATTAGGGAAAACCTCTTCTCCGAAATTGTCATAATTACCTCTAACAAGAATAAATGTTTTCCGGGGTTTGGGTGCATCCTGCATTACCATTACTTCCTTTATCTGTTCTGTAGAATCTGCCAGTGTTGTTCGAATTTGTTGCAATTTTTTTTGCTCTGCAAGAACGCCTGCATCAATAGCAGATAAATAATAATTTCGCAAAGCACTGACTTCATTGTCCAAAAGCTGATCGGGTTGTTTGTTTGCAATGGAAGCCCAGTTAGCCTGACCTGCAATAATTTTTATTTCATAATCCGTTAATGTCCGGTTATATACTAGAATGTCATCTACTTTTCCTCCTTTAAATCCAAGTCCTCTATCCCAAGCACCAATTTGAAGTGCAGGTTGATTCGATATATTGCGTGAAAGCGTTTCACTCGAATTCATCAAAATGTCTTTTGTCAGCTGATCCATGGTTGTTTCAAGTTCTAGCTCCTTACCATTTTGAAATAATTTCAATCCCTGGGCTTTGGAGGAGCCATCATAGGTCATCGTTAGTTGAATCCATTGATTGCGCAGAACTGGCTGTTGGGTAATTCTGGAAATAGCATTGGAAGGTGCCGCGTGCGACAAATTTACTGTAAGTTGATTGTCTTTGAGGTACATGTGATACCCTCTATAATTATATAGCCTTTCTGAATAGCATTTGTGAAAGATAACGCCCTCTTTAAAATCACTGGGAATGAACAAGCTAATAGCAATACTAAATGGATCCGATTTGCTAAAAATACCCGCTGGACTAAGATCAAACCATTGATCTCCATTTAATACAAGCGCTTTTCCATCTCCCCTTTTTTCAAGTACCGCTTTATCGGAGCTTGAACTTTTAAGTTCATTTTTCTTTGCACCAGACTGTTTGCCCTCAACCCCATTTTTCAAGTTCCCATTATTAAAATTGTACTGAGCTTGGAGTCCATTTTGAGGAATCAATTCCTTTTGAAATTGTTGATATTTTTTAGATTGCAGCCAATTCTGAAAAGCTACAGCAGATTTTTTTTTGGTTTCTGTTAGTTTGTTTTCTTGGTTGCTAACATCATTTTGTATGAATAGAAGTATTTTTTCCTTTTCCTCCGAGGGGAGTAAGATTGCGGGAGAGGGCATCGCATCATCCCAAGAAATTTGTCCTGCTTCTTTTACTTTATTGAAGAAGCTAAACATTTCGTAATAATTTTTTTGTGAAATTGGGTCATATTTATGATCGTGGCATCTTGCGCATCCAATAGGAAGTCCCATGATGGCAACTCCTGCAGTGTTGGTTCGATCAATAACATATTCAGTTTGAAATTCTTCATCAATAATCCCCCCCTCCATATTTTGCTGGTGCAATCTGTTGAAGGCAGTAGCAATTAGCATTTCTTTGTTAGGATTCGGCATCAGGTCGCCGGCGAGTTGCCACTGAATGAATTGATTGTAGGGTAAGTTTTTATTGAAAGCTCCAATTACCCAATCGCGGTAGGGCGACATATCCCTTATTCTGTCAACAGTATATCCGTGCGAATCGGCAAAGCGGGCAAGGTCTAGCCAATCTACTGCCATCTTTTCACCATAGTGGGGCGACTGCAACAATCGATCCACTTGCTTTTCGTAAGCATTGGCAGACTTGTCTTTGATAAATGCGTCTATTTCTTCGATGGTAGGGGGAAGTCCA
The DNA here is from genome assembly GCA_044339235.1 of Ferruginibacter sp. GTDB lineage: Bacteria > Bacteroidota > Bacteroidia > Chitinophagales > Chitinophagaceae > Ferruginibacter. Next base: position 4,326 of record JBIIVV010000137.1, read on the forward strand.
GTAAGATCTAGTGTAACACGTCTAAATAATAATTCTTTTGCAGCCTGTTTAGAGGGCTGTAATTTCTCTAACTCCAGCGTGTGCCCTATAAAATTGTCTATAGGATTGATTGCCCAATTCTTGAATCCAATTTCGGGTATATCCTCTTTTTCGGGTTTAACAAAAGCCCAATGCGGTTTATAATCTGCTCCTTGTCGAATCCATTTAATTAGAATGGCTTTTTCTTTGGGTGAAAGTACAAGATGCGATTTATGAGAAGGCATCTTATATTCTGGATCTTCGGAAATGATCCGGTGAAATAATTCACTTCCATTTAAATTGCCTGGGTTAATAGCCACCTTGCCCGGACTTTCTGGAAGCTCGGCATATGCAAAGGATTGAATATCTAAGCGGAGACCGGCTTTTTGCTTGGCTTTATCAGGGCCATGACAGGAAAAACATTTATCGGACAGAACAGGTTTTACATGAAGATTGTAATCCATCTTCTCTGGAAGTTGTTCATATACAGCTGCTACCTCTTTGGGTAATTCAGGCTCACATGACAGCAATTGCATTACTGTAATCAGTAGTATTATAAAAAGGAAATTCTTATTTAACCGTTTCATTGAAAAAATAATTTTAAAAAAATACCGAGATCTTTTTTCCATATTATTATTCCGTTGAAACTTTTATTCGTTCAAGTAAAATAATTTGGATAGTGCCTTTTAATAATATGCTTTTTATGACTTCCTCCTACAAAAAAGTTAAATAAGTTAGTATAAATTTAGCCAGTTTTCCTTAATATTCGTGATGTTAAATTGGCAAGTTGTAATGTTTTTTTTTCAATCAGTTAGCTCCTAGAACATACAATTTTATTGAAAAGATTGATATTGATGAGTTTATAAGTTTCAATAAATAACTAATTATCTTCATTATTGACCTCCCAAGTCATTTCAAACCGCTATTTTTCAACCAAATTTTCATCTATCTGGTAAGCTGCTAATTCACTTAAAAGCGGAGTTTCCTTTGATCCCTCAATCATTATCTCTATCAGTTGTGCTGTAACAGAAGGGAAACTAAGGATACGATTTCTTCCAATGGTAGTGCCTTTGATTTCTTTTAATATGGTGCCTTTTGCATCCTTTAAATGAATGCTAAAATTGTAAATACGCTGTCCCAGCTCAATTGGCTCACTCAGTTGAATCGCATTGATCGTTGTGGAGCTGCTTAGTTGAATAGTAATTGCAGCAGTAGCGCCAGTTGATAATGTTTCAAAACTGCTTTGTTTTTTATCTGTAAGCTGAATAGTTGACTTGCCGGAAATATTGTTTTTTATATTGGTTCCTTTTTTTAATAAAAGATTGGTGCTAAAATTACGCTCCTTCAATTTTTTAAAACCTAGTAATGCTGCCGAATCATTGGCATTAATAAGGCCAGTGCGGTCTGGGGGTATGTTTAATAATAAATTAGCACCACGTCCTACAGATTTCAGGTATAGGTCAAATAGATAGGCAGGAGTTTTTACTTTATTATCTTCTTCTTTGTGATAAAACCAACCTGGACGAATGCTTACATCACATTCGGCAGGTATCCATTTTTCGCCAAACATATTTCCTCTGTTGAGTGTATCGGTAGAAGGGCCCTCTGCACCTGCAGAAAACCCAGTTATATTAAGTAAATTCCAGTTGGTGGCACCTGCAAAACCACTCTCATTGCCCACCCACCGTATATGGGGACCCACATCGCTAAACACCACTGTATTAGGAGAGAGTTTTTTTATAGTATTTCTAAACAATTCCCAATCGTACACTTGTTTCTTTCCGTTTGGACCTTCACCATTGGCTCCATCCCACCAAAATTCCCAAATTGGTCCATAGTTGGCAAAAATTTCCGTCATCATATTTACAAATACTTGGTTGTATTCTGGCGTTCCATAGTTAGGATGGTTACGATCCCACGGGGATAGGTACACGCCAAACTTTAAGCCAAATTCTTTACAAGCCAGCGACAAGTCTTTTACCACATCGCCTTTTCCATTTTTCCATTTACTTTCCCTTACAGTGTGGGTGGAGTATTTGCTGGGCCATAGGCAAAATCCATCATGGTGTTTTGCAGTAATGATAATACCCTTTGCTCCAGCAGCTTTGGCAAGCCTTGCCCATTGCCTGCAATCCAATTGAGTAGGATTGAAAATATCTTCGGGTTCATCTCCATGCCCCCATTCCTTATCTGTAAATGTATTGGGTCCAAAATGAGTAAACCAATAATATTCCATGTCGTGCCAAGCCAGTTGTGGTTTGGAAGGTATGGGGTAAACGGCAGGCATTTTTTGCCCCTGCACAGACAAGAAATTTGCTATCAGTAAAACACAAAATAATTGTTTCATACATCGTTTGATTTAAAAAAAACTACCATCGGATAGGAATATTTTTAATAATTGGCGCTATAATTTTCTAATTTTAATATTTTTAAACCATACCCCACCTCCATGATCCTGTAAACAGATGTAGCCATTTTTGGCTATTCCATACTCTGGAGCAATCTTCCACTTTCCAGTAGCCTTTCGGTTTTCCCAGTCAGGAGTAAAGGCTTCAAACTCAACTACTTTAACATTGTTTAACCAATATTCTCGGTGAGTACCTTTCACTATAATTCTTGAGGTATTGTATTGGCCAATTGGGTTGGTAGGCCTTGAACTAGCCGTGTACATTGCATAATCAGATCCTGTCATTTGCCACTCTTCCAATTTTTGTGGAAAGCCGATATCGTCTATTATCTGATATTCCGGCCCACTGAGATAGGGCTTTTCATGTTGTTCAGTAACCTGGTATAAAATTCCGCTATTTGATTCAGGGGCAATTTTCCAGTCAACGGATAATTCAAAATTTTGGTATTTCTCGGTAGTGATAATGTCCGCCCGAAGTTTATTTTCTTCGTTATTATCACCCTTGCAATAGAGCTCTCCATTATTGATTCCCCAGCATTCGGTTGAAATATTTTGGTACATCCGCCAGCCATTCAGCGTTTTGCCATCAAATAATAATTTCCATCCTGATTTTTTTTCTGATTGTGTTAATGCATTATCTTTTGGTTGATAAAAGGATACCATACCCAAGCAGCTTGTTATGATGGCAATAGCGATCAATACTTTTTTCTTCATTGTTGTTGATTTAAAATTTGTATAATTTTTTACTTTCTTATCACCGCGGCTTTTAATTCGGAAGTATCTCCTTCTAGCAAGGGCATTGTGTATCCACCAGAATCAATAACAGCCTTAGGAAATATTTTTTTAAGTTCGCTCCAATCATTTCCTGATATGGATGTTTGGTACAAATAGATTTGTCCGAGTTGATTCAATCCTTTCAATTGTGCAATACCTTTTGCAGTAACCTTGGTTCCTACAAGGTTGATATACTGAAGTGAGGAAAGTTTTTGAAGTGTAAGTATTCCTTTGTCTGTGATGGCAGTTCTTTCCAACGACAAACGGGTGAGGGATGAAAGGCTGGCAATTATTTCCATCTGCTGATCGGAGAGGGTTGAGTTGCCCAATTTAAGCCAGAGCAGCTGCTTGCGCAATGGCGCCAATAATTGCAAATCCTTATCCGTCATCGCCTCAATGGCTACATAGTTTGCCGACAGGTAATTGCTGTTTTGTGCTACAGTAGATACTGCGATACCTCTTGCCTTCAATTGTTGAATGGCCAGCTCATCCGCTTTTTCTACTGCTTGATCTGGTATATCCGATAGTTTAGCCAGTTCCTTTATTTCGGCAGACTGAAGAGAAAGCAAGACTGGTTTTATCTTTTCAGATTGAGGAAGGGTATTTACTTTTTTTGTAAAATCAGCACCGGTATTAATCCACCAATACAAAAGATCCATCTCATGCTTACTCAGCTGAGGTTTTTCTATTGGGGGCATATGATCTTTGTTTTCTTTTGACAGTAGGATTCTTTTTATCAAATCACTTTCATCTGCTTTTCCTGCCGAAATAATTGGCCCGTCTTTCCCGCCTTTCAATATGAAATTTGGAAGATCCATCCTCAATTTTCCCTTTTGTTTATTAGGCCCATGACATCCATAACATTTTGAAGTAAGGATAGGCTGAATTACATCTGTATAAGCTACTGCCTCTTGTACATTCTTAATCGGCTTTCTTACGGCATTTCCCATAACTGTATCATCGGATGTAAATACTTTGGTAAGATAATCAGAGCCATGGGTGATGGAGCCTCCTAAATGGCCAGTAATGACTATCAATATTGTCATTAATAACATCACCCATTTGGTATGCTTGTGCTGCCGCTTATTTAAAATA
>JBIIVV010000138.1:0-8579 GCA_044339235.1 Ferruginibacter sp.
TCAACAACTGGCTTTTGGAAGCCGCATTCCCTCTGCGCGCCATTGCTATAGCGGCTTGTGTAAGGATAACGGGATCCTTTTCATTGATTGTTTTATCCTGCCATTGATTAAGCGGCTGCGCCTCGATAGCAATTCTTGCAGCATATCTAATAAAACGATCACTGTCTTTTAAATAAGGCCAAGCAAAATCAACTGCACCAGCTGTAGCTGCACCGTGAAAGGTTTCTAATTTGCGTCTTGTTTTTTGTGCATCGGTTAATGCTGCTACCGCCAATTTTTCATTGTTGCCGGTATTGTCGCCATAATACACTCTGTAAAGATCTGACTCCAACCTACGACCTCCTGTTAAAAAATACAAAGCGCCATCAGGTCCTATCACACCATCGGTTAACGGTAATGGAGAGCCGGAAATAAATTCTTCGCCAGTAGTTTTATAAGAAGCTCCATCCACTTCGTTATGAATAGCATAGATGATTCCGAAGCTCCAATCAAAAGCGAATAAAGAACGACGATATTTTTCTGGAAAACGAGCATTGATACCACTAAACATATTGGTGGGTGAGCCCTGTCCAACATTGATCACCGGAGGCAAATTATCTGGATAAGCGGGTGACCATTTATCGGTACCTGGGCGCCAGCCAAATTCACCACCACTGGTTACATGACATATTCTTGTAGGACGGTACCAAGGGGTTCCAAAATCCCACTCCATATCAGAGTCGTAGGTAAATAGGTCGCCCTGGTCATTGAACGCCATATCGAAAGGATTGCGGAATCCCGAAGCAATCAATTCCCAATTGGTGCCGGTAGAATCTACATGCGCTATCCAGCCACCCTGCCAATTTACCGTGTTATCGTGACCGTTAGGATCCTTAATCAGCGGAAAAAGATTGTCCATTTTGCCATCTGGAATATTCCGGTAAGCATTCATTTCGGGTATTTTGGTAAAATTGCCGGCAATCACATAAATCGATTGTTTGTCGGGCGATAATACCACGCTATGCGGCCCATGCTCTCCTCCTCCATCAATGGCCTTGAGCAGGGTTACTTTATCAAACTGGTCGTCTCCATTGGTATCTTGCAACCTATATAAACCACTTTCTTTTTTGAAAGAAGTGTCCCCCTCATTATTAACCATCACATAAAGACTATTGAAAGCCCATAATAAGCCATGTGCATAGCCGATACTTACCCTGTGATTGGCTGTATCCGCTGCTGCTGGATTATCATAAATATTAATTCTTTCAATGGTTGTTTTGCTAGTATCTCCAATGGCTGGAACCTTTAATCGGTACATCGCTCCATATTGATCAGAGGCAATAATACGCCCCTTACCATCAAAGGTCATGGATACCCAAGACCCATCACCGTTTTCAGAAGGGCCATAAAGATGGTCAGCATGAAAACCTTCGGGTAATTTAAGATTGGTAATTTTGGGGTCCTTTGAATCGGTTGATGCTGATTCCTTCTTGCTTGAACAGGAAATGCCCACTGACAGCAGCACTACAAGTAAAAACAATAACCTTTTGGAGTAACTTTTTTTCTTCATGATAGCTTAGTATATTTTATTAAAAAAACGATTAAACAGCTTATGCTTATTAGATTGAGAATAAATAATTACTCCCTTATTTATGGACAGTTCGTTCAGGAAAACCCCTTTTCGCAGTTCCAGAAATTAACGTTTTGAGTCAACCTACTGTGCGGAACTAAAAAAGCACAACACTGTCTTAACTGAAAAACTTAATTAAATGTACTGAACTTAATCGCAAATACAAAAAATGTTGCTCGGGGCACCTTTAAAAAAACTTTTACAACTTGCAGAATCCCCGCAAGATTGGTAGGTGCAGTTATGCCTTATGCTTCTTCAAATATACAGTGCGTGGCACTTAATATTTGTTTCTGACTACACGGGAATTATTTTTCTGCAGCCTAAGTCCATCCCCATCCCATGCTCGTACACTTTCAATATTACGAGGTTAATGTGACGATGTCATTTAATTTTCATTCGTTGTTATTACCTAGATTTTCGCGCAAGGGCAGGGCTTTTCCAAACCAGCCATCGATTATAAAATTCATTTTACCATCTCCATTTACATCCATTGGTGCTGATGCAAACTAAAATATAATAAATTCATCTCTATCCTGTCTTGACCTGATTGGGGGATTTTTTGAAACCATCCAAATTATATTTCATTGTGTAAAGGCTGTAAACTATTCAAAAATATTTCTCTCCCTCTGTCTTGAGTTGAATTGTTAAAGGCTGATTTTTGGTTAAGAAAATAAAAAATATCGGTCTTGATTATTAGATCAATATTTATAGGGATGCCCTCAATGTAAGTTTAAAAGGCACTTCAACGCATTGTTTTATATTAGACAAAACCAATTGGGATGCAGTAATTCCCATTTGACAAAAATCTGTGGAGATGGTTGTTATCCCATTTAAAATAAAATTCTTAATCGGGGTTTCATTGTAAGAGATAATACCAATCTGTTTGCCAATTTCTAATTTAGATGAAATTATTTTTTCGATCAATATTACCAGGTCGTCTTCCATTACATTGATGTACACTTCTCCATCATTTACAGTCTCATTTGCTATATCGCTTACCACTTTGTAGGTAAAGGCATTGTCATGACAAAATTGTTTAAATCCACTTAATATTTCTGGTGGATAATAACTGTAGGCAGGGAAAATTATTTTTAATGTATGGTATTTTGCTAAAAGATTCACAGCTTCATTTAAAGCAGTGTAAATGTTTTTTTCAAAATTCTCGTAGGCGGCGGAGTACTCACCCGTTATTCCGCTAACTAACTTATCAAGTATTACCAGCTTGTGTTTTGGAATTGCATTGATGAGTTCACTAGCATTTTCACCACCCTCTATAAAATGAGGGATAATTACATAATGGGTATAATCAAATTTCTTATTTGTAAGTAAATTTTTAAATAATAAGAAATCATTGTTGTAAATATAAAAATCAATAATTGCCTGATCCCCGAGCGAAGCAACAAAAGAATCGTAGATGGTTTTTTTATGTGCGCTCAATTTATTGAATAACAAAAATATTTTAAGGGGTTGTTTGAATTGGGTATTTTTAATGTAATATCCCTGTCTTGGAACTGCATCAATAATGTCAATGTTTTTCAAATGCCGGTAGCCTCTTTCTACTGTATCTCTTGATATATCGAGCTCATCACTTAGCTCATTGATAGATGGCATATTGTCTCCATCATGGATATTACCATTCTCAATTTCACGGATCACACAATTTACTATTTGCAAATATTTAGGGGTAACAGAATATTTATCAACATTGATCAAATTGATCATTTCCGTTTTTCTCATAGGGGATTTTTATAAAAACACAATATATTATAAGTAAGGTAATCTATTGTTTTGATAAAACAGCAAGATTTACTTTTTAATAGTAGCTTGTATTTAAAAGTATATTATATGTCTTACATCTTCATTTAAATCTATTCAAAAATTATAAACCTAAAAAATATTGTGAAAAACCTATTATTATTATTTATTGTATCAGCATTAGGGCCTATGTAAGATGGATAACTGATGCAGTTTTAAATGGTGCTATGATTGAAAACAAATTTTAAGGGAGTTGCCAATTTAACAAAGAGCTTAAAATAGTTGATATTGATGAATATTTTGATATTACAGGAGCAATAAAAGCATCAACTGCTCCTAAGAAACAAATCTTTCATGTTTCGTTTTTTTTCTTTTTCAGCCAGTGATTTTATTTTGTTAGTTAATTTAAAAAAGAAATGCGAGGCTTTACGGCTATTTGTTTTACTTTAAAAAATGGGTTAGTTATTCAAACTTAAAAAAAAATTAATATGTAGCCTATTCGTAAAAATTTTGTTGCATATCTAAAAAATATTCAATTATGGCTGCCCTTAAAAAATTTATAATGCTATGCTATTCCATTTACTTACACCTGCCTAATTTTCATGCTATTTCTTCATTTAACCCAATTGTTTATAATTATTGTCTACATTCATATTTCAATTTAAACTGACTATTAATTATGCGACCTATTATTTTTTTAACCACCCTTCTTTTTTTCTTTACTGGAAATATTAAAAGTCAGGGTACAGTAGAAAAGGCCAATCTTTTTATTGGCATGCTCAATGATTCACAAAAATTAAACACGCTTTTTCCTTTTGATGGGGAGGAGCGGTACAACTATCATTTTGTACCATTTGAAAGAAAGGGGATTACATTCAATGAAATGAATGCTGAACAAAAAGCAGCTGCCTTTGATTTATTAAAAACCTGTTTAAGTGATGCTGCTTATAACAAAACCAAGGAAATCATGCAACTGGAAAATGTTTTGATTGAGTTGGAAAAAAGAAAGCCAGATGATCATTTCCGTGATCCAGGCAATTACCATATTTCTATTTTTGGTATCCCTTCGGCCAAAACCATTTGGGGATGGCGTTTTGAAGGACATCATATTTCCTTTAATTTTTCTGTTGACAAAAAAAAGCTCAGCTCCGGAACGCCTGCCTTTTTGGGTACCAATCCAGCCATTGTACTCAGTGGCTCCAAAACAGGCACACAGGTTTTGAAAGATGAAACTGATAAGGGCTTTGCTTTATTGCATTCCCTCTCCAAAGCACAAGTACAAAAAACAATCATTGACACAGTGGCCTACAAAGACATTCTTAGCTTTGATAAAAGGAATGCCCTATTGGGAGAACCAGCCGGTATTAAATACAGCGAATTAAATAAGAGTCAACAAGCGCTCTTTTTACAATTAGTTAGTGTATACGTTCATCGCTTTACTACCTTATTTGCAGAAAAGATGTTGAAAGAAATTCAACAGGCCGGTCTTGACCAGCTTTGGTTTGCATGGGCCGGCAATACAAAACCTGAAATTGGCAATGGCTCCTATTACCGAATTCAGGGACCAACAATTTTAATTGAATACGACAATACACAAAACAATGCCAACCATATCCACTCGGTGCTTCGTGATTTAAAACATGATTTTGGTGGCGATGAATTATTGGAACATTATAGAAATGATCACGCCGCTATTCGGTAATCAATTCTTTTCCGAGATGACATCTTTTTTGGGAAGATGACATCTCGGAAAAAAAGATGTCATCTCGGAACAAAAAAATGCCTCCAAGCTTGGAGGCATTTTTTTTGTTGTTTCTATAAAACAATATGGTGCCCAGGACTGGATTCGAACCAGCACATCCTTGCGAACGCTGCCACCTGAAGGCAGTGCGTCTACCAATTTCGCCACCTGGGCAATTGCAATAAGGGCTGCAAATATAAATAACTAAACCCTAATCGCCCAAAAGCTATTGCCAACTATATTTCTAGCGACCTTCCCTTCCATCCGGTCAACAATACACCCGCAATCACCATCACTGTGCCAATCACCTGCTCAGTAATAATGGGCTCTCCCAACAAAAAATGTGCCTGCAAAATCGTACTCACCGGTCCAATGCTCGATACAATTGCCACATTATTAGTGCCGATCCGCTTCATCGAATGGGCAATCAAAAACGCCGGAATAACAGTGGCTATGATGGCCAATAAAAAACCATACTGCCAAAACGAATCGCCTGCAGGAATATTATTGTAATTATTGGCAATTAAAAAATGAACCAATATCCCGGCGGTAGCCGCTAGCATCGCATAGGTTGTAAACTTGGTGGCCCCTACCAACGGTATCAATTTGCCACTTCCCACAACATAAATGGAATAAGTAATGGCGCAGATAAATATTAGGATACAGCCTACAAAAAAATGAGGATGGCTGGTGTCAATGGTAAGCTCCCCCCAATAGGCGATGCCTATTCCAAGGTAGGTTAGCGCCAACGCGATTTTTTGGACCCTAGTAATTTTTTGCCTAAAAATCGCCGCGTTAATCAACACCACCAAACTAGGGTATATAAAAAGTATCAGCCGCTCAAAACCTGCACTCACATACTGTAATCCAATAAAATCAAAGAGGCTGCTAACATAATATCCAAATAAGCCCAGCGCAATAATACTCAGCCAATGACGAGCGGAAAGTGATGGATTACCCTTTTTATTAGCCACCCATATTGCTGCACCAATAAAAAAAGGAAGCGAAAAAACCATCCGAAGCGTAAGCAACGTCAATGCATCGGTATGCGTTTGTTCAAATGCCATTTTCACAATAACCGCCTTGGTAGAAAACAAGATGGACCCTGCAAAAGCAATGACAAATCCGGCTAACGGTACTGCCGTTTTACTATTTTTAAATTGCATCGTTGTATTACCCTTGATTTACTATCGCCATTTTTCTAAATTAAAGAAGCCCCCTTTTTTAAAGGAGGCTTCCAACAAAAAATCAATTATTACACCGATACATTAAAATCCCTCAAGGCATCATTCAAACTTGTTTTAAGATCGGTAGATGGTTTGCGCTGACCAATGATCAATGCACAACCCACTCCAAAATCACCGGCAGGGAATTTCTTGGTATAAGAACCTGGAATTACCACACTTCTCGCTGGCACCCTTCCTTTCATTTCAATCGGCTCGGCTCCACTTACATCAATGATCTTAGTAGATTGCGTCAACACCACATTGGCACCCAACACCGCTTCTTTTTCTACCCGCACACCTTCTACCACGATACAACGGCTGCCAATAAAACAACCGTCCTCAATAATTACCGGACTTGCCTGCAGGGGTTCCAACACACCGCCAATACCCACACCGCCACTCAGGTGAACTCCCTTGCCAATCTGCGCGCAACTTCCTACTGTGGCCCAAGTATCCACCATGGTACCCTCATCCACATAAGCACCAATATTTACATAAGAAGGCATCAATACCACATTCTTAGCAAGATAAGCACCATACCTAGCCACCGCATGGGGCACTGCCCTTACTCCCAGTGCCGCATAGCCGCTTTTTAATTTCATCTTGTCGTAAAATTCAAATGGAGGTAATACCATTGTTTCCATTTGCTGGATAGCAAAATACATCAATATGCCTTGTTTAACCCATTCATTTACTTGCCAGTCAGTGCTTCCATCTGCAGCAATGCCTACAGGCGAGGCCGTGCGAAGTCGACCCTTGTCTACCTCCTCAATGACCGCCCTTACAGCGTCCGCATACTTCATGTCTTTCAATAATTCCCGGTCGCCCCAGGCCGCTTGTATTAATTCCTGTAATTGCATAGTGATTGTCTATTTAGATTTTAATTGATAACAGGGGCGCAAGATACAAAAAGATAAAAATTTAGCCGGCAAGGATTTTACCCATCCCCCACCCACCCCGTCAGCGGTTGAAAACCCTGACGGGGGTTGGCGGAGTGATGGTAGCGCCTGCAGATTTCAATTGTCTCCTATAGGGCTGGAAGCAGTTAGTGGGGTGAAGATGCCACTAGAATAACATAGACCCATCTATAACCGCCGACAGGGCTGGAAGCCGCTGTCGGGGTTGTTGGGTAATGAACGAAACAACCTGCTTTTTTATATCTTGCACCCTATTAAGCAGTCAATAGTATGAATATAGGTTATGATGGTAAAAGGGCTTTTCAAAACAAAACGGGACTGGGTAACTATTCCCGCTCCCTGCTTACTATTTTAAACCGTTATTTCTCCCAGCACCAATATATTTTGTTTGCTCCTAAACAAACCCACTTATTCGATACCCCCCATTTTTCCAATATTCGCACCATACTGCCCAATAATGTATGGTATCAAAAATTACCCTCCCTCTGGCGCAGAATGGGAATGGTAAAACAGATCGAACAGGCAGGACTCGATATTTACCACGGACTAAGCAATGAATTGCCCAGCGGTATCGAAAAGCTGAACATCCAAACGGTTGTAACTATTCACGACCTTATTTTTGAACGCTTTCCGCAAACTTACCATCTCGATGAACGCTATACCCATCGGTGGAAAATAAAACGGGCCTGTAAAATTGCAGATGCTGTTATTGCTATCAGTGAGCAAACAAAGAATGACCTGATTGATTATTACGGAGTCCCCGCCAAAAAAATAACTGTCTGCTATCAAAGTTGCAACCCTATATTTGAACAACCCATTACTGCCATTGAAAAAGCTGCCGTAAAGAAAAAATACCATTTGCCCGACCGCTACTTTTTATTTGTAAGTTCCATCGCTCCCAGAAAAAATCTGATTGCCATCTGCAAAGCAATGATTGCTTTAAAAGATGATATCCATATTCCGCTAGTGGTGATAGGGGATGGGAAAAATGAAAAAGAAGAAGTGAAACGATTGATGAAAGAAAATGGAATGGAGCAACGGCTGCTTTTGCTCAATGAATTACCTGCAGCCAAAGAAGATTCCTTTACCAACGCAACCGATTTTCCTGCTATCTACCAGCAAGCACTTGCCCTGGTATACCCTTCCATTTTTGAAGGATTTGGTTTGCCGATATTAGAAGCTATGTGGAGCGGTTTGCCTGTTATTTGCAGCAATACTGCTAGTATGCCAGAGGTTGCCGGAGATGCCGCCTTGTACTTTTCTCCAAATGATACGGCCACACTTGCCCAACATTTGCGAGCGATTGCATCGGATGATCAATTGGTACAAAT
>JBIIVV010000139.1:0-8553 GCA_044339235.1 Ferruginibacter sp.
TAATTATGGCAGATGTTTTTGAAAAATTAGTGAAAGATGGTGGGCCCCTAGGGCAACACATGGATAGGGCGCATGGTTATTTTGCCTTTCCAAAATTGGAAGGTGAGCTTGGTCCAAGAATGCATTTTCGTGGAAAGGAAATGATTGTATGGAGTCTGAATAATTATTTAGGACTAGTGAACGACCCACGTGTAAGAGAAGTAGATGCGATAGCGGCTGCAAAATACGGAATGGGAAATCCGATGGGTGCCAGGATGATGAGTGGTAATACTGCCAAACATGAGGAACTTGAAAAAGTAATCAGTCAATTTGTTAATCGCGAAGACACCATGTTATTAAACTTTGGGTACCAAGGTATCATGAGTTGTATCGATGCACTGGTAAATCGAAGAGATGTAATTGTATATGATGCCGAGGCGCACGCTTGTATCATTGATGGAATTCGCTTACACATGGGACATACCTATGCGTTTAAGCACAACAATATTGAAGATTTTGAAAAACAAATGCAGCGAGCCGAAAAGATGATTGAAAAATCCGGCGGCGGCATTTTGGTTATTACAGAAGGTGTTTTTGGAATGGATGGTGAGCAAGGAATACTAAAGGAAATTGTAGCCACAAAACAAAAATATCAGTTCCGATTGTTAATTGATGATGCACATGGCTTTGGCTACATGGGACCAACTGGTGCAGGGGCAGATGAGGCCCAAGGTTGCCAGGCTGGAGTGGATCTATACTTCAGCACCTTTGTAAAAAGTATGGGAAGCATTGGTGCATTTATAAGCGGACCAAAAGCAGTACTCAAATTTTTGCGTTACAATACCCGCTCACAGATATTTGCCAAAAGCCTTCCACTGATGATTGTAGAAGGAATGCTTACGCGAATGGAAATGGTAACTACCATGCCGCAGCTAAGAGAGAAATTATGGCACAATGTAAATCGCCTTCAAAATGGTTTAAGAGAAAAAGGATTCGATATCGGCAATACCAACACACCTGTAACCCCAATTTATATGAAGGGTGATGTACCGGAAGCTACACAGATGGTGATGGACTTACGCGAAAACTATCATGTATTTTGTTCTATCGTAGTATACCCGGTAATTCCAAAGGGAGATATTATTTATAGGCTAATTCCTACTGCTGTACACAGCGACGAGGACATCGATATCACGTTAACCGCATTTGAAGCCACCAAAAAGAAACTAGACGCCGGCGAATACAAAGCTGCCGACATTCCGAATATGGCAGACGCGACTGTTTAACAAGGTTTTATTTTTTCATACTATCACCAATAAAAATTCAATCATTTAAAAACTGGAGATTTCCTGCACTTTTTATAGATATTGAGATTAGGAGCATTCATTGAATAATTTTTATTTTCAGAATATAATGGCAAAAGAAAATGTTTGATAGTTTCGAGTTGTCAAATTCATTGTATATCGGGTGTACCATCTGCTCTTTTTTGGCATCATTTCTGTTATGGAAAAATGCAGGAGATTATTTCCGATTGGCCAATAAATTGCTGGCTGCCTTCTTTTTTTTTACTGGCTATTGTGTCTCCTCCTATTTACTACTTTTAACCGGCTGGATGAAGGCTGTCCCTTTTTTATATAAATCAGCCGCACCTGTCAATTTTTTGATTTTACCTTCCATCTATTTATATCTTCGGGTTGTAATTTTCAATCTTCCTGCTTTGCAAAAAAAAGATTGGTGGCATTTTTTACCCTTTTTGTTGTCAGTGATTGACCTTATTCCTTTCTATAGTATTCCGCTGGCTGAAAAAAGACAAATAGTTGCAGAAGCCGTTAATAATTTGACGAATAATTATCTAAACCACAATGGCATTCTTCCTTTCTGGATACAGTATTTAGCGCGCGTGCTTCAGAGTTTTATTTATCTATTGGCCATTTGGCATCTTTTGCTCTTCAATAAAATAGCTCGTGAACTATTATTTAAGCCTTCCGCATATTACAGTCATATAAAAGAAGTTAAAGGGTGGTTGCTTACCGTCAGTAGCTGGATGACGATATCGTTTTGTGGATTTGTAGGTGTAGTATTTTTTGTAGCCACCAACCCTGAATATGCAATCAATGGGCAGTCTGTTGTGATATCCTCCTTCATTCTTTCATTTTCCACTTTTGCTTTGTGCATTCATATTTTCCTTCATCCGCTGGTTTTATATGGACTCCCTAACATTATAACCCCTTCTACCAATAATGGTCAACTATTCAAAATGATAGTTGATAAACCAGTTAAAAGTACAGTTGATAAAAGGCAATTGGAATCCGACTGGAATGCAATTGAATCAGTGATCCTACTTAATAAATGGTATCTAACCAAGGGGATTGCCATCGAGGAACTAGCAAACGAATTAAAAATACCTAGCAGGGATCTTTCTTTTTTAATCAACTTCCATAAAAATGAAAGATATCAGGATTATATCAATCGACTTCGGATTCAGCATGTAACGGATCAACTGAAAAATAAAACTTCTGAAACGATGACCCTAGAAGCAATCGGAAATGAAGCAGGTTTTGGAAGTAGGTCCACCTTTTTTGCAGTATTTAAAAAACACATGGGCTGCACTCCCAAAGAATACCTTAAAAAATTAGATTAACAACGATTAATCAAAAAGATATAATAAAATATCGCCTTAAGCAACGTTTTCTAAAAAGTACCCAGTTATTTTGAAACAGGTCATTTTACTATCCTCCAATAACTCAATTGCTTGCTGCAGATTGGGAAAGCACAGTACTAGAAGCTAGTTGATTTTGCTCCGTTTTACTCAACTGATAAGGTTGGTGATACTGTGACATAAATTGCTTTTTAAAATCTTTGTAATGACTTACTGCACCTGCCAAACTCATGAATTTGATATAATACCAAGCAAAGTCAATTTGATGGGGCTTAAAGCCACTTCTAGCACTTTTAGGAAACAAATGATGGTTATTGTGCCACTCTCCTGCAACAATACCAGGCCATAATTGATTCACCGAATTGTCCTTATGATTATAGTCTACCCCTTCTCGTTGCTTTTCCTCACCCTTACCATGTCCCTCATAATTAAACGTTCGCACTCCGATAGCCCAAAAACCTGCTGCACCAAACATACTGCAAGCCAATGCGTGTCCCCCCATCAAGTAAAAACTGAGGTACCAAAATGACCAATTGAGAATCCAAGACGTTACTGCTCCAACTGGAGTCACAAAAGAACCCCAGCGCTGGTATTGGGAATAGCTGTTTCCCTTTATTCCTGTATGTTTCATCAGCAATCCAACTCGGTGGTAATCTGACTCATTTAAGTCCTTGGCAATGGGCTGATGATTGACATCGGCTAAAAAACAATATAAAAAACCCGCATAGGCATTATAGGGATCACCTGGCTGGTCGGACTTTGCATGATGTACATGATGGGATATAACATAAATCTCTTCTGGAATTACATTAATGGTAAGGTTTTGTGTAAAGAACCGCCAGAAGGCATTTCGGAAAGTATAGGCGCCATGCGTACAATAGCGATGATGCCAGATAGTACCATGCGTACCCATAATAATCATACTGTACACAAATGCAGCTAATACTGTCCAAATATGAAGAAAATTGAAAAGGAAAATAAAAAAGAAAGGTAGCAAGCAAAATACTTTTAGCCAGCTAAAAAATGGCAGCCAATTTTTAAGGTCACCTACTACATTGAGCCTAGTAAAGAACTCCTTTAAGATCTGCAAAACAGTAGGCTTTATCAATTCTCCTTTAGTATCATTCCATCCATAAGATGGCGGCTGTAATACATGGTCTAAAAATGGCATATTGGAATATTTATTTTTTCTGATTCCCCGAGCAATATGCTAAGTTAATCTTTAAGTTGATACAAAACTGTAGCCAAATTATTACCCCCCATATAATATTTTATCTTGAAGGGTAAGAGATAGTAGCAAATTCATAACCTAAACAAAAAAGAAACCAATTTGTTCCCATTTTTTAAAACGATCGAATGGATGGATAATTATTAGAAAGGAGAAATAGGTAAAATAAAAAAGGAGCAAGATTTTCATCTTGCTCCTTCGAATGTATTGAGTTAAATATTCAGTTATTACTCCTCTTCGTCAAAACTCATAGCTTCCTTAGTAGTCATCAGCAATTCGTATTCTTCCTTACTTCCAACGATCATGTTTTCAAACTCGCGCAAGCCCGTTCCTGCAGGAATAGGATGACCGGTGATCACATTTTCCTTAAGACCTAGCATTAGATCCAGCTTGCCGTTGATGGCTGCACTGCTCAATACCTTGGTGGTCTCCTGGAAGGAAGCCGCTGATATCCAACTTTGTGTACCCAATGATGCCTTGGTAATACCCTGCAACAATGGTGAAGAGGTTGCCGGCTGTGCATCACGGAATTCAACTAATTTTTTATCTGCTCTACGTAAGATAGAATTCTCCTCTCTTACTTCCCTTAAAGAGGTAATCTGACCAGTTTTCAATTTAGAACTTTCACCAGCATTGGTAACTACCTTTTTATCAAAGATGTTATCATTTTCTGTATTAAAGTCCAATTTATCTTCTGTATCTCCTTCTAAGAATATGGTATCTCCTGCATCTTCAATGCTAACTTTACGCATCATCTGGCGAACGATTACCTCCACATGCTTATCGTTGATACGAACACCCTGTAAGCGATAAACTTCCTGTATTTCATTCACAACGTACTCTTGTACTGCAAATGGTCCTTTGATAGATAAGATATCTGCAGGAGCAGTTTGTCCGTCACTTAAGGCAGCACCCGCTTTTACAAAATCCCCATCTTGTACCAAAATCTGGCGAGTCAATGGAACTAAGTATTTTCTTACTACACCATCTTTTGCCTCTACAATAATTTCTCTATTACCACGTTTGATATTACCAAAAGTAACTACTCCATCAATTTCACAAACTACCGCAGGATTACCCGGATTTCTTGCTTCAAATAATTCAGTTACGCGAGGTAAACCACCCGTGATATCTTTCAATTTGCTTAATACCCTTGGAATCTTAACCAATACCTGACCAGCTCTCACGGCATCGCCTTCTTCCAATACGATATGACTTCCTACTGGCAAGTTATACGATTTGGTTTCTTTGGGTCCTTCAATGATAATGGAAGGTAACTTCGTTTTATCTTTTGTTTCGATTACCACTTTCTCCTTATGGCCAGTTTGTTCATCTGCTTCTTCACGAACGGTAACGCCTTCTATTACTGCTTCGAATTTCAACGAACCAACAATTTCAGAAACAATTACATTATTGAATGGATCCCAAGTGCAAATCACTTCTCCCTTGGTTACTTTCTGTCCGTCTTTTACATTCAATGTAGATCCGTAAGGAATATTATTAGAAGTTAACAAACGATCATTCTTAACATCCATAATACGAACCTCACCGGTACGTCCAATAACCACATTGATTTTCTTTCCTTCTGCATCCTGTGTAGCCACCGTTCGTAAACCATCAAACTGGATCGTTCCATCAAATTTTGCTGGCATAGTAGATTCTACCGAAGCAGATCCAGCCACACCACCCACATGGAAAGTACGTAGGGTAAGCTGTGTACCAGGTTCACCGATACTTTGTGCAGCAATGATTCCAACAGCATCACCTTTTTGAGCAGTATACCCAGTTGCTAAATTCTTACCATAACATTTCACACAAACTCCGCGCTTGCTTTCACAGGTCAACACCGAACGAATCTCAACAGTTTCGATACTGCTTTGCTCAATTTTCATAGCAAGATCCTGTGTGATTTCCTCGCCAGCTTTAAGCAACAATGCTTCTGTGATTGGATCAAATACATCATGTAATGAAGTACGACCTTCAATTCTATCTGCTAAATTTTCAATAATATCTTCATTGTCTTTTAAAGCAGAAGTTGCAATACCACGTAATGTTCCGCAATCTTCATCTTTAATAACTACATCCTGCGCCACATCCACCAAACGACGAGTTAGGTAACCCGCATCCGCTGTTTTCAAAGCCGTATCCGCCAAACCTTTACGGGCACCATGGGTAGAAAT
This sequence comes from Ferruginibacter sp., assembly GCA_044339235.1. Lineage (GTDB taxonomy): Bacteria > Bacteroidota > Bacteroidia > Chitinophagales > Chitinophagaceae > Ferruginibacter. The sequence continues at coordinate 6,047 of JBIIVV010000139.1, forward strand.
AAAGTACTCCAATACATTCAGTCCGTCCTTAAAGTTAGACAAGATTGGATTTTCAATAATTTCACTTCCAGATGAACCTGATTTACGAGGTTTTGCCATCAATCCCCTGATACCAGCCAGCTGTTTAATCTGCTGCTTACTACCACGAGCACCCGAATCAAGCATCATATAAACAGAGTTAAACCCTTGTTTATCTGCTGCCAATTCACGAATCAACGTTTCAGTAATCCTAGTATCCACCCTACTCCAGATATCCACAGTTTGGTTATACCTTTCATTATTGGTGATTAAACCCATATTGTAGTTTTCCCAAACCTCATCTACTTCTACTGTTGCATTATCAATCAATTGTTGTTTAATATCGGGAATGATCAAGTCATTAATATTAAAGGACAATCCACCACGGAAAGCCATACGGTATCCCAATGTTTTGATATCATCCAAAAATTTAGCTGTGATCGGAACGTTGGTCCACTTAATGATGTCACCAATGATTTCTCTCAATGATTTTTTAGTCAACAAAGCATTGATAAAACCTACGGTCTTAGGTACATGCTGGTTAAATAAAACCCTACCAACAGTAGTTTCGATTAATTTATAGGTTAAAGTTCCATCCTCATTTCTGAAGTTGGCTTTCACCCGAATATGGGCATGAAGATCAACCTGCTGCTCATTATAAGCGATAATCACTTCCTCTGCAGAGTAAAACGCCTTGCCTTCCCCCTTTACAATTTCTGTATCGGTTGATTTTTTTCCTTTGGTAATGTAATACAAACCAAGCACCATATCCTGTGAAGGAAGGGTGATCGGCGTACCATTCTGCGGGTTCAAAATATTATGAGACGATAACATCAGTAATTGTGCTTCCAATACAGCAGCATTGCTCAATGGAACGTGTACCGCCATCTGATCACCATCAAAATCCGCATTAAAGGCAGTCGTTACCAACGGATGCAACTGGATTGCCTTACCTTCAATCAACTTGGGCTGAAACGCCTGAATTGACAAACGGTGAAGTGTAGGGGCCCTGTTCAACATGATCGGGTGACCTTTCAAAATATTCTCCAATATATCCCAGATAATCGCCTCTTTTTTATCTACCAATTTACGGGCAGACTTAACAGTTTTAACGATACCTCTTTCAATCAATTTTCTAATAATAAATGGCTTGAACAATTCTGCAGCCATATCTTTTGGTAAACCGCACTCATGCATTTTCAGCTCGGGCCCTACCACAATAACAGAACGACCAGAATAATCCACACGCTTACCTAACAAATTCTGACGGAAACGTCCTTGCTTTCCTTTCAATACATCACTCAAAGATTTCAAAGCACGACCACCCTCCGCTTTTACAGCATTGGATTTACGGCTGTTATCAAATAAGGAATCGATTGCTTCCTGCAACATACGTTTTTCATTACGTAAGATTACTTCAGGAGCTTTAATTTCCAACAACCTTTTCAAACGATTATTACGGATAATAACCCGACGATACAAATCATTCAAATCGGAAGAAGCGAAACGACCACCATCCAATGGAACCAATGGACGTAATTCTGGTGGAATTACTGGAATATATTGCATTACCATCCACTCAGGACGGTTATTAATTCTTGTATTGGCATCACGGAAACTTTCTACTACGCTTAGGCGCTTTAAGGCATCTGCTTTACGTTGTTGAGAGGTTTCATTGGCAGCTGAATTACGCAGATCAAAACTCAATTGATCCAGGTCAATACGCTGCAACAAATCATGCACCGCTTCAGCACCCATTTTAGCGATGAACTTATTTGGATCTTCATCAGAAAGGAACTGGTTATCCTTTGGTAAAGTATCTAAGATATCTAAGTACTCTTCTTCGGTTAAAAGATCACCAAAATTTTGTCCTTTATCAGCACGAATACCAGATTGAATAACTACAAAACGTTCGTAGTAAACAATGGTTTCTAATTTCTTAGAACTCATGCCCAACAAATAACCAATTTTATTGGGTAATGATTTAAAATACCAAATATGTACCACTGGTACCACTAACTTAATGTGTCCCATTCTTTCACGACGTACTTTCTTTTCAGTAACCTCTACTCCACATCTGTCGCAAACAATACCCTTATAACGAATACGCTTATACTTTCCACAAGCACATTCGTAATCCTTTACTGGGCCAAAAATTCTTTCGCAAAACAAACCATCTCTTTCAGGCTTGTAGGTACGATAGTTAATGGTCTCAGGTTTCAACACTTCACCGAAGCTTTTTTCCAAAATGCTGTCGGGAGAAGCCAAACCAATAGTGATTTGTGAAAAAGTTGATCTGGGACGATTTTCTTTTTTGAATGCCATATTCTATTAATTGATAATTTTTTAATTGATAATTGATAATTCTTTGGGAACAATCATGTCATCCTAACTTCAATAACTGGTGAATGGTGAATGGTCAATGGTGAAATATTGTCTATTTCCCATTGACCATTTACTATAATTATTCAAAAGTTAAGTCTAATCCT
>JBIIVV010000010.1:0-27794 GCA_044339235.1 Ferruginibacter sp.
AGTTGTAGGGATGATTGGTAAACAGTCGTTTCATAATTTCGCTAAGAAAATTACCATAGGGCTGGTTGTCTACCCGTAATCTTTTTTCTTCTTTTACGACTTCATTCTGTGTTTTAACACCAATCTCATTGATCACCGGGTGAAACATGCGCTCGCTCTCTAACCATAGGCCTGTTGCCAACTGGTTGGATGGAAATACTTCATAATAAAAAGTGCGGTCTTGGGTTGTATTCGCATTATTTTGCCCACCGTTGCTGCTCACAATTTTCATAAACTCACCACGTTTGATATTGTCACTACCCTCAAAAAGAAGGTGTTCAAAAAAATGCGCAAAGCCGGTACGGTTAGTTTGCTCATCCTTGCTTCCTACATGGTACATAACAGATACTGCTACCACAGGCGCTGTTTTATCTTGGTGCAACACCACGTGTAAGCCATTTTTTAAATTATACTCAGTAAATGCCACTTTTTGAGCCGATATTGAAAGGACAATGCCGAACCCGATAAATAATAATAATGTTGTTTTCATACTTGATTTAATTGAATGCCAAATGTAAGAATTTATTAATATAATTGCTATATTTTGATAATTATATGATGAATGGTACGCCTTGCAGCCTGGCGTCTGGATTCATTGGTTTTATTGCCTATGATTAATGGGTATTGATTATTTTTGTATATGCTTAATAAAAAATCATTCTTTCATCACCGCTTCGGGGCTGTTGCCGTTATTGTACTGATGGTTTGTTCAATCAGTTTTGTTACCAGGGTGGTATTGATGATAAAAAGTTGGAATACCATTGAGCTCTCAGTTTTTCGTTTTTTCGCCATTTTTATTGTTGGCTTGTTGTATGATCTCACGGTAAGTAGTTTTTTTGCTATTCCAGTAGCTATTTATTGTTGGCTGATGAAAGATAGTTGGTACCAACATAAATGGCAGCGATTACCACTTTTTTTGCTGATGGCGATCATCAGTTTTATTTTAGTATCTGTGGCTGGCAGTGAGATTATTTTCTGGAATGAGTTTAGTGTGCGTTTCAATTTTATTGCAGTAGATTATTTGATCTATACCAATGAAGTGCTTGAAAATATTTGGGAATCTTATAATATGCCCTTGATAATTTTGGTGGTAATATTGGTGGTGGCAGCACTCCTATTACTTGTCCGCGGCAGAATTACTGCATCACAGCAGGTAAGCATGCGCTTTTTTCGTCGGTCGATTTTTATGGTAGGATTTTCTTTGCTACCGCTAGGCGCTTATTTTTTAGTTAACAATCATTTCAAAACGATTAGTAATAATAATTATGTAAATGAGTTAGGAGGAAATGGCATCTATGAATTTGGTGCAGCTTTTTGGAATAATGAAATTGATTATCACCAATTTTATAAGGAAAGAAATGATACGGCTAATTTCGCCTTGCTTCGTTCCATGCTGCAAGCACCGAACGCAACTTTCAGTTCAGACCCACTCAGTATTGAGCGAGTAATCAAGCCCGATAGTCCCCAGCATCATTGGAATGTAGTGTTGATTAGTGTGGAAAGTTTAAGCGGAGATTATTTACAGTATTTTGGTAACCGCGAAAATATTACCCCATACTTGGATTCATTGATTCCTAAAAGTTTGTTTTTCAGTAATTTTTATGCATCTGGCACTCGAACGGTAAGGGGCTTAGAAGCGATTACGCTTGGTATTCCTCCCACACCCGGCCAGTCCATTGTTCGCCGCCCCCACAATGAAGATTTATTTTCATTGGGAGCTGTATTCAAAACTAACGGCTATGATGTGCGCTATTTATATGGAGGCAATAGTTTTTTTGATAACATGGGATATTTTTTTGGACACAATGGGTATCAAGTTCTTGACAAAGGCGACATTCCCAATCAATTGGTTCATCATACTACGGCATGGGGAATTGATGATGAAGCAACTTTTCAGTATACCCTCGAACAGTGTGATAAAAGCTACCAGCAAGGGCGGCCTTTTTTCAATCACATGATGACTGTCAGCAACCACCGACCTTATACTTATCCTGATGGAAGGATTGATATTCCATCAGCTGCTCAAACTGCTGCAGGGGGAGTTAAATATACCGATTATGCCATCCATGCTTTTCTCAGGGATGCTGCTAAAAAACCTTGGTTTGATCAAACCGTTTTTGTAATTGTAGCGGATCATTGTTCCCGTAGTGCCGGTAAAACTGATTTGCCTGTGAACCGGTATCATATCCCCTGTCTTATTTATGCACCCAAACTCATTCAGCCTGCCATTGAAACCAGGCTTACCAGCCAGATTGATCTTGCGCCTACGCTATTGGGTTTGCTAAATATGCCCTATACCAGTCGATTTTTTGGGTTCGACATTTACAAAACGCCTACTCTGCGCGACCGCGTATTTATCAGTACCTACCAAAATTTGGGGTATATAAGAAATGGGCAGCTGGTGATTCTTTCGCCTCAGAAAAAAATCGCCACTTATCAGCCCAATTTTGAAACAGGGGCTGCAGTTGAAGTGCCGGGTTCGGATAGTCTTACCAATGAAGCGATTGCTTGGTACCAGGGAGCGAGTTATGCTTTTAAAAATCAGCAGCTAAGAATAAAAAAATAATTATAGTATAATAAGTAGATAATCAATTACTTATGGAGTTAAAAAGTTTGTAATCAATATATTTAAATAAAAACTAATATAAAAGCTTGCATTTTTTAAAACTGGCCTTTATCTTCGTATCGGTTTTTCATAGGATATTGGATTTTAAAGCGGGACTAGATTTCTATCTTGGTCCCTTTTTTATTTTAAAAATGACCAGTGACTCACCGCCTCCGGTGACTCACCGGCTAGTTGAACTAATATTTCCTTCCCTACTAACCGTTATCTTAGCTTCAGACTGGAGGTAATCTATCACCTTCCATATTTTTTCTTTTTTAAACTGTTTACTACTTTCTAATAATTCTTTTATTCCGGTTGAATGTTTTTCTGTCCATTCAAAAATATAGCGGGTAATTTGTTCAAACTCTTCCTTGCTAATGCGCAGTGATTTTAGGTTGATACAATTATCACAGATACCACAGGGTTTTATTGCAAGGTCATTGAAGTAATTGCCAATGATTTGACTTCTGCAGGTAATGGTGTTGACAATAAATCCGGAGATAGCTTTTATTCTAGTCTCAAAATTTTTCTTTCTTTCAATATAGTTATCCAGATTAATCAAAAAGCTATCGGCATACATCCTGTTGATTACTAAACTAAGTTGGGGCGAATCCTTTTGCGCATCGTAGGTTACAATACCATATTGTTGTAATTGATGTAATTCCCGCTTTACCTCATCCGGGCTCTTTTTCACAAAGCGGGCAAGCTCCATTTCATAAATGTTGGCAGGGTAGTCGAAAATCCCTTCATAGCTGCGAAGCAATCCTTTAATCAGTTTTTCAAAAAGGGGAAATTGTTTTTCAAAGTCTTCCAACTGCTGCCTATCGGTGTTAAATACAAGGGTAGAAGGTTTGAAAAAGACTTCATTGAACCTCAGTATTTCCTCCTGCTCTAGGGTTTTAATAGCGTAAGTAGCGGTAAGAATATTGATTTTAAAGGCGGCTGAAAAACTGGCCATATCAAAATCAAAACTATTGCCTTCTCCTGCACCTGCAGCTACCTGCAAGTAATTCATCACGGCGATATACACTTGCTTAATGGTTGCCTTGTCCGGATAACGAATGTTGCTTTGTAATTGCATATCGGCAAGTTCTCGGTCATTGTACAGCAGCACAGCGTAGGCCCTTTTGCCATCGCGGCCTGCCCTTCCAGCTTCTTGGTAATAATTTTCGAGGCAATCCGGTACACCATAATGGATGACCAATCTTACATCGGGCTTATCGATTCCCATACCAAAAGCATTGGTGCATGCAATGATCCTAGTAGTATTATTGATCCAATTTTCTTGTCGCTTATTTCTTTCATCATTGCTCAAACCGGCATGGTAAAAATCGGCATTGATATTATTTTGCGTGAGTAGTTCTGCAATATCCTTGGTTTGTTTGCGGCTTTTGCAATACACAATTCCACTGCCTTTTACATTGTTAATAATCTCTAGTATTTTATTTTGTTTGGATACTACATTAAAAACACTGTAAGAAAGATTGGCTCTTTCAAAAGATTGCTGAAATTGTTGGTGGTTCTTTTTGAAAAGCAGTTTTTCGCAAATATCATTTTGCACAGATTTAGTTGCAGAGGCGGTTAGTGCTAGAATGGGTACATTGGGCAGTTGTTCTCTAATACTGGCGATGCGTAAATAGGAGGGTCTGAAATCATAGCCCCATTGCGAAATACAATGTGCCTCATCCACCGCCACCATACTGATATTCATACTGGGTAAATAATCTAGAAACAAATCGGTTTCTAATCTTTCGGGCGAAACGTATAGAAATTGATAGTTTCCATGTGCTGCATTCTGTAAGGTTTTTTTTACCTCCAAAAAACTCATGCCTGAGTAAATGGACAATGCAAGGATTCCTTTTTTCTTTAATCCTTCTACCTGGTCTTTCATCAGTGCAATCAGCGGACTGATAACCAAACAAATTCCTTCCTTGGCTAATGCGGGCACCTGAAAACAAATGGATTTCCCTCCACCCGTTGGGAGCAAAGCAAGCGTATCTCTTCCTTCCAAAATACTATTGATAATATTTTCCTGCAAGGGCCGAAATGAATCGTACCCCCAATTTTCTTTTAAAATTTGGTGGATGGAAATTTGTGTCAAAACGAAAATTTAGTAAAATTCATTCTTGGCCGTACAATTTTTAGTGAACAGTAGGCAGAAAGATGCAAAATAAGCTATAAAACCAATGGGAGTTTTAAAATAGGCCGATATTCTAAAAATCTACTATCATTTTCCTTCCCCAGAAAATAACTTGTAGTCCTTTTTGGGCAAGACATGGATTTTGAATTCAAAGAAACCCCGAACAACAGTGAAACTGTTTTTGCCAGTTGGTTTAATTCGGGGGGTATTTACTTAAAATAATTGTGTTTAAAAAATAAAGCTTAATAAGTAACTAATTCAGTAATAAAAGGTAAAAAAAATGACTTGAATTTGGTTGGGTAAATTGTAAATACTACCTTGACCTTTCAAAACTAATTTGCTATACCTAAACAAAAATTTTCGTATGAAAAAAGAATCAAAAAGCAAGGTTAAAAACCCAAGGCGCGATTTTATTCGCAATGCTGCTTTGACTGCAGCAGGTTTTTATATTGTACCACGCCATGTGTTGGGCCGAGGATTTACAGCCCCTAGTGACACCCTCTACATTGCTACCATTGGTGCTGGAGGAAAAGGATCCAGCGATTGTGCTGGTTTTATGAGAAGATGGGATGAAGAAAAGAAGGTATTTGTACCACAAGAGAAAGCGAAAATTGCTTTTCTCTGTGATGTAGATCAGTTGCAAGGTGCAGCTACTTTCAAAAGGTATCCGGACGCTAAGGTGTACGAAGACTGGAGAGAGCTGATGGAAAAGGAACACAAAAATTTTGATGCCGTTTCTGTATCAACACCGGATCATACCCATGCTGTTGCTGCTTCTGCTGCAATAACGCATGGCAAACATATCTGGGTACAAAAACCAATGACGCATGATATTTATGAGGCGCGTGTGCTTGCACAACTTGCCCGCGAACATAAAGTGGTTAGCCAGATGGGAAACCAAGGTTCATCCAATGATGGTGTACGCCAAATGAGAGAGTGGTTTGAGGCCGGTCTTATTGGTGATGTAACGGATGTTTATTGCTATACAAACCGCCCGGTTTGGCCGCAAGGAGGCATGAAATGGCCAACTAAAACAGGAACGGCGCCAAGCACATTTAACTGGGATCTTTGGCAGAGTTCAGCTAAGGCAAAACCTTTTCCTTCTGGCCGTACAGGTCAGCAGCGTAACGGGATGACTCCAGGTCTTTCTTACGATGATGCTTTCCACGTAGCTCCATTCGATTGGCGCGGTTGGTGGGATTACGGAACCGGTGTAATTGGTGATATGGGTGCCCATATCCTAGAAGCACCAATGACCGTTTTGAACCTTGGATTTGTAAATGCGGTACAAACAAGTTTAGGTAATCCAAGCATGGGGCAAAAACAGGAAGAATTTCCAGATGCCTGTCCTCCATCAAGCAATACCATCTTAACTTTTGCGAATCCTAAGAAAGGCAAGCACGGTAAAGCACTTCCAAATATTAAGATCCATTGGATGGACGGAGGATTAACCCCTCCAAGGCCTGAAGAAATGGAACCTACAGATACGCTGGCGCTAAGTGATGGTAGCGGAATGATCTTTATCGGTACCAAAGGTAAAATGATCGCTGGTTGCTACTCTGCAGGAGCAAGACTTTTACCTGTTTCCCGTATGGAAGAAGAATCTATCAAGAAGCTATCGATTAAATATCCAAGGGTACCCGGAGGTGCTGAAGCGCACTATCAACAATGGGTAGAAGCTTGTTTGCAAGGATATGGAAAAGGCGAAACCAGTTCTCCTTTTGATAAAGCTGCAATGGTAGTAGAAAATATGCTAGTAGCTAACTTGGCTATCCGCGGATATAACTTAGAAAGAGCAGCTAGTTCAACTGTTGCTGCGGCATCAACTGCTCCTGCAGCTGCTGGTACGCAACGTAACATGCCTGCTAGAAAAGTATTCCCTGCTCGTAACATTACTTTATTATGGGATCATGATCAAATGAAGATCACGAACTGTGATGAGGTGAATCAATACGTTAAACGCGAATACAGAGAAGGCTTCGGTCTTAGCGGCGTTTAATTATTCACTTTTACATTATCAAAGAGGCAACCTATATAGGTTGCCTCTTTTTTTTGCGTTGTTGATAAAGCGCTTATTACCATTTCATCAAGATTGTATTTGTTTGTAACTTCAGTTTTTTATTATCATTAAAAGATGTAAGTTCAAGCAAAAAATGAAAAATAGCAAAGTAATTCTATTCTTGTTTTTATTTGGCATTAGCAATCATATTATAGCCCAACCAATAGAGCGATTGGTAAAAGTTATTGTTGCAGCAGATCATTCTGATTGGACTTACAAAAAAGGTGAGCAAGTAAAGTTTACCATATCCGTTTTTAAAAATGGCAATTTAGTAAAGGATGCCAAGATTCGCTATGAAATTGGCCCCGAAAAACAAAGTCCAATTAAAAAAGAAGTAATAACACTAGCAACAGGAACTCAAACGATTGATGCGGGCACTATGCAAGTGCCAGGATTTTTAAGATGTGTAGCCATTGCTGAAGTAGATAATAAAGAGTATCGGAATTTAAGTACTGCTGGGTTTGATCCACTTCAAATTGTTTCAACGGTTGAAAATCCAACTGATTTTGATGGTTTTTGGAATACCGCTTTAGTTGAACTTGCTACAATTCCCATGGATGCAAAAATGACTTTGATGCCAGAAAGATGTACAGAAAAAGTAAATGTATATCATGTCAATCTTCAAAATTATAAAGTAGGTACAAGGCTGTATGGTATTTTGTGTGTGCCTAAAAAAGAAGGTAAATATCCTGCATTATTACAAGTGCCAGGAGCAGGTGTTAGAGCCTATCTCGGCGATATTGCGAATGCTGAAAAGGGGGTCATCACTTTGCAAATTGGCATTCATGGCATCCCTGTGAATATGGATCCATCGGTTTATCTTGATTTGGGGAGCGGCATATTAAATGGTTATTTCAATCATAATTTGGATGATCGCGATAGGTTTTTTTATAAGCGAGTTTATTTGGGTTGTGTAAGAGCGAATGATTTTTTAACTAGTCTGCCACAATTTGATGGAGTGAATTTAGCAGTTACTGGAGGAAGCCAAGGCGGGGCATTGTCCATAGTTACAGCAGCGCTGGATAATAGAGCAAAAAGTGTAGGGGCTTTCTATCCTGCTTTATGTGATGTAACAGGATATTTGAATGGGCGAGCAGGTGGTTGGCCACATTACTTTGATAAAGCAAACAGTGATTATAATAATACCAAGGAAAAATTAAAAACACTTGGATATTATGATGTGGTAAATTTTGCTAAAAGAGTTAAAGTGCCTGGTTTTTATTCATGGGGCTACAATGATGAAACCTGCCCTCCAACTTCAATGTATTCGGCTTATAATTCTATATCAGCTCCAAAAGAATTATACTTAGCAATTGAAACTGGCCATTGGACCTTTCCTGAACAAAATGAAAAAATGACCAATTGGTTGCTAGGGAAATTAAAAAGCAGGTAACAAATTGATTGAGGAAAAGGAAGCATTTTATTGGCTTCTTTAATTCTGCGCTGCTTGAGGAAAACATCGCCTAAAATTAACCCATTTATAGGTTTAATTTAGATCTCGTTCACACCAGCGTACGCAATTTCAAGCGAGTGGAGTGATGTCTTTTGGCGGGTCAGATTCATCTTTGATTTCAGAAGGGGAATTCCCTTTTAGCTTTGCTTCTTCAAAAGACTTTTGAATAATCGCCTTCATTTCTTTTAATTCTTCAGGAGATAGAAAATGGTCATCTTCTATTTTATTAGTCAACTCATCCATTGCATTTACTTTTTAAATGTAAAAAAATAGCAACATGGGGACGTTTCAAATCGATATTCAAATATACCCATTTTACACCACTTTTTTATAGTTTAGCCGGATAGAATTAATAGCCAATACCACATCGCTAAACCCCATTGCCAGTGCTGCTATGCCGGGATGCAATAAGCCCATGGCTGCAATAGGGATGGCTACAATATTGTAGATAAAGGCCCAGAATAAATTTTGTTGAATGGTAATAAAAGTATGTTTACCCAGTCCAAGGGCCAGTGGTAAATGCTGGATGCCCTTGTTCATAAGTACTACCTGTGCACTTTGCATGGCCAGCTGAGTAGCGTCGCTCATAGAGATGCCAATGGTAGCTTTTGCCAGCGCTGGTGCATCATTGATACCATCGCCTACCATGGCTGCCGGGGCCTGCTCATTTAATTGCGCCACAATGGATAATTTTTCTTCTGGCGATTTTTCTGCAAAAATTTGAGCGATACCTAGCGTGTCTGCCACTCGCTTGGTTCTTTCATAAGAATCGCCGCTTAATACAATGGTTTGAATATTTTTGGATTGAAGAAAGGATACTACTTCAATAGCCTCTTGTCGAATGGTATCTTCCAGATCTATCCAGCCGGCAAGGGACTCATTGATGAGCAGGTAAGCGGTATGCGTAAAATCGTTGGTCAGCGCTGCTGCTATTTTATGCGATCCTAGCTGGTATTGATTTCCCTCGGCATCTTCGGCTTTCATTCCAATGCCTTTTACCTCTTCAATTTTTTTCCACTGAATGGCATTGTTGATTTTCCATTCGCTGCCAATGGCATTTGCTATGGGGTGATTGGAATATTTTTCAAGCGAAAAAACGATGCGTTTAAATTCTTCATCGGGAAGGGTATTGTTTTTAAAACCAGCAATCACAAACTGCCCCATCGTTAGGGTGCCTGTTTTATCAAAAATGACTGTTTTGATATTTTTAAATAACTCCAACGCTTTTGCATTTCGAAAAAGGATGCCATTTTTGGCTGCCCTTCCCAAGCCTACAGCGATGGCGGCAGGAGTGGCAAGTCCCATGGCACAGGGACAGCTGATTACCAACACAGCAATACTTCTCATCAATGAATCGGCTGCGCTAACGTGAAAGGCATAATAATTCAGGATAAAACTTAGCACTGAGATGCTAATCACTGCGGGTACAAAAATGGCGCTGATTCTATCTGCTAGTTGTTGTATCGGTGGCTTTTCTCCCTGTGCTTGTTTTACCAGGTTTACAATATTACTAAGCACCGTATCCTTACCCGTAGCAGTAACCTGTGCCTTAATGGTACCGTCGGTTAAAAGGCTGCCTCCAATTAGCGCATCTTTTTTTTGTTTGAGCAATGGCCTGCTTTCGCCGGTTAGCAATGATTCATTTACCTGTGCTTCTCCCCAAATAATTTTGCAATCGGTCGGAACCTGCTCTCCAGTTTTTATTAGCAAAAGGTCGCCCACCCTCAGTTGGGTGCTCTCTATGGGAAAGATTAATTCTTTGTGTTGATCGTCAAAGGCGATTATATTGGCCATCAGTGGTTGGCTACGAGCCAACTTATTGAGTTCTTGCTGGGTTAAGGCTACGGATCTATGTTCAATCCATTCGCCTAAAAAAACAAGGGTAATAATGGTGGCAGTGGTTTCATAAAAAAGGTAGTCCATTCCAAGTCCGCCGATGGTGCCAATCAGACTATATATGAATGCAGCAGTTGCTCCTAGGGCAATAAGCACATTCATATTGGGGATACCGCTGCGCAGACTTTTTACTGCACTAGTTCCAAAATAGCCCATTCCCACCCAATATACCGGTACGCAGATGGCCAGTTGAATCCAAGGGTTCATTAAAAAGTGAACATGCCAGGGAAGCATGTGTAGCAATAGTACAAGCGTAAAAGGAAGGCAGAAGCCAAATCGCTGAAGGTGATTAGAAAAAACTTTCTTTTTTTTGGGAAACTGTTGCAGCAGCGGCTCATCTACAATATGGTAGCCTAGGTCTTCAATTCCTTTGGCAATCGATACTTTGGAGCTGTCATCCGGAATGGTAAAGGTCACTTCGCCACCAATAAAATTCACCTTGGCGTCACTCATGCCTTTTTTTTGAAGGTATTGATTGATCGTCAATGCACAATTGGTACAAGTCATTCCTTCTACTTTCCAGGCTACTTTTTCCATCATACAAAATTATTCTTTCCTTTCTTGAATGAATTACAAATGAAGGAAAATATCTTTGCAACATGGAGGTAATTTTTACATTGGACCAAATAGGGGTAGCAGCTCAAAAAATACTGGCTGATTCGACTGGTTACAGGGTGTTGGCGCTTCACGGCGAAATGGGTGCAGGCAAGACGACTTTTGCGAAAGCTTTGTGTAAGGAGATGGGCGTAATAGACAATATATCAAGTCCCACTTTTTCTATCATCAACCAATATGCTACCAAGGATGGAGCGGTTATTTATCATATGGATCTGTATCGTATCAAAAATGAAGCAGAGGCGATTGCAAGCGGGGTAGAAGATTGCCTATTGTCGGGCAATACCTGTTTGGTAGAATGGCCCGAGATGGCTGAGGGGATTTTCCCAGAAGACACATTGCATTTGCATTTTACCTCCTTGGATACGGAAACCAGAAAAATCACTAAGGGGAAATAGTAATTGAGCAGGCTGATTTTCTTAACTAATTGCTCCTAATTCGCCAAACTGGGGAATACTAAAGCGAGTGTCAGTATTAATTTGTACTTTGTACCGACCTATTAAATGCAGTAATTTGTTTTCAATTTAATACAACTATGGCTAAGTCAAAACCTTATGTTTCCCCTTCTTTTTCCTATGAAACCCTTGAAGAGACATTGGATATTAAACCAAAAGGCACCCAGCTGTTTATTGGCATCCCAAAGGAAAATTCATTTAATGAAAATCGAATTGCGTTAACACCGGAGGCGGTGGGGGTAATGGTGGCCAATGGTCATCGGGTAGTGGTGGAAATGGGTGCAGGAGAGGGTGCCAGCTATAATGATTTGGATTATAGCGATGCAGGAGCGCAAATCGCTTACCATAAAAAGGAAGTGTTTGAATGTGATGTATTGGTAAAAAGTGCTCCTATAAGTGAATCGGAATGTGAACTGCTAAAGCCAAATCAGTATATCATTTCTCCCATACATTTATCTGTGATGAAAAGAGAAATCTTGCAGAAGATGATGGAGAAGAAAATTACAGCCTTAAGTTTTGAAAATCTAAAAGATGATACCGGACATAATCCAATTGTAAGAAGCATGAGTGAGATTGCGGGTAGTGCGGTGATGTTGATTGCGGGGCAATATTTAAGTAAGGCAAATAATGGGAAGGGAGTTTTGGTGGGCGGTATCAGCGGAATCCCGCCTACCAAGGTCATCATCATTGGTGCAGGGATTGTGGGCGAATATGCCGCGCGCACTGCATTAGCGATGGGAGCCAGTGTAAAGATTTTTGATAATAGTATTTACCGGTTGAAGCGGCTGCAAAATAATATCGGCGACCGTTTGTGGACTTCTGTGATTGAACCAAAAATATTGGCAAAGCAATTAAAAACCTGTGATGTTGCAGTGGGTGCGTTAAGCAGTTCTGCTGGGCGTACACCCATTATCGCTACGGAAGAAATGGTGAGCAATATGCGGCCAGGAAGCATCATCGTGGACGTTAGTATTGATAGGGGCGGTTGTTTTGAAACCAGTGAAGTTACCTCCCACGAAAAGCCGGTTTTTAAGAAATTTGATGTAATTCATTATTGCGTACCCAATATTCCCAGCGGATTTGCGCGAACTGCATCGCAGGCGATCAGTAATGTATTGATGCCCTTGTTGTTGGAAACAGCAGATGATGGTGGAATTGACCATGCCGTATGGTACAAAGCAAATATTCGCAGCGGTATCTATTTATTTAAAGGGAGCCTTACCAATTTTCACCTGAGTCAGCGTTTTGACCTGAAATATACCGATCTGGATTTGTTGATTGCAAGCAGGCGGTAAAGGGGGATTCCATCTGCGAAAACCAGCGGGAGATTTATTAGCAGCAGGGATAGTTTATTTATATTTCCCAATCGCCACTACTTCATCACAAAAGTCATACTCCTGTGGATCATTGCTGCTGATGATGACCAACTTATGGTGGGTATTGTCAGCAATCAGTTGTAGGTATAAGGCAACCCCTTCGGCATCTAAATTAGTGGTGGGTTCATCTAATAATAATACGGGTGCTGAGCAAAAAAATGCCTGTGCAAGTTTTAGTCGTTGTTTCATTCCACTGCTGTAATACCTGATTTGTTTGTGGGCAGCCTTTTCTAGGTTGATTAAGGAAAGTATCGTTTCTATAGGGCAAGTAAGTGGTTTGAAAGCGGCATGGAAGGATAGAAATTCGATGGCAGTCATTTCTTCAATTAGCTCCAAGTAAGGGGCAGCGAGGGAAAGGTATTGATAACAATTTTCTTCCAGCAGCAGACTGCCATTCAATGTCATTTCAATGTTGCCTTCATTGTGTGTGAGTGCGCCGGCTATTACCTGCAGCAAGGTGGATTTGCCTGAGCCATTGGATCCTGTAATGGCATATTTTTTACCGACAAAAAATTCATAGTCAAAGTGACGGAATATCCATTCTCTGTTATAGCGTTTACCAGTATTCGTTAGTGTGATTTGCATTTGAGTTCCTATTCCATTCAGCTCTAAATTGATTGTGGAATAAGCAGAATTAAGATTTATAAATTACGATACCATGCAATATAAAAGAGGGTTGCTTATTTTATTCTTTAGACAACCCATAGGTAATTTATTCATCATCCATACTTCCCTTGGTAAATCTTTTAATGATCCCCCTTCCGCTATCACGGATAAAAGTAACGATTTCATCCCTTTCGTCTGTAGCAGGCAATTCTTCTTCAATAAAATTCAGCGCTTGGGAAGTATTCATTGATTTGTTGTAAATGATGCGGTAGATATCTAGTATTTGGTTGATACTGTCCAAAGAAAAACCCCTGCGTTTTAGTCCAACTGAATTAACACCTGCATAACTCAGCGGTGTTCTGCCAGCTTTGATATAGGGCGGAACATCTTTGCTTACCAAACTTCCGCCACTTACAAAAGCATGTTGCCCAATTTGTACAAATTGATGAATGGCGCACATGCCGCCCAATATCGCATAGTCTCCCACCGTTACATGGCCTGCCATCTGGGTATTGTTACTCATGATACAATTGTTTCCCACTTTACAATCATGTGCAATATGGCTGTAAGCCATGATAAGGCAGTTGTTTCCTACCTTGGTGGTCCAGCGGTCTTTGCTGCCACGATTAATGGTTACAAACTCGCGGATGGTGGTATTGTCTCCGATTTCTACGGTCGTTGCTTCGTTGTCGAATTTCAGGTCTTGCGGAATAGCGGCAATCACCGCTCCTGGAAAAATTCGGCAGTTTTTTCCGATCCTTGCCCCTTCCATGATGGTCACATTGCTGCCAATCCAAGTGCCATCTCCTATCTCCACATTTGGGTGGATAACACTAAACGGATCAATTTTTACATTGGTAGCCAGTTTGGCATTGGGATGAATGTATGTATGAGGATGAATCATAGTTAAAATAAAATATGAAAAAAATTTAGCTTTATATCAGTTTTTGGGCATACCATTTTTTAAAAAATAGCGCCGCTGTAATAATTGTCAACTAGGGCCTTTTCACCAACTGCGCTGTCAAGTCTCCTTCGGTACAAAGTTTGTTGCCAACATATACGCTACCCCTCATTACACAGATGCCACGGCGAATAGGTTCTATGAGTTCCATTTTTAAAATCATGGTATCACCAGGCACTACTTTTTGTTTGAATTTACAGTTGTCTATTTTTATAAAATAAGTATCATACTTTCCTTCGGGCATAGCATTGATGCAAAGTATTCCCCCAGTTTGTGCTAGTGCTTCTACCTGCAAAACACCTGGCATAACAGGGTTTCCAGGAAAATGACCCTGAAAAAAGAATTCATTGAAAGTTACATTTTTGATGCCCACGATTTGCTTATCTGAAAGTTCTATTATTTTATCTACTAGCAAAAAAGGGTACCGGTGTGGAAGGGTGGCTTCGATTTGTTGTAAATTGTACACCGCTGGCTGGTTAGGATCATAAATGGGAATATCCTTGGTGTGTTTATTCTTTTTGATGTACTGCTTTAATTTTTTTGCGAAAGCAACATTGCTGCTATGTCCTGGTCTGTTAGCGATGATATGCCCTTTTAATGCATATCCCGAAAGTGCAAGGTCTCCAATAATATCCAATAGTTTATGCCTAGCAGGTTCATTGGGAAAGCGCAGTTCAAGGTTATTTAGGTAACCTTCACTTTTTACTTCCATTCTTTCTTTTCCGAAGGCTTTTGCCAGTCGACCCATTTCTTGGAAAGTAATTGGCTTGTCAACTACTACGATTGCATTATTAATATCACCGCCTTTGATTAGGTTGTTGTCGAGTAGGGCTTCTAGTTCATGTAAAAAACAAAAAGTACGGCAAGGGGCTATTTCTGATTTAAAATCCTTCATGCTTTTTAGTGTAGCATGTTGGGTGCCTAGTACCGGAGAATTAAAGTCGATCAGCGTGGTTATTTTGTATTCAAGCGAGGGAAGCGCAGTGATTTCAACCCGATTGTTTTCATCGTAGTAGGTAATGTTTGTGTCGATGCTATACCAGGCTTTGGCTGCATCTTGTTCTATTACACCGATTGATTCAATTATTTTCACAAATGGCTCACTGCTTCCATCAATAATCGGAATTTCAGGGCCATTTACCTCAATTAGGCAATTGTCGACGCCCAGCCCTACGAGTGCTGCTAGGATATGTTCTACCGTGCTTACCTTGGCATCTCCCAATTCCAGTGTAGTGCCACGGGATGTATCAGTCACCAGATCGCAGTCGGCTTTGACAATCGGCATTCCGGGTAAATCTACCCGTTGAAACTGGAATCCAAAACCAGGATTTGCTGGCTTAAGGGTCATATCTACATTGATACCAGTATGGAGCCCAGTACCAGAGATACTTACTATGGCGGCCAATGTATGTTGCTTGTCAGGATTGAAATTTGCGTCCATGCGTATTTTCAAAGTTTTGGCAAAGGTATTTAATTTTTTATGCCCCGACTATTTGAAGGGGATTTGAAACATTACAGTGCCAGTTTAAGTAATAACGATAGGGAATATACGATCTTTTTGGGCTGCAAGCATTTTTATCGTAAATAACAAAAATAGTATTTCTTGATTTTGCCACCTAGGTTTTTACTAATCAGTGCGTCGTCTACTTCTGAGATATCTTTTACCGATCCGTCTTTAAATAAGATATTGATGCGTTCATCTTCAAAATTATAGGTACTGCCCGAAGCAGCGCCTGTAAATACCAGCCAGGAGGCATCTTCGGCACTGATATCCATTTTCTGCATGGCTTCCAGTCTTTTTTCTGCTATCCATTTATTATCAACCGGCTCGCCAAAATATTTCACTTTTAGTAGCTCACGGTTAAGGATACCCTTGCTTAAAAAAGACAGTACTTTGTCCTCATGGCTGCACCAGCCCTTAATGGCTGAAATGATATCATAATCATCAAGAGTACAAAACTGTTCGAGTGTTATAGAGCCGGCGGGTTCATTGATAAACTGGTTGAGTGGCAGTTGGGTGGGGGCTTTTATGTATTTGGCTCGTTTAATAATTCTTACCAGCATTTGTTCGGCACAGATCACCGTTTTGTGGAGGTATACCTGCCAATACATGAGGCGGCGGGATACCAAAAACTTCTCAATAGAATAAATTCCCTTTTCTTCTACCATCAGCTCCCCATGGTGGACCGTTAGCATTTTCAATATCCGATCATATCCGATTACCCCTTCACTTACACCACTAAAAAAACTGTCGCGGGTAAGGTAATCCATTCTGTCAACGTCTAATTGACCACTAATGAGCTGGTGGAGGAATTTTTTGGGATATTCATTGGTGAAAATATCCAAGGCCATTTGCAATTGGCCATCCATTTGTTGGTTCAATTCCTTCATTAGCAGCAAGGAGATGGTTTCATGATGCATCCCCTCCAGTAATACATTTTCCAGTGCATGACTAAAAGGGCCGTGGCCAATATCATGCAATAAAATGGCAATCTTAGCTGCTTGTTCTTCGGCTGGTGTTATTTCCACTCCTTTATTTTTCAACTCATGCAGCGCATTGCGCATGAGGTGGTAGGCACCCAGTGAGTGGTGAAGCCTAGTATGCACCGCACCCGGATAAACCAGCAACGCCATCGCCATCTGGTGTATGCGGCGAAGTCGCTGGTAATAGGGATGCGCAATTATTTTTAGGATGAGCTCATCGTCAATGGTGATAAATCCATAAACCGGATCATTGATTATTTTTCTGGATAACATTGGTTACTGTCTGCTTTTTGAGTTTAGTTCAGCCCTTGAGCCATCAATCTAATTCCTTTTTTGTTAAAAGATACACAAAGCTAAATAAAGCCGGGAAGCATAACATTAAAAAATTAAATTTGTAGCGATCAGCTGAGTGGATGGGCAAAGCAGGGTAACGGTTGGCTGTATGCTTTCCAAATAACCCTCCCAAACTGTTTGTTAACAGTTAGCTTTACAGCCAGTAGCACATTTTCTGGAAGCATTTGTGAATTTTATAAAAAGGGCGAACCTCAAAGACGAGTCGCCACTCAACTAAAAAACAATCAATTAAGTATGTCAATTATACTTTGGGTAGATGACGAAATCGAAAACCTTACATCACAAATATTATTTTTAGAAAATAAGGGCTATGAAGTTCATACCAAGACCAACGGTTTTGATGCTGTGGAATATGTAAAAAATAATGTCGTGGATGTGGTATTGATGGACGAGAGCATGCCAGGCATGTCCGGCTTACAAGCACTTCAACAAATTAAGGAACTAAATAGTAATTTACCAGTAGTGCTGATCACAAAAAATGAGGCGGAAAATTTGATGGACGAAGCTATTGGTGCCCAAATCAGTGACTATTTAATTAAGCCGGTAAATCCTAACCAAGTATGGCTAAGCTTAAAAAAACTGATTGATAATAAAAGGCTCGTTGCTGAAAAAACCACCTCGGCCTACCAGCAGGAATTCAGTAGTTTGTTTATGGCGCTCAACAGTAATCCCAACTATAATGAGTGGATGGAGATTTATAAAAAACTGGTGTATTGGGAGTTGGAGATGAAAAAAAGTGACAGTCCCGAAATGCAGGAAGTCTTTCAAGCTCAAAAGACAGAAGCTAACACAGAGTTTTTTAAATTTGTTTCCAAAAACTTTTCAAGCTGGGTGGGCAATACAATCGCGGATGCGCCTATCATGAGTCATACTTTGATGAAGTATAAAGTGTTGCCCCATCTTGAAAAGGGCACACCCCTTTTTTTTGTACTAATCGACAACCTGCGTTTTGATCAGTGGAAAGTCATACAACCAATTTTGGCGGAAAGTTTTCGCATTCATGAGGAGGAAACTTTTTACAGCATTTTGCCTACTGCTACCCAGTACGCCCGTAATGCCATTTTTGCCGGTATGTTGCCGATCGAAATAGAAAAAGCATTTCCCGCCCAATGGAAAAATGATGAGGAAGAGGGTGGGAAAAATATGTTTGAAGAAGATTTTTTAAAAGCCCAGTTAAAGCGGCAAGGAAAAGCAGATCTGAAATATTCGTATACCAAAATTACCAATCATCAAGATGGGCAGAAGCTGGTGGATAATATTCACAATATGCTCACCAATGACATCAATGTGATTGTTTACAATTTTGTTGATATGCTCAGTCATGCAAGAACAGAAATGGAAGTACTGAAGGAGTTGGCGAGTGATGA
The DNA here is from genome assembly GCA_044339235.1 of Ferruginibacter sp. GTDB lineage: Bacteria > Bacteroidota > Bacteroidia > Chitinophagales > Chitinophagaceae > Ferruginibacter. Next base: position 18,411 of record JBIIVV010000010.1, read on the forward strand.
AACCAGTTATCGAAGTATCACACAAAGTTGGTTTGAACATTCTCCCCTTCATCAGGCTTTAAAGAAAATTGCAGACAAAAAAATAACCTTGATAGTAGGCACAGATCATGGAAGTGTGAGGGTGAAATCTCCTGCAAAAGTGATAGGGGATAAGCAAACTACTGCCAATCTGCGCTACAAGCACGGACGAAACCTGAATTATGAGCCAAAAGAGGTGTTGGCATTTAAAAATCCGAAAGAGGCAGGATTGCCAACCCCTACTATTAATTCCTCTTTTATTTTTGCCAAGGGCGACCTTTTTCTTTGTTATCCTAACAATTACAATCATTTTGTAAATTATTATAAAAACACTTTTCAACATGGCGGCGTAAGTTTGGAAGAAATGATTGTGCCAATAATAAGGATGACAAATAAGTAATTCGTCTACCACAGGCCTTGCCAATCCTTCCTTTTGCTAATGCAATATGGCTTACTAGGGCTCAGAAAAAATAAATACCAGAATGGTAAAGTGTTAAAATTCATTTTTTGGCATAAATGGCTGTTTTATTTATCAACGATTGTTGAAAAAGTTATTTTTTATTGTTAGTCATAAATAGGAAGTTGCACTAGATATTGAAAATTAAAATGAATTTCAGGTATTGAGGTCATGAAATACACACAAAATACATTAGATAAAATTGAAAAGGTAGCCGCTGAAAGCAAATATGTGATTCGGTATGAAAGGGGCAATTTCCAAAGTGGCTATTGTATTCTACAGGAAAAAAGGGTGGTGGTGCTGAATAAATTTTTGCAGACGGAAGGAAGGATTAACACCTTGATTGACCTATTACCCCAATTGGATATCCATTTTGATTCGCTTACCCATGAAAGTCAAAAAATGTATGACGAAGTGATGAGTCTTGCCCAAGATAGATAATAATTTCCACTTGTTTCGAGATTCAAAATTCAAATTAAAAAGCGATCTCAGCCTATTGATCGCTTAATTACCCCCAGATTCCTTATTTTTTTCAGATTCCTTATTTCCAAATGATTATTTTTGGGCTGTGCAGTGCCCCCCATTAACCATAACTTTTTTAGGAACTGGAACCAGTAGTGGGGTTCCAATGGTAGCCTGCGACTGCAGGGTATGTATGTCGGATGACAAAAAAGACAAGCGTTTACGAAGTAGTATTTTGGTGCAAAGTGCCACCACTTCTTTTGTGGTAGATACCACGCCAGACTTCCGTTATCAGATGCTTCGTGAAGAAGTGAAAAAATTGGATGCAGTTTTATATACCCATCCCCATAAAGATCATATAGCAGGGCTCGACGACGTAAAAGCGTTTACTTTTAATTCGGGTAATCCAATGGAAGTGTATGCCAATGCGTTAACCCAAGAGTCATTGAAGCGTGAATTCTATTATATTTTTACGGATAAAAAATACCCTGGTATTCCTCAGATAAATTTAAATACCATCGATCTTACGCCTTTTTCAATCGGCGATATTCCGGTAATCCCGATTTTGGTTTGGCACTTACATATGCCGGTTTTTGGATTTCGCTTTGGCAACTTTACCTATATTACGGATGCCAATAGAATGGAAGAATCGGAGAAGGAAAAAATAAAAGGAAGTGAAATACTCATTTTAAATGCATTGCGGCATAAAAAACATCTTTCCCATTTCACTTTATGGGAGGCCACTGAACTTGTTCAGGAAGTAAAGGTTCCCCAGGCTTATTTCACCCATATTAGCCACCAGTTGGGTAAGCACCAAGAGATAAATAGTGATCTCCCCAATGGAATTGAGCTTGCCTATGATGGCATGCAACTTTCTTTCGGCTAGTTATTTGCTCAAGAAGCTTATTGCAAATGCAAGGGATAGTTATTAATTTGGTAACTCATTCTGTAAGTTATGTGGAAGCGTTTTATTGCTGATTATTTAAGTTTTAGCAAGAAGGAAAGAACCGGCATACTCGTGTTGGTTTTTTTAATAGTTTTCTTCATTGGCCTTCCATTTCTATATCCCTTTTTTATAAAGCCACGGACTACCAATGCTACCATTTTTAAAAAGGCGATTGCCTCCCTTTCAATAAAACAAGCAGATCATATAAAACAATTCAGCAACCGAAATGAAGGAGGGAATTTGATACAATCATCCAATCGGCCTGTTAGCAATCAACCTACAAAAGGCGAGTTGTTTTATTTTGATCCCAACACAGCTAGTTCGGATGATTGGAAAAGATTAGGAGTTCGGGAAAATACCATTGCCACCATTCAGCATTTCTTATCTAAAGGCGGCAGATTTTACAAAAGGGAGGATATCGGAAAAATATGGGGACTTCATCCTGATGAGGTAAAACGCCTGATCCCCTATATACAAATTCAAAATCCTCAAGCAACTCGTTTTTCAGAAGAAAAGGAATTTAAAAAAAAGTTGTCGGCACCTGCAACTTATCCAATCATTCCTATCGACATTAACAAGGCAGATACTGCTGCATTTATTTCGTTGCCAGGGATTGGCAGTAAACTATCCCAGCGGATAATAAATTTCAGAGAGAAGCTCGGAGGGTTTTATGCGCTTGAGCAAATAGGAGAAACTTTTGGATTGGCAGATTCAACCTTTCAGAAAATAAAGCCACAATTAACAATTTCCAATATTGCGCTAATAAAAATAAATATCAATACAGCTGATATTGAAGAGATGAAAAAACATCCTTATCTCCGATATGCAATCAGTAATGCAATTGTTCGATACCGGTCACAGCATGGAAATTTTTTGGGAGTGGAAGATGTCAAGAAAATAATGACCATTACAGCGGATGTTTTCAATAAGGTAGCACCTTACTTAACGGTTGGTTCACCATAGCAGTTAGGATGATTGAAAAAAATCGGGAATGGCTTCTCAGTTGGCGAAGTCCATTGCCAATCCTATTACAACTGCTGCTGCCCAACTTTTATTTTTTATCCCCTCCCAGTAAATTGTTCAGTTTGTTTTTTACCACATCGATCGCATCTTCAGCTTTGTTGACTGCATTGATTGCAAACGCTTCCATTTTGTGACTAGTTTCGCTATGAAGTGCCTCATTAATTTTATCAATAATGGGGTGCTCTTCGGCTTTTGGTTCTGGAGCGGGCGGTGGTATAGATGGACCAGAAGAGGCCGAATCTTGCGAAGCCCCAAAAAGGTTATCCACGGCACCTGCCATCATAGGAAATTTTTCTATTACATATGTTTTTACTGTTTCCAACGCAGTATTTGCCTGATCGGTACTGATGCCGGCTTCTTGAGCAATTTTTGTAACTAGTTCGTGCATAATTTTATTTTATGAGTTGTGATAAAGCAGGTTATTTTTATTCTGTATCATAGCGGTCTACCTTTTCAATACCGGGAAGCAAAAGCAGCCGGTTACAAAGTTCATCCAGCTCTTCTTTGTCGTGTACAAATATTTTAAAGTTGCCGGTAAAAAGACCTTCTTTTGCTTCCATCGTCATGGCAGCAATATTGAATCTCAGTTCGCCACTTATTAGGTTGGTGATTTTATGGATTACTCCTACATCATCTAATCCAATTATTTTTAATCCAGTCAGAAAGGAGATCTCCTTGTTTTTGGCCCATTTGGTTTTTACCACCCGGTGCCCATAGTTCGACATCAATCGGGCTGCATTGGGGCAATTGGTGCGGTGTATTTTTAGGCCTTCGCCGGTAGTAATAAATCCAAACACATCATCGCCTGGTATGGGTTTACAGCAATTGGCCAGCGTATACATAATGCGGTCACTGCTTTCTCCGAAGATAATGAGTTCTGTATCTTTTTTGTTGTAAGATTTGGCACTGATCTCAGTTTCATTTTTCTCTTCTGTTTCAATCTTCACCGGTTTTGGCGGAAACAATCGGTCGCCTGAAGCAGTAAATTCTTTTATTTCTTTAAGATCAATCTTTTTGATAGCAATATCATAGAGTAAATCCAGCGAGGAATTTACTTTGTAATAAGCAGCCAGCTCATCCAGATTGTGCTGAGTCATTACTCCACCGATTGCTTCCAATTTTTTTTGTAAAATATATTTACCATCTTCAGCAATTTTTCTTTTCTCTTCTTTTAGCGTGTCCTTTATTTTTTGCTTTGCCTTGCTGGTCACCACCAAGTTGAGCCATTCTTGATTGGGCTTTTGTTTGGCACTGGTAATGATTTCTATTTGGTCGCCACTGCGCAGTTTATGTCCGATTGGCACCAACTTGTGATTTACTTTTGCTCCAATACATTTACTGCCCACGGCAGTATGCACACCAAACGCAAAGTCGAGAGCGGTAGCACCGATTGGCAGCATTTTTACATCCCCTTTAGGAGTGTAAACGTAAATCTCTTCTGCAAGGAAGGAGGTTTTAAAGTCTTGTAAAAAATCAATGGAATTGGAATCTTGGCTACCCAGGGCTTCTCTAATCTGGCCGAACCATTTGTCAAAGCGGCTTTCGTCGGCAGTGCCTTCTTTGTATTTCCAGTGCGCTGCAAGGCCCTTTTCTGCAATTTCATTCATGCGCTTGGTGCGTATTTGCACTTCCACCCATTTGCCCTGAGGTCCCATAACGGTGGTGTGCAGCGCCTCATATCCATTGCTTTTGGGGTTGCTGAGCCAGTCTCTCAGTCTTTCGGGCGAAGGATTGTATTCATCCGTGATGATGCTATATACTTTCCAGCAATCTCCTTTTTCTTTTTCATGAGCTGAGTCTACAATAATACGAATGGCAAATAGGTCATATACTTCTTCAAAGCTGACTCCCTTTTTTTTCATTTTATTCCAAATGGAATGAATGCTTTTTGGTCTACCATGAATTTCGAATTCAAAATCCGCTTTCTCCAGCTTTTCTTTTAGCGGCCGAATAAAGTCATTGATATAGCGGGTACGTTCTCTTTTTGTTTCGCTTAATTTTTGGGCGATATAGCGATAGGTATCCGGCTCTAGGTACTTCATGGAAAGATCTTCCATTTCAGTTTTGATGGCATACAGCCCCATGCGGTGAGCTAGTGGGGCATATACATACACCGTTTCACTGCTCACTTTTAATTGCTTCTCCCGCTTCATGCTGTCGAGGGTTCGCATGTTGTGGAGGCGGTCAGCTAATTTTATTAAAATTACCCTGGGGTCATCCGTGAGGGTAAGCAATATCTTTTTAAAATTTTCTGCTTGTTGGCTAGTATTGGTGTCGATCACCGTGCTGATCTTGGTAAGGCCATCCACAATTTTGGCAATCTCTGATCCAAATTCCCGCTCTACATCTTCAAGTGAAATATCCGTGTCTTCTACAGTATCATGCAGCAGCGCACAAATTGTGCTTCTGATACCTAATCCAATTTCCTCGGCACAAATTCTAGCAACAGATAGGGGGTGCAAAATATAAGGCTCCCCACTTTTTCTGCGCATGGTTTTATGGGCATTGACCGCCATTTCAAAGGCAGTTCGCAGTAGTTCTTTATCGCCGGGTTTTAGTTTTGGCTTCAATTCCCTTAATAATCCGCGGTAGTGCCGAAGGATCTCTTTTTTCTCTTCTGCATCCGTAAGGGTATATTTTGGTATCGCCGTTGTTAGTTCCATCAATGAAACGAATTTACGAAAAGAAAAGCAATTTTTCAGGTCCACTACTTTGCGCAAGATTGCTCATTAATCATCGGCTATCCATTTCTGAAAATGACAACCCACTAGGCTAATTGAAAGTAAGCATTCCAAAAATTTTAATCTTTTATAGAAATTCCCTACTTTTGCACCCCAAAACCGGATGTGGCGAAATTGGCAGACGCACTAGACTTAGGATCTAGCGGAGTAATCCATGTAGGTTCGACCCCTATCATCCGGACATTTTTTAAGTTGATAAGTTGAGTGGTTGATAAGTGAGCAGCTATTTTGCTTACTATTTTAGCTCTCTTATCAACTTTTTAACTTTAAAACCTTTCAACCTTTCTCCATTATGGCAACAGTAGCAAGAGACAATATTGGTCTCCTCAATGACAAGATTACTATTACAGTAAGTAAAGAGGACTATTTCCCTACGTTTGAAAAAAAATTAAAAGAGTATAGCAAGACCGTTAATATGCCTGGTTTTAGAAAAGGGATGGTTCCCGCTGGCATGATCAAAAAGATGTACGGACCTTCCATTTTTACTGATGAAGTGCTTAAAACAGTTGAAAAACAATTATACACCTACCTCGATACCGAAAAGCCAGATATTTTTGCCCAACCGCTGGCGTTGGATGCAGATCTCCGCAGCTTGGATGTCAATAATCCTACTGATTATGAATTTGGGTTTGAAATAGGATTGAAACCTGCATTTGATATTGCACCGCTGGATAAGGCCAAAATCACCCTTCATAAAGTGCAGGTTAGCGATGAGATGGTAGAAGAAGAAGTAAATAGCATGCTAGTGAAAGGTGGAAAAATGAATGAACCTGAAACTATTGATAATGAGGAAAATGTGTTGAATGTAGTTTTTACAGAATGTGATAAAGAAGGAGTAATTACCCCTGATGGTATCAGTAAAGAAAGTTCTGTTATCCTGAAATATTTCACTGCTGCTACTCAAAAACAGCTCAAAGGCAAAAAGAAAGAAGATACCCAGGTAATTCAGCTGTCTAAAGCGCTGGAAACTGACAAACTGGAGGCGATATTACCCGATCTTGGATATGAAAAGGATGACAAGGTTGCAGCAAAAAAATTCTTTCAGCTCACCATTGTTAAAATTGCCTTGGTTGAAAAAAGGGACTTGAACGAGGAGTTCTTTAAAGAGGTATTTCCTGGCGCAACAGTGGCTACAGAGGAAGAGTTCAGAAAAAAATTAAAGGAAGAAATAGAGCAATATTGGGAAGGGCAAAGTCGCAATCAACTCCATGACCAACTCTACCATTACTTATTAGATGATACAAAAATTGAGTTTCCAGCTGAGTTTTTAAAACGTTGGTTACAAACTGGCAGTGAAGAGCGTAAAACTGCCCAACAGGCAGAAGAGGAATACCCAACATTCAGCAGTCAGTTAAAATGGACCTTAATCAGCGATAAATTGATCCGGGATAATAATTTACAAGTAACACCCGAAGAGTTGAAAGCAAGTATGAAAACAGAGGTGATGCGTTATTTTGGAACAATGAGTCTTGGAGACGATACTAGCTGGTTGGATAGCTATGTTGAGCAAATGATGAAAGACGAGAAGCAGGTGGATGCAAGTTATCGTCGAATGGTAACTGACAAATTATTCAACTTTGCCGAAAGTCAGGTTAAACCGAAGGAAAAATTGGTTACTTCAGAGGAATTGACTGGTATGCAGCACCATCATTAATTAGTAAAATATGCTTCTAAAGGGAGCGGTTGAACATACCTTATTTGCCGAAGCTGATTGCTTCGGCTTTTTTTTGCCTCCGATAAGCGGGAAGAAAGAGCAAGAATTCTGCGAATTAAATAAAAGGGCATCCATAATCAGTCAGTGGGCAGTGCCAGTCGTCAAAGTTTGCGACTTTTTGTCGCCCTTTTTTTTATAGCATAATATTTGGGTTCTCCAATCAACTATATTTGTTATTCTAAATAAAATGTCAGATGAATTTTGGAAAAGAGTTTGAAAAATATGCGGTAAAGCACCGGGGTATCAGTAGCAATACATTGGATAGTTATATCAAACATAACGTCACCAACCTTACCCCCAACATTATTGAGGAAAGGCCTATGAATGTGGCAGTAATGGATGTTTATAGCCGTTTGATGATGGATCGCATCATTTTTATGGGTTACCCTGTCACGGATGAGGTAGCCAATATTATCACGGCACAATTTTTATTTCTGGAAAGTACCGACCGCACCAAGGACATTCAGATGTACATCAATTCTCCGGGCGGCAATGTGTATGCAGGATTGGGTATGTATGACACGATGCAGTTTGTAACACCCGATATTGCAACCATTTGTACAGGCATAGCCGCAAGTATGGCAGCGGTGTTGATGTGTGCCGGTTCTCCGGGTAAAAGAACCGCTTTAAAGCATAGTCGCATCATGCTTCATCAGCCAAGTGCTGGTGCCGGTGGCCAAGCCAGTGATATTGAAATCACGGTGAATGAAGTCAAAAAAATCAAGAAAGAGTTGTACGAAGTGATCGCCAATCATACGGGTCAGCCTTTCGATAAAGTAGCAGTCGATTGTAGCAGGGATTATTGGATGACTTCCACCGAGGCAAAAGAGTATGGCATCGTTGATGAAGTATTAACCATTAACCCCAGGAAAGCAAAAAAGGACCTATAGGCTTTGGTAAGCAATCGTTGAATCATTTTGTTACCCTATGCAGTATTTGAAAAATAAATAATCAGTTTTATCTCCCAGCGGGATATAGTTAAAATATAAGTTATGAATCTTTATAGCAAAAAAAGCATTCGCTTCGAAGACGAAGAAGAAACACCGAAAGAATTACCAGACAACCCCATGGAAAAAATGGTGAGCGGATGGCAGTTTGATAAAAAATTTATTGAGCAACGTAAAATATTTTTATGGGGTGTAGTAGACGATAAGAGTGCTAAAGATATTACCGCACGCTTACTCTATCTTGAAGCCATTGATCCCGGAAAGGAAATCACCTTTTACATTAATAGTCCGGGTGGAGTAGTAACTAGTGGAATGGTAATCTATGACACCATGCAAATGATCAGTTCGCCCGTAAGTACGGTATGTATGGGTATGGCAGCTAGTATGGGCAGCATTTTGCTCAGTGGAGGTGCCAAAGGAAAACGTTTTATTTTTCCAAGTGGTCAGGTGATGATTCATCAGCCAAGTGGTGGCGGACAAGGGGTGAGTGCCGATTTGGAAATTATGGCAATTCAAATAATGAAAATAAAGCAATTGGGTGCGCGTATTTTGGCAGATAATTGTGGGCATACCTTCGAAAAGGTGATGAAAGATTTTGACCGTGATTATTGGATGGACGCCAAGGAATCGGTTGAATACGGCATTGTCGATGGCTTATTGGATAAATTGTAAAGCGCATCTTTGATTTTATTAGAAGCCCCAATTATTTGGGGCTTTTTTGTGCTCAGTTCAATTTACTGAATACCTTTGCTAAATGCAGTTCACCGATATCATTCATGCAAACAATGGCCGGCCCTCCCCCCGGCCAATGATGCAGAAGGACGCATTTCCGATAAGTGATCCATTCAGATCATATTTGCAGCAATATGGAAGGGATGTCGCATTGCCTATACTTTATAGCGATCTAACAAATTATAGTTATGCAGATGCTTTAAAAGACAAAAAAGGCAAATGGACCCATTGGGAAAACGCAGTGTATGAACCCGATCAACTGAAAGCAATTAGTGCTGGGTTGATTAAAACCTATCAGCTTATTAAAAATAAAACTGCTGCGGTTCTGCAAGCTGACTATCAAA
>JBIIVV010000140.1:0-8352 GCA_044339235.1 Ferruginibacter sp.
GATCGATGAACTGCTAGCGGATATTGCCAATGGAAACAAGTATATGAAAGTGTACAAGCAAATGAAAATGTACAATGATCCTGGGCTTAACCCTGTTTTATACCAGCAGTAAAATTATCCATCTTACAAATTACAGTTGTCTGCAATTTTCAACCAGCTGCTACAAGAGTGAAATAAATCCTGCATCAAAAAAATAGTCATACACGAAATTTAATTTGTACATTTTTATTTGTTTAAAATATTTTGCATACTCCAAAGCACATATTGGTAATTCGTTTTTCCTCCATGGGTGATGTGGCGATGACCGTGCCCGTTATTAAAAATGTATTAGAACAAAATCCTGCATTGCAGATAACAGTGGTATCCAATGCTTTTTTGGAACCTTTATTTGAGGGTATAGAAAGATGTCAATTTTACCCAGCTTATTTAAAGCAACAGCATAAAGGAATTGTTGGAATGTTTCGATTATTTCGAGCACTTAAAAATCTTGCCTACTTTGATGCGGTGGTAGATTTACACAGCGTTTTGAGGTCGCATTTACTTTCCACATTTTTTAAATTGAAAGGAGTGGCTATTGCAAAACTTGATAAGGGTAGGACTGAGAAGAAAGCACTTACTCGCAGGGATCAAAAAGTTTTCGTTACACTAACTTCCATGCATGAACGATATGCTTCGGTATTTAGGGAAATTGGTTTTCCTGTTCTGTTAGATCATGCTCGCCCCATCCATTTCAAAAAGCAAATTCCGATTGCACTCCAAGCCGTATTTTCTTCTGAAAAAAAAGTGATTGGAGTTGCTCCTTTCGCTCAATATGAAGAAAAGATGTACCCAATTGAAAAAATGAAAAAGGTAGTAGGCCAGTTAACTGCAGCCAATTATACTGTATTGCTGTTTGGTGGAGGAGAATTGGAATCGGCTATTTTACAGCAATGGGAGCAGGAAATTTTTTCCGCATTCAATGTAGCTGGAAAGTATTCTTTTAAAGACGAACTGGCCATTATCAGCAATTTAGATCAAATGGTCAGCATGGATTCTGCTAATATGCACCTTGCGTCATTATTTAATGTGCCTGTGGTGAGTATTTGGGGTGCTACCCACCCTTATGCTGGTTTTAATGGATGGGGCCAGCCAGATAAAAGTATAGTGCAATTAGATCTTGCGTGTAGGCCCTGTTCGGTGTTTGGCAATAAGCCATGTTACCGTGGGGATCATGCATGTATGCATTGGATCGGAGAAGAATTGATTGTAGAAAAAATTACACAAAAATACCTTGCGTAGGCACTTACTAGCGCAATCGATTTTCCGATTGGCACAACAATACTGTTGGAAAAGATAAATATTTATTATCCCCTTACTTGTCCATCGCCCCGAACGATCCATTTATAGCTACATAATTCCTTCAGCGCCATCGGACCTCTTGCATGTAATTTTTGGGTGCTAATACCTATTTCTGCTCCAAGGCCAAATTGTGCACCATCTGTAAAAGCAGTAGACACATTAGCATACACTACTGCGGCATCCACTTGTTGAAGAAACTGCTCAATATGTGAAGGGTTCTCAGCTATGATCGTTTCGCTGTGTTTGCTGCTGTGTTGCGAAATATGATGGATAGCCGATTCAATATCTGGTACTGTTTTAATGGCCAGGGTATAGTCAAGAAATTCAGTTCCATAATGCTTTTCATTGGCATGCTTCAATAAAGTGGAGGGATAATTATTTTCTAATGCACCATAGGCAGCTTCATCGGCATAAAGGAGTACATTTTTATTAGCCATATCGCTAACTAGTTCGGGTAGGTTTTTTAATTGACTGGTATGCAGTAGCAAACAGTCCAATGCATTGCATACGCTGACCCTTCTAGTTTTTGAATTAAAAATGATTGCTTTTCCTTTTTCAAGATCGCCACTTTCATCAAAATAGGCATGCACTATTCCTGCACCAGTTTCAATAACGGGCACTTTTGATTCTTTGCGAACGAAGTCAATGAGTTGCTGGCTACCCCGGGGAATAATCACATCCACATAACCCACCGCATTCAATAATTCAGTGGTAGCTTCTCTAGTGGCAGGTAGCAGTTCAATACAGTTTTCGGGAAGACCATGTTGTTGTAAAACAGACTGGATGAGCTTTACAATAGCTACATTAGAAAATGCTGCATCACTTCCTCCTTTCAAAATACAGGCATTGCCAGATTGTAAACAGAGGGCGAATACATCAAAAGTAACATTGGGACGGGCTTCAAAAATAACACCGATTACGCCTAGTGGCACCGTAATTTTACTGATGTGCATACCATTGTCCATGGTGCGTTGCTCTAGTGTAATACCCACTGGTGTTGGCAGTGCTGCTACTTTTCTAATTTCATTGGCAATATCCTGCAGTCGTTGGTTAGTAAGTTGAAGTCGGTCGTACTTAGGATCTGCTGTCGACATCCTGTCAAGATCCTTTTGGTTCTCCATTAAAATCGTTTCACTGTGGCTAATAGCAGCATCAGCTAAACTGATTAACACAGCTGTTACTTTTTCTTTGCTTATTTGACCCAGTTTTCTGCTTGCCTGTTGAACAGACTTAAAATTATCTGTCAATGAATGAAGTCCTATACTCATTTGCTTAGTTCGTTGTTTAAGAATAAGTAATCGTAATGCACCAAAGCTTTTTCATTTTTTTTGCTCATTAATTCTGCCGCTTTTTCTGAGTGATATTGGGCTTTGCCTACTCCTAATTTTTTGCCGGTGTTACTGATAATTTGAATGATTTCCCCTTTTTTAAAAACCCCTTCAATTTTTGTAATGCCTACCGGAAGTAAGCTGGTTGGTTTATTAGATTGGAGCGCTTTTTCGGCACCTTCATCAATGAACACAGCAGCTTTAACAAAGCCCTCTGAGTGTGCCACCCATTTTTTTATGCTTGAAATATTTTTTCTCGGTTTAAATAAAGTGCCAATGGGTAAGTTGTTGGTAATGTCAATTAAAATATTGGGTTCTTTACCATCGGCTATCTGAACAGGAATGCCCATACTAGCCACTTTGTTGGCCATGCCGCATTTGGTTAGCATTCCACCTCTACCGAAATTAGATTTTTCGGAGGTAATAAAGCTTTCAAATCCGGTATCGCCAAATTCAATTACAGGAATCAATTTAGAAGATGAATGGTTGGGGGAACCATCATAAATACCTTTTACATTGGAAAGGATAATTAATTTGTCGGCATCCACCATACCTGAAACCAATCCTGCTAGCTCATCATTGTCGGTGAACATCAATTCCGTTACAGATATAACATCATTTTCATTCAAAATTGGGATTACATTGTTTTCTAGTAAAACAGTAATGCAATTTTTCATATTGATGTAATGTTCCCGATCCCTAAAATCCTCTTTGGTTACCAGTACCTGTGCGCATAAGCAATCTTGTTTTGCAAATTGCTCAGCATAAATATTAATCAGTTTGATCTGGCCCACCGAAGCAAATAATTGCCTTTTGCTGATTTCATCTGTTTTTTTGGGGGGAGTAATCAAACTCCTTCCTGCCGCAACTGCTCCGGAGGATATTAATATGATGTCAATTCCTTTTTTGTTGAGTGTACTAATTTGGTTGGTAAGCTGTTCAATATTACTTAAGTCAAGACCCCCACTTTGTTGGGCTACCACATTGGATCCTACTTTAATTACAATCCTTTTTTTTCTTTTTGGCATATGTAAAATTATAGTTTTTAATGCAAATACTCATTTTCAGTGCTCTTTGAGTTATTTGATCCCTATTTTTCTACTACTCGGCCTTTCATTGCGCTTGATTGATCAAGTTGTTCATGGAAGCTAAGTCCAATTAAGGGCTAGGGGGTATTTTAGTTTGTGATGGTTGAAAAAGGTATACAAATGCTATGTGTTTTCTTTACTCGAATAATTATAAATTTGCAGTAATGAAAAAATACGCAATTATTGTTGCCGGAGGTATTGGCAGTAGGATGAAGGTGAATTTGCCCAAGCAATTTTTACTTTTAAAAAATAAGCCAATACTGTATTATACGCTGGATACTTTTTTACAATCTTACGCTGATCTGCAGATCATTCTGGTATTGCCTGAAGATTATATTGCAGCCGGACAGGAAATCATCGATGCATTTTTTGATTACGATCGTATAAAAATTACGGTCGGTGGTAGAACAAGATTTCACTCAGTGCAAAATGGACTTCAATTGGTTAGTGAAGAGAGTATTGTATTTGTTCATGATGGGGTTAGGTGTTTGCTATCAGTTGACCTTATTCATCGTTGCTATCTTGCAGCGGTTGAATTTGGTTCTGCTATACCTGTTACTGCTTCAAAAGACAGTGTGCGTATGGTAAATGAAGAAGGTAGCGAGGCTATTGAACGCGATAGGGTAAAGCTGGTTCAGACACCACAGACTTTTCATAGTAAAATTTTGTTACCGGCTTTTGCCATCGATTATAAAGACAAATTTACTGATGAGGCCACCGTTGTGGAGGCTTTTGGATTGAGGGTAAATCTGATTGAAGGAGAGGAGCAAAATATAAAAATCACCCAACCGGTTGATCTATTGTTGGCGGAGGGGATTATCAATACAGCTAACCAACGGTAAAATATTTCAAGGGTTGAAATGTTTTTTAGCAAGGAATTTTCCTATTGGAGTGATTTGGACTAATTCACTTGCTAATGGATATGAAATCCATTGTACCAATTAACTTAATTGCTGGTTATTGATTTTTTCCAAAATTTGGTGCGCTACATCCATTGCCCTAAATCCATCTAGAATGGTTACCGGTGTATCGGTACCTTGATTGATCGCATTTACAAAGGCTTCTAATTCCATTTTGATTGCATTACCCACCACTATAGTAGGGTTGGCTATGGCGATTGTTTTTTTGCCGTTGTTGGTCTCGATGTCAAAAGTAAATACCTGTTTATCTTCAGGCGTATTGAGCTTGATAACTTCTGTTTTCTTTTCTAAAAAATCTATACCAATGTAGGCGTCTTTTTGAAACAAGCGCATTTTGCGCATTTTTTTCATAGATATGCGGCTGCTGGTAAGATTGGCAACACAGCCATTATCAAATTCAATGCGAACGTTGGCGATGTCGGGCGTATCACTCATTACTGCCACGCCATTGGCCGAAATGTTTTTTACATTACTATTTACCAGATTGAGGATAATGTCAATATCGTGTATCATCAGGTCCAGTATGACGCTTACATCGGTGCCGCGTGGATTAAATTGCGCTAGGCGATGCACTTCAATAAACATTGGGTTGATGGTATAGTCTTTCAAAGCTAAAAAGGCAGGATTAAATCTTTCAACATGACCAACCTGAAATTTTATATTGGCTTCTTTAGCAAGCTTGAGTAATTCCCTTGCCTCGTCCATCGTGTTGGCCAATGGTTTTTCAACAAAAACGTGTTTGCCTTTGGTGATGGCTGCCTTGCTGATCTCAAAGTGTTCAGTAGTGGGGGCTACAATATCAACTAGGTCGCAGGCGTCCATTAGTTGTTCCGCATTTTCAAAGCTTGCTAGCTGGTATTTTTCATTTACTTCTTTTGCGTTTTCTGGTGAAGGGTCAAAAAATCCGATTAGTTCAACCCCTTCAATTTCTTTCCAGTTGTTTAAATGAATCTTGCCCAAGTGACCAACACCAAAAACACCAACTTTTAACATAATGGTAATTGTTTATTCAAAGATAAGTTGCTCCGTTGATAAGGTGTTGCCTTATACAGGGATGTTAATAAATAGGTACAGGGGATATTCATTCTCCAACCATACAAAATCGAAGCAATTCGAGATTGGGGTTGAAAGTAAAAAAAGGCCCGAAAAGTGATTGCTCTTTCGGCAGATTATGATTGAGTCAACGGTTCATTTTTGCCAGTTTCGGGCAATTCGTCCCAGAAGCCCATTTTTCCAAATTTTTCGATTCTTTGCTCGCAACGTTGTTCGGGAGGGATCATTTTTAGTTCTGCAATAACGGGTAGTAGGAATTTTTTGAGAATATCTGCGGCCTCATCATAATCCCAGTGGGCACCTCCAAAGGGTTCTGGAATAACACCATCTACCAAACCGAATTGCAGCATATCGTCACCGGTTAATCGCAGTTGATCTGCTGCTTTTTCTTTATTGTCCCAATTGCGCCATAAGATACTGCTGCAACTTTCGGGTGAGATCACGGTGTACCAGGTATTTTGCATCATAAACACACGGTCGCCTACACCTATGCCCAATGCACCACCACTTGCCCCTTCGCCAATGATGACGCAGATAACGGGAACCTTTAGCCGAAGCATTTCATATATATTGCGGGCGATGGCTTCTCCCTGACCTCTTTCTTCTGCTTCTAGCCCAGGATAAGCTCCTGGAGTATCGATCAATGTAATGATAGGTTTATTAAATTTCTCTGCTAGCTTCATCAAACGGATCGCCTTTCGGTATCCTTCTGGGTTGGCCATTCCGAAATTCCGGATTTGCCTCGATTTGGTGTTGATTCCCTTTTGCTGGCCAATGATCATTACTGTCTGGCCATCTAAGTCAGCAAAACCGCCCACCATTGCCTTGTCATCCTTAAAATTCCGGTCGCCGTGCAATTCAATAAAGTTGCTGCACATTTTATCGATGTATTTTAGGGTATAGGGTCTGTCGGGATGACGGCTTAATTGAACTTTTTGCCAAGGCGTAAGTTGTTGGGTGAGTTCTTTTTTAGTCTCAATGATTCTTTTTTCCAATGAGGCGATGGAACCGCTCATATCTGTTTTGCTTTTTTCCTGCGCTACTTTTAATAGGTCTATCTGATCATAGAGATCTTTGATAGGTTTTTCAAAATCGAGGAACTGACGGTTTTTTAATTCAGGCATACTGCAAATTTAATATGAGTTATTAGTCGGTGAAAGTAGTAACTGTTATGTAAAATTAAGCGGAAACATTTTTTAATAAAAGTTTTGGGTAAAAAAAATTAAAATACCTATCTTTGCCATCCCAAAAAAAAGGCATTGAGTCAGTAGTGATTTTTTAAGCAGTTTGAAGGGAAACGGGTTGGTAGTTCAGTTGGTTAGAATGCCGCCCTGTCACGGCGGAGGTCGCGGGTTCGAGTCCCGTCCAGCCCGCATTAATAATTGTAAGGCCTTGTAAATCAATTGATTGCAAGGCTTTCTTTTTTTGGGGGACGTTACAGGGGACGTTTAAATTTTTAGAAGAATCTTCCCTTATTATAATTGGTCAGAACTACAATTTCTTTATTATTTTATTCATCTTCTGCATCTTTGATTCGTTTCCTCCAAATCAGACTCAAATTAATTAATTACTCAATATTTGGGTGGCATATTTTATAGAAATCTTGGATTATCAATATGCTGCTTTTTACATCTGTATCTAAATAACCGGAATTACCCCATCCCACCCATACCGCCTGTAGACAATTTAAACCTGAATAATTCGTTTTATCCCAGCGTGTATCAGTTTAGCTCAAAATAACGTGCTTTTTTGGGTTTATAGCTAACCCTTAGCACTATAGCTTTGAAGGGTATGTTTATGATGAATAAATACCCTATTTGTGGTATAGGTGGTCCCAATTAATAAGCTTAATGTTGTAAAACTATTTAGGGAAATAATTATAACTACTATAAACCCTGTCCTAAATAGAAACGATTAACCTGATTTCCCCCAATATCCTCTTATTTACCAATTAATAGTTTATCTATTGATTTTCTTAAGAATTCATCTTTTTGAGCAGAGGTGAGTTTATAGTCGTGTAGGAATCAAAACCGAAAATCTTAACACGACAATGTATTAAAGGTGACAGCAGGTTTAAGAAAATGGCGGTTCAGTGGTTAATTGAATATTTATTCTTTGCATCAAGTTCAGTGGTGGCAGACAGTTTTGTGCTTCGTAATCGCCAACTTCTTGTAGCTGCAAAACGTTACAAGCAACCCTATGACGACAGTGCAAACAATAAACAACAGTGCTAAAATGAAAGACACAATACCAACGCTTCGCAAAATTAAAAGAGGTGCAAGCCTGCCCACAAGCCAACGCTTTTGCACCACATTTAATTTTGCCCAACCGCACCCAAAGCCCACCCACCACCCAGACAAACCGACAAACAGCAACAACCTTTGGAATATGAAAAAAATAATACTCTTATCATTTCTTCTTTTTACCTGCTTGACAGGTTTTAGCCAATCATATCTTGGACGAGTTACCAAACAGGTAAATTTTCGAGAAGGTGCAGGGACTGACTATCCTGTAATTTCATCACTTATGGATATTTCACCCCAAAGTTTACCACTTATTTCACTCGATAGTTTACCAGCGTTTCACTCCAAAGTTTACCACTAGGAGTTCTGGTTATGTGAGTTA
>JBIIVV010000011.1:0-27168 GCA_044339235.1 Ferruginibacter sp.
AAGATGAAAATTGATTAAAATTATTCTTTTCCAAAATTGAATAAAACCAAGTTGGTTTTTGACTAGTACTATATCCCTGTTCAATAATTTGGCTATGCTTAGACTGGTCTAATGAATAAAGAATACTTAATAAATAAGAAAAGAAATCTTCCGGCTTATTTTTCAAAGATGTTAAAATGGATTGAGGGAAAGAAAGATTGTCAATAAAGTAATTAATTAACTGGAAAATTGAATTAATTTGTTGATCTTTTGATAACTCATTATTATTGTAAACTTTAGATAGTAAGATAGATTCAAAAGAATAAAATAGATTGAAATTATTCTTTTCCAAAATTGAATAAAACCAAGTTGGTTTTTGACTAGTACTATATCCCTGTTTAATTATTTGGCTATGCTTCGACTGGTCTAATGAATAAAGAATACTTAATAAATAAGAAAAAAAATCTTCCGGTTTATTTTTTAAAGATGCTAAAATGGATTGAGGGAAAGAAAGATTATCAATATAATAATTAATTAATTGAAGAATTGAATTAACTTTTTGATCATTAGGTAAATCATTATAGTTAAATACGGCAGATCGAACAATCAAATCGAAAGAAGGAAATGGGGATAAATCATTGTTTTCCAAAATGGTATAAAACCAGGAGGGATTTTTAGTGGTTTTATATCCTTTTTCGATCAGCAAGTTGTATTTTGACAGGTTCAAAGAAAATAGGATATCTAATAAGTATGAAAAGAAATCCTCGGAATTATTATTTAAGGAGTCAGATATATACTTAGGAAATGATAGGTTATAAATAAAATAATTAAGTAACTGAAAAACAGCATCGGTTTTTTGATTATTTGATAATATATCATTTCTATAAACTACTGATCTTAAAATTGAATCAAACGAAGATATATCTTTAGGTATATTTTTTTTAACATCCACATCAGGTAATAAATAAAGATTTCGATTCAATTGCAATAAATTTGACAACCAAACTGGATGGACACTGGATTGGATATTAGAATTAATTATTTGTGCAAACTTTTCATGATCCATTGAATATAGATAACCCAATAAAAAAGAAAAATAATCCAATTTTTTATTGATTAAATATTCTTGTAAATAAGGTGGAAATGAAAGGTTTTTAATAAAATAATTTATAACATCTACAATCTCTTTTATTTTCCGAGATTTGGTAGATTTTTTATTTCCGAAAATTAAAGATGTTAATAATAATTCAAAATATAAATTAGAAGAAATAGTAAAGTCAATAAGCAATTCATCATTGTCAAATGGCAATTGATCGCCGTCAAATAGCTGTTGAATAATTTCTATAGGATTACCTTGTTTCTTTGAAGCATTAACTAACTGTAAAATATCCTGAAAATCAAAAGAATGATATTTCCTTAACAGTAAAAAGCTTAGGCGTATAAAATGATCTTTATCAAATCCAGAAAAGCTTCCATCTAATAATGTTTTCCAAAAAGCATGTAAAATAATATTATCCGTTGCTTTATTAATTGGCTTATTAAGAATAGAAGGAATGGATTGGAAAATATTTCCTATAGAATTATACAGGTTCCAATCTGCTTCATTTTTCCATAACAGTTGTAAAATATTTTTAGTAAAATCGGGTGTAAAAAATTGAATAAATCTATTTCTATAAATCATTTGAGCCGAAGCAGATTTGAATATTGAAATCGCTTCCTTTGAATTGAAATTATACAAATCAATCATCAATTGAGCCAATGATTTAGTAAGATAATTTTTTCCCCACCATGGGACATAACCTCTTAAGATTACAAATTTCAATAAATCAGCAATTCCATAATACCGATTATCGTCATTTTGGATTTCATCCGACAAAATTATGGCAGTGGATGAAACTGATGGCTCATTCACATGAACCAATAAATCAATTTGGTCAGCTATTATTCTTAACACGGATGTGCTGTACTCAGCTGTATGAATTTGCCTTAATAAATCTTTTTGATAAAGGGTTACAATATTATTATAGGATAATTGGAGCCTATTAGCAATTTGATAAATAAAACGAGTAATCAGATTAGGAATTGATAAAGAATTAGTATTATTGATTATATAATTTAAAACAGACAATTTCCATTCCCCATTAAGTAATATATTAGTACTTGACTGTCGTTGAATTAAAAATAAAATAAATGACTTTTGAAGATCAACGACTTTTAATGAGAAATTATTGGGAGTTAATAATTGAATTAGTTTATTATATAAATTAGTAGGCAAGAACTCAAATAATCTTTTGATCATTTGATCGCTAAAGTTGGTAATAGTAAAATAACGAATGAGCAATTCAGGATTTTGATCTAAAAAAAATTCCAGTATAGAAACAATATCACTTGAGGAATAATGAAAAGAATCCAAAGGGAAAGATCCCCTTTCAAGGTAATAGTGCAATATGCCCAACTTTTCTTCTAAAGAGTTTTCAGCAGTAGATTTTCTTTTGATTTTTTTTTTATCTTTCGCGTCAACAGTTAATTCAATAAGATTGTCTTCTTGAACCAAAATAAGAATATTATCAAACAATTGAGTAACAGAACTATTAGGGAATTCATTATTTAATTTATTAACTTTCAATGCATTGTACATCAAGGTCAATAAAATCTGATAAGAGGTATTGTGTATATTAGCTACATTATGGATGTTTTGTTTTAAAAACTCCCTTCTATTGAAATTTCCTCCTCTGTTATAAATGATATACGTTAATATCAAATACCACAATGATCTATTAAATTGTTTTTCTTCAACTTTGACCGTTTGTTTCTCCTTATTTAATTTGGAAATTGTTTTATGATAGGTAAAAATATACTCTGCATCACCAGGTTCTAAAATTTTTACCAGTTTTTTAATGATATCTTCCTGTAGTGAAAAAGCCAATCTTTTTCTCACTTCATCATTTCTTCCGATTTCAAATAATAACAATCTTAATGAATTAGGAGAAGTATTAATGATTTTTAATATTAATTCATTAATATTTACCGAATTTCCAGATGCCCACCAGGGTGCCCGTCCAAAAAGCAAATAATATTTAGCCAGGGCCAAATGATTTTCTGGTAATTGGCTGATTTTGAAAAGATTATTAGAATCGGAAGTAATATTGCCATTTTGATCGAAGTATTGATCAAATATATTTTTCAATGAATTCAAAAGATTTTCATTGAAAACTCTCTCCAAATCTTCATACTGTATAACACCTAGATTTAATTCCAAACGATCAATCTCAATAACGATATCATCTGGAATTATTTCATCGAAATATCGTTGAATTATGGGTATTGAGGAATTATTGGCAATTGAACTGAATTTATCAAAAACCTCATTATTAGACTTATTAACCCTAACAAGTAAATCAAGAATTAATTTTTGTATAGTGTTATCAGCAGGGGTCACATCAGGATTTATTCAAGAACTGTAAAATTTCACTACTCAACTTCTGAAACTCAGTGCCATTATTTGCCTGCAGTAATGAAATCCAGGTAAAATATAATGATTCAAAATGCGCCATTTCTTCTATTGACAGAAAATGTAAATCAAACTTTAAATGAGCGGGAGTATATTCTAAAATAATTTTATGCAAAAAATTCCTGAAATTGTCATCTTGAAAACGAGCTGGCCAAGCAGGTATAAAAAAGTTTAATTTAAAATCAAATATGGATTCATCCATTTCAAATCCATTAGGATAGCGAACTAATAATTGAATTCTTTCATTAACCAATTCGAAGTCATTTTTTTTGAAATTTTCAAAAACAGATTGAATTTGATTATACACTAGTGAAATGTTTTCAGTAGAGGTTTGATCCAAAGATTCACCATTTAAACCAAAAATTTCGAAATATTTATTAAGAATTTCCAGTTTTTCTTTATCGGTAAGGTCATTGATTTCTGTTAACTCTTGAACATAGCTGATTAAATTATTTCTATCATTGATAGAAAGCCAATTATTAGATTTAAGTAAACTGACTGTTTTTTTATCATCTAGGAAAAAATTAAACCCATAACTGGCTGATGTTACATCGGGTCTCAATAAAATATTTTCTAAAACATGAATCCCCTCGGTATTTAAACTCAAATTGATAAAATAACTAACCGATTTTTGGATTTTTTCTTTAGCTTCTACAACAGTTTTGGCATATCCTACCACCCTCCATTCCTTTTCATCAATTTGATTATATAATATTACATAATCAATATTTGTAAAAACATTGGGTGACACTTTGTAGTTGTCAAAATTACAGGCATCTTTAAAAACGATTTCATCCTGCAATTCAAATATCAATAAATTGTCATCGGGTGAATAATTATTAGTAATACTTCCTTGTCGGGTTTGATTTCTAACAGTGATCACCTCTTCTAGCAAAACCAACTTAGTATCCAAATCCGATTTGTCTTTTTCTGACCTGTCAATATCGATCATATTCCCCTCACCCTTTATAATAAAATTAGCTGTTTGATTAAACGGCTTATTTTGAATAAAAAGCAACTTGTAAATCAGGTGAATAAAATCAAAGGAATTGTTTTTATCTGTACTATGATAATTCGACCCTCTTGCCCTATTGGAAGTATTTGGTACTATATGTTGCAGGAAATCAGATTTCCACCGTATTTTATCATCATTTCTATGTAAATTCTTTAATTGATAGTAATGGTCAGATAATTCAATAGGATAACTATTGAGTGAAAAATTAAACCTTGATAACATATGATCAAGAAATGAATTTTTACGTTCAACATAATCACTGTCACTTTCTATTAACCGGTTTAAGGTTTGTTGATATTTTGAAATGGCAGCCTCGTATTGTTTGATTTGAAACTGTCCTCTTTTATCTTCTGGCAGCATACTGATAAAAGAAACCAAATGATTAATACCTGGCACATCTAAAACAGGCTGTGAATAATAGGTATGACTATAAGTAGAATCAATTTTATATGAAAATAGTTTGTCAACAAAAGAAAGTTGTTTTAAATAATTACCCATTAACTGTTCAAAAATCAACAAGTAGGCCTGAAGTTGTTTTACAGCGGCTTTTTGTTCATCTGGTGCATTACTACTAATTCCTTCTGCTCCAATACCATATACCATTGGAAAATGATGCTGAATAGAATGGTATTGATGAATGTTTCTATATTGACCAGACATTTTTTCGGAGAAAATGTAGGAATATCCAGGAAACTTAGTGTCATTTTCATACAATAATTTATTGTAATATGATACAAAATATTGCTTACGAATTGCCACCTTCGCCCCATCCCTTAGAAACTCAATATGATTAAAATCTACAAGGGGATTAATCAATCCAAATTCACCCTCTTTTAAAATCAATGGTTCTTCAAAAGTAGTAATATTGCCATCACTCACACTCAAACTAATCACATTTAAGACCCCTTTTACTATACCTGCCAACCTAGTAAATTCTGTAGGTTCAATTTGTTTGGGAAGATTGCGCAAACTATCATCTTTAATTACTCCTTTTTTCAAAGTAGGTCCATTAAAAATTTCAGTCAAAGGCTCTGTAACATCGCCTTCGATATTAGGTGAAGTGTATTCAATATAAGGATTAAGGAAATTATTAAACGCCCAAAAGATTTCTGCTAAGATTTCTTCTGGAGGCTCAATACTATTAATAGAAATTTTAGCCGAAATTTTAATTTTTTTAGGATCAATAATCTTAAAATGAAAAAAATCATTTCCGATCATTCTATTCTTTAAAAGTAAATTTCTAACTGCATTGACATTTACAGATTTCCTTATTTCTTTTTCATCCTCACTTGCCAGATTATTAATAAATTGCCACTCTTTTACCGTTAATTGTAAACTAACGGAAAACAATCCACGAATAGCATTTACTCCAAAAAAATCTTCGAATGGCTTTATCCAAACATTTTGAATTTCGTCAATTTGATCAATCACTAATTTTCTATAGTCATTGATTAAAACTGGATGCGTATTTAAAATTTGGGTAGGAAGATGAAAAGATTGATCCTCATAATCTAAATTCCCCTTCGTATCTGAAAGTATATCATTTAAAGGGAACCCTGTTCGGAATGATAAATCAGTTAAAGCAAAGCAAAGTGCTTCTAATATGGTAACTCCAGGATCATGTATATTAAAATCGGTCCACTCCTCACCAGAATATTTTTGAACTATATCTAATGCCTCTTGCCTCAACATGTCGAAGCTCATCGACACGTCCGATACATCCTTCTCGATAGTAGTCGATATTTCTCGTTCTTCCTTCATCAAAAGTAATTAGCTTAGTAAAAATATTCCTCAGGCAGCATCATTTCATCATCCCATAAATTGGTAATTCTGAAATAGATCTGTGTTTCATCTCCATAATTACGGTAAGTCTTAATTTGCAAATCATAATTATAAGTGCCAAAAGATTTCCATCTGATACAAAGCTTATTCCAAAAAAAACCATAATAGGCACTTGTATATTTTATCTTATTATTTGAATGTCCAAATGTAGATAAGGCATTGGCATGTAGGATAGCGAATCTTCCAGATGTTTTTTTCCCAGTTCTGGCTATCAATTCAAAAGCATGACAATTATTCAAACCTTTTACCACTGAATGCCATTTACCATTTGCAGGCACAAAACCGGCCCTAAAATTTCCAGTCCTACCCTCCATTGAAGCAAATCCTTCAATATCTAATTTCATTCCAGCCTCCCTTCTTTTTCCGATACCCAAACTCCCATCTTCATCAAAGAAAAAAGATTTCTTATCTTCTTCTTCTTCACTTAAACCCAAAATATTTGGTTTTAACTTAAAGCTGTATGATCCCTTATCATCCACTTCAATATTAAAAAATGGTTCCAGATCATCTACACTTTTGAAAAAAGTAATTAATTTCTTAGAAATACCGGATGAACTAAGAATTAGACCATTTTCAGCATCTTTACTGAATCCATCATCTTGTTTGTTAATTAAAGAATCAATTAAAAAAGAAAAATGCTTTTCATTGGGAATAGTCCCATTTTTAAAGAAACTTTTTAGGTGTTCTCGGTCGTATATTTTGGATTTAGAAAATGCCATTTTTATAATTTCAATGTTAAGGTAAATGTAGGCTTTTTGATTTGATTTGTTTCAAGTCTATTCTGTATTTCACTAGTAAACGCTTCACTCAGTATTAATTCTTTTCCTAATATGTAATTATTAATACCCGAAACTGAAGCCGGAATAAATGAATCATTGGTTACAATTTCAATATTATGCTCAGCCATTGGGACCAATAAAGCACCTGGGAGACTGGCAGTAACACTTTCTTTAGAATACTGGGCAGTATCAATGACTACGTTTAACAATTGGTTAGTCTTTGGATTTTTATATTGATAAAAATGTAATAATGAAACGGAAGTTACATAATGTATATAATTCCTTTTTTGTATAAAATTAATAATATCATTTACATATAAAACCTTTAATTCTTTAAACTCAGTTTCAGCAATACTTAACCATGGAGAAATAAAGTTAATAATATCGTCATTCAAACGAGCAATATTAGCATTCACTTTCAGATTAATCCTATTAGACTCAAACTGCACACTACATTTAACCTTAACAAACTCATATATAGGATTAGTAACTACAAATTTTATCGAAGGAGGCAAAATGCTTTTTATAAAGGAATTAATGATACTCAATTCAGAAAAATCAACATTGGGCAATGAATTTTCATTGTATTTATTGAACGATTGAATAACAGGAACCACCATAATTAAAATGTCCATGTTTTCCAATAACAAATCAGTTTGACGGCCATTTGCCATACAATGCACATAAGCTAAGGAGGGGAAATGGTTTAAAATTTGCTGTGTGAGGTCCCTGGTTGTTATAAAACGATTTTTTGATCGCAATAATTCACTGATTCTAGTATTGAATTGATCATAGGTTTCGGCAAATACACTGCCGAAGGAAGCAAAAGGTTGAAGAATGGTATCAACTTCTGGCAGCGGTAATTGGCTTTGAGTAATCGTTGCAGCAGGTAAAGCAGCTAAATGAAAATTATCACCATTGTCTATTCTTTCAACCTCTAATGCATTCGCATACAAACAAATTAACTGCATACTATAATCAGCACTGCCATGCAATTGAGCTGAAATCCAATAAATATCTGGTGGCAAAATAGTGTTATCACTATTAATATCGGTAGGGAGCAGCAAAGTAACCAACCCTGAACGGATAAATCCATCAGTAGAATCACTTAAAATATAATTACTCGTTAGCGTTTTCCAGGTATTTTCTTGTAAATAACTCCAAGAAATAACAGGCTTATTTATAACACTATGGGTAGGCTTTAGGTCCTTTAATTCAAAGTAAATCGTTAATTCATCAGAAGGCGAGACATTATTAACGCCTATATAAAACTGTCGGTCAGAAGGATATTCGGGTATTAATTTAAATGAAGGCTGTTTTGAATTAGGATAAATCAAGTCATGACCAAATGGGTGCACATGAATAAATTTTATATCGGTTTCAAAATTATCATCAATAAATCCCCTATTTAAAATATCGGAAGAAAAAAGTGTAAAGTTAACATGAATCGACTTAATATAGG
The DNA here is from genome assembly GCA_044339235.1 of Ferruginibacter sp. Classification (GTDB taxonomy): domain Bacteria; phylum Bacteroidota; class Bacteroidia; order Chitinophagales; family Chitinophagaceae; genus Ferruginibacter. The sequence goes on from JBIIVV010000011.1 coordinate 8,589, forward strand.
GTGTATAAGGTTCCTTCGGTAATTCTCTTTTTTTTGTGAATTTTCTACTGTTATGAATAGATGTATCAGAAAATAATTGATTAAATCTTTTATGGCCAAATGGATCTGAAGGTGACAAAAGTTGAATTCTAACAACTCCTTTTTGAGTATTTAATAAAATGTCTTCAGAATCTTTTTCTAATGACATATCATTTGAAAATTTGAGTTTTCCGAAATCAATATCATTAAGGTTGGTAGTTGGAGATAAAATCCCGACCGTGTCAGCTTTTCGTATTGAGTGAAAAAGTTCAAAATTTTGTTGTTCCTCTACGTCAGGCTTAAACTTACCTTTATCCAATGAACTAACCCCTACTAGAAATGAATTATTTTCAACTGGCTTGCCATATTCTTTAAAATATTCTTGAAATCCATTTTCATTGGTAGGTAAATTAAACCAAGCGATATTTAAACTGAAATTAGTGGTGAATTTGTTGAATATATTTTCGTTTTGAATATCAAGGTATGCATTTTCGTATGGCTGTGGACCAAAAGGGGTAAATGGATTATCGGAACTAATTAAACCTAAGTTATTGGATAAAATGAGTTGATTATTTTGCTCAACATTCATTGTAAATCCAATTCGGGTAATAATCAAACCTTTTAAAAATGAATAGCCATTGTGAAATGAAGTTGGATTCAACTGGAAATAAATCAATGGAATGTTAGCCGGATAATTCCCGCCATGAATTTCATTATTATAAAGTACTATAGCGGGTTGATCTTCTTTTAATTGAAAATTATAAGATATCACCTTTTCATCTAGGTTGTCAAAATCATACTTTACACTGTAGGAATCGAGCTCATACCAACCTTCTTCGGTAGTAATGGTAATATTAAAAGCAGCTTTAAATAATTCATTGGCAACCACTTTTTCGTGCTTTCCGATCAATAAACTATATGATTTTATATAATTAGAAAGGATTGTAAAAGAGGTATCCCCAAAATAAATATCGATTGTAAAAGTTCTTTTCCCAGTAGTTTGGTATAAAATTTCAGAACCAACTAAATATCCAAATTTGGCAAATTCCATGTTACCAGTAGAAGAATTTGAAAAATCAGGATCCTCGCCAAATAAAGGAAATACAATATTACCTTTTGTTCCTTTGGACTGAAAGTCTGGAACATTTAAAGAGTTTTGATAAACAATTTTTTCTTTAACAATATTGGATTCAAAATCGGCTTCCGTATTTTTATGCGTACTGATTAGCACATTATTTAAAAACAATAAATTAGCTTTATTTAATACACTATCTTTTACGGTTCGATATAAATAGTTATTTTCAATTTCCGGAAATTCAGCAAGAAAAATAGTATCCTTTTTTAAAAGATATTGAGCAATACTTGAACCAAGGGTTAGCGCCAAATGAACCCGATCCACTTTTTGTAAAGAAGGTAACTGTCCTAATATTTGCTGATAATAAAAATCGAGATGCCTTTTAGGAATCAAATTTATTTTATCCTGCAAATGAGTATACAGTTGCAAAAAAGATTTAACTACACCCAAATGAGGCTCATAATAAACGTCCTGGTTTTGTATGGCTTTTTTTATTATATACTTACCATTATTTAAATAATGAATATACTTAGCCTGAACATCTCCGAAAAAAACATCTAATTGCAGTAAGGTGTTTATTATTTTACCTTGTATAGAATCATCCAATTCAAAGACCAAATTGGTTGGGATAAAACTTTCATTGGCAGCATTTTCAAGGGAAGGCCATTGATCAGTAGAAAAAGCAATCCCTTCTACTTGTTGAATATCATTTCGCCAAATAAAAAGTTGATTGTATAGATTAAAGATATCATCTTCCTGCCAATCAACTTCATTTGTTACACTTAAAGCTTTGGAAATTTTAGAAATTCTTTCATAGGTAGCATGCATTTCCAGGATTAACTGGTATAAAAAAACAAATATATTTTCTAATGCTATTACCTGATCATTTGTATTATTGGTAGCTCGTATGTAATCACTTAATTTATCATAAGTAAAATTGAAAGAATATACATTTACATTATTGAGAATGGAAAGCAGTACATGAGGATTATTGCTAAAAAAAAACTGCCAATCTCCCTCTCTTTTGTTGGATAAATTGTAATAATTAATGTATGAGGAGAAACGATAAACGAAACTAAATAAATCACTTTCCGTTTTTTCATCAATAGCAACATAGGTATTACTTTGCTCGGGCAGATTCCGAGTCATTTGGCTTAAACCACTGGTTACATCATAGTTGTATCTTGGTCTCTTCATACTTTTTTCAATTAGGTAACCAACCTAAAAATAAAATCATAAATTGGTTCCTTCCAAAATATAATAAGGAAATACAATATTAGACCTTGTATTGGTAATAATTACCTTATAAATTAACCTTAAAATAATAACACCTTCATTCACATTATTCTCTACCACTTCTACATTTTCAAACAGAATTCTAGGTTCGTAATGCAAAAGTGCCACCCTAATTATTTCGCCTATTTGAGTGATAGAGCCCTTATCAACACTTTCAAAATTCATTCGAAATAAGGTACATCCAAAATTTGGTTGCATTAATCTTTCGCCAGGATAGGTATTTAAAATAATCCGAATACTTGATTGAATATCTTGATCATTTTCATCCATTCTCACCCCTAGATTCAATTTGTCAAAAACAGGAGGAAATGACCAACCTTTACCCAAAAAGCTTTTTACTTTTTCACTCATATTGTATGGATAAATTTAATCATGTTAACCAATTAAAACGGTTGGAAAACCCAAAACAACAATCCCACTATGATCCGTTTGATCACCCAGTCTAACGGCCTTTTTTCCTTCGATTTTTACAGTTTCCGAACCTTGTTTAAGCTTATCGGGTGGGCCAATACACAATGCCATATCTCCCACCAATGCTGCTGGCATACCACCAATTTTTGTTTTCTTAGCCCCTGGGCCAAGTATGGGACCTCCTACATGGGGTATTGGCCCAGTAGTTTTAGTACATACATGTAAATCAAACACTCTTGCTGCTGGCATTCCCATATTGTAAAATTATTTAATTAATATTAACTAAAGCGCCTTTTAATACTGTCTGTCCACCAGAAGTAAATTCTGCCTTACTGGTACCCTTTGCTGTTAAAGCAGCCTTAGCTTCAATTTTCACATTTAATCCTCCCACAGAAGCATCTTGCTTTGCAGTAAGTGTTAATTTGCTGGTGGCATCCAATATAATACTGCCTTTAGCAGTCAACTTAATATCTTTATCACTGGTAAAAGCAATCCCGGTACTACTCATTACAATCGTATTCTTATTTTGGTCATTGATTGATATTTGTTTTGCTTTATCATCAAAGGTAATTAAATTTTTTCCGGGTGTAGTTATAGTTATGATTTTATTTTCATCATCAAAATTAATTTTCAGCTTAGCCTTGGTTTGGATCTCCTTTATAAAATTTTTGTCATCTGCAGGTACATTTGCAGGAGCATTTTTTCCATAAAGTGATCCTAAAACTACTGGATTTCTAGGGTCATTTTCTAAAAAGCCCACCACTACCTCATCGTCTACTTCTGGAAGAAAACCAGCTCCGGCACCACTTGTTGCGTAAAAATTAGCATACCTGGCCCAAAAACCAGTTTTTGTTGTTGCATTGGTCTGCAACAAGACTAAAATCCGGTTTAATGACTGTGGATCTTTAGAAAGCTGTTTTACTTTACCAATTTGCAATCCTGAAATAGCAGGTAATTGACCGGTTGCAGATGGATAATTGACATTCATTTTTTCATGAACAAAACTATCATCTAGTCCAAATTGAACGGTGGTTTCCCATCCGCCTTTTGGTTTAATTTTATGGGTAACGGCAGAGACAAAAGCACTTCCATTAAATTTACCGCCAACACCCTCAAATGTAATAATATCACCAGTTTTTGCCACTGAATTTCCAATATAGGTAACTTCACCCCTGATTGCTGCTAGCCTTAATTTAAGCAAAATGCCATCAGCCCATGCTTTAAGATCAGCAGTAGTCATGAGTGTATTAGAAACCAAGCTCAATTTCGTTTGACTTAATTTTCCGGAAAGCGTTTTGGGCGTTAAATTTCCCTGTGAATTTAAAGAAGGTTCAGCAGCATCCGATTTTATTAAAGCCATCGTTTTAATATCCCATCCGGAAGCATCCAGTGTTGGTGGTTGTCTTTCAGCACTCACTTCACCTTTAAAATTGATAATAGAAATACCGTAAGCAATGGTTAAAACAGATGATGAAGTAAAAACTGGCTTTTTCACATTAACAGAAGTGCCATCCATGGTTATAAAAAACCCATTATATTGTGCCCTAGAGCAAACAAAATCCCAATCAGTTGCAAGTTTTTGGAGTAACACTTCATAAGTAATGCTGGTACTGTCAACCGAAGCAGTAACACCATAAGCAGTTAAAATGGTAGAAATAATTTTGCTATCGGTTTTATCATGAAATTCTTCGTCTTTTCGATTATAGGTTGCAGTTACCAATTTGTGTTTACAGAGCAAAGTTAATTTCAAGGGAGTTTTTTTGGCGATTTCAACTCCTTGTTGAACGATCACTCCGTCAAAAATAAGTACCTCTGCATTACTATCATAACCTACAGTAACAGTGATAGGGCTACCTGGAATAAAAGTGGTGCCATCCTGAGAGGGCAAACTGGCATTAGAAGGATCTTCCCCTACGATTGTCAACTCAGCGTAAGATATTTGATTGATTGCGTGGTATACATTGATTTCACTTATCCCAAAAGAGTCGGAAAGTACTGCGCCATTTATTTTTACAGTTGAACGAATACTGCCAACTATAATATCATTTCCAGGAGTAACTGCCATAATCTATTTTTTTATGGGCGGAAACAATATTTGATCACCCGGTTTAATATCAAACACACTATTCAAATTATTAACCCGGGCCAATTCAATATAATATGAACTATCCTTGTAAATATTATTTGACATCATAGCCAAATTATCGCCCGCTTTTACTGGCCTTGCGTGGGTAAGATCTGGTGAGGAGGTCTTTGCTTCTGCAGCAACAGTTGTACGATTTTGAGTTTTCTTTAGACTAACTGAAAGTTTTGCTCGAAGTGGGCTTCCACTTGAATCAAACAAAATATAATCAATTGATACATTTTCACAAACACCTGAAAATATTAAAGTCCCCCATGTAACCTTTGTAAACAAAGGCTTATGTTCAATACCATAATATCCTTGAAGGGCAACTTTCAAATTTTCACAATAACTAGCAACATCTTTTGATAAAGAAGTAAGCGTGATAATTGTATTATCAATCATTAATTCACCCAAACTTAAACTTTCACTATTTCCATTAAAAGTCAAAGTTTCACCTGGCGAACCACCAATGGGCATCGGAGTCCAATCATTATTGAAGGTTCTTTTATAAGAATTAGGATTAAGCCAAGCCTCATATGAGTGAACCTGATTGGATGAAGTACAGCTATCTTCCTTATGGGTAGTAAATTTTAATTTAGTGAGCGCCATATCATCAACGTTTATATATAAATTCCTTTATTAGATTTTTCACTTTTGAAGAAAGGTCACTCATGATTTCAGCCTTCATTTTATTCAAACTCTCTTCAATATTTACATTGCTAGCATTGGGTCTATTTTGATCAATAGTAGCTTTAATCACTAATTCACGTATCTCTAAAGGCATAACTATTAAATTTATTTTTAAATTTTATTTGAAAAATTTATAAAATCAGGGGTCAACCCTCACACAACCGTCATGCCTAAATTCAATGGTATCTACCAACACTTCCGCACTCCCCCCAGAGCCTGCGTTTAAATTAGACGTACTTAATGAAACCGGGTAGGCATTTAAAAAAGTCCATACAAGTTCTGGCATTCCTAAATCATTCCAAAGTGTTACATTTATTGGCATTGGCGTAAACGAAAAAGTATTAATACTAGTTTTAATCCAAGTGATCATTAACGACCCTCTAACTACTCCCCTTTTTGCAACTAAATTTCCCCATTCCACTCCAGTGGGTAAAAATATATCGGTGAGATTTGAACCACCCTCTTTATATTTATCACCATTTACTTTAGAACTGAAACCACTTATTTCCATAAAACCACAATCGACATCTAGTAGAAAGGAAGGAACTGTTAACGAAAATCTATAATTTAATAAGGGGTCATTTCTAAGCGCCATAACAAAATTAATTAAAAATAAGTTATCACTATATGAATACATTCATACAGTGATAACTTATTAAACTTTATAAAATCTATTTAATGATTATAAATAAACCTATGAAGAAACCTGAGCCATAGACTCGTAAGCCATTTCTAAAGTTTCGATAGCTGATTCATTTGCATCAGCTTTCATATCACTAATAGTCATCTTCACTGGGAATGCCTCGTTCAAAGTCCAAGTCATAATTGGATTTCCATCTTCATCAAGAAGTGAAATCAATACAACAGACCTCTTAAAGGTATTCATTTGAATAAGACTGTAGTAATCCCAAAGGTCATTGTCATTTTTGAAGTTACCCTTCTTAAAGACAACATTGGTGAATTTTTTAATACCAGGCATTTTAACTACTGAATATAGTGTATTGTGTCCTGCTCTGTATTCAATTACTTGAGTCTCAGATGAAAGTCCAGTAACTTCTGAGAAAAGTAATTCCTTGTCATCAATTTTAACTTGAAATTGAAATTTGACTAACGGCCAGGTATTTTCCGATTGATTATCTCCTAATTCTGCCATAAAATTATTTTTTAAATGGTTATTTTAAATTAATTAATTCAACTTAATAATAATATTAAGCTTCTTGTTGTTTTTGTTGGAATGTTAATACGATGAATTCAGCTGGTCTTACTACTGCAAGCTTCACTTCAATTCTCATAATACCATCTAAGATATCGCTTGGAGTCATGGTTGAACCTAAACCAACAGCAACAGAATAAGCTTGTTCAGGAGAAGAACCGGCAAGAGCACCAGACTTCCATTGGTTGAACAAAAAGTTATTAATGGTTGCGTTAATAGTAGACCAAGTTCCACCGTCATTTGGCTCGAAAACATACGTACGAGCAGCAAGTTTCAATGATTGCTCGATCATGATCAAAGTTCTTCTAACGTTGATATAACGCCAGTCTTGACTGTTACCATCTAGCGTGCGAGCACCCCAAACTAATGTTCCGATACCTGGGAAAGGACGGATAACATTGATTGATTTACCACCCATTAAATCTACATTCAAACTTTCTTGCTCATCATGAGAAATATTAACTGAAGGAGCATTCACTGCATTCATAGATACATTGGCAGGAGCTTTAAATACACCTCTGCTTGTATCAACTAATGTATAAATACCTGCCATACCAGCTGAAGGAGGTAATAAATTCAAAGAATTACGAATTTCACCTAACAAGTTAACATAAGTACTACTACAAGCACTCAATGATTGATGATAACTTTTGCGAGCTTCAGCATCAATTGAATCTGCAGGTAAAGCCTTAAATTTCTTAACTACTTCTTGAGCATTTGATTCTGGCAACAAAGTTTCCAAAGAAACTGAATCATCAATATTTTCAAATGTAACTTCTGAAGCTGTAACAATACTTGTTTTTACCCAAGGATAGTAAGCAGCACCATAGTTCAAAGAATTCATACCAATTTGATCTCTGAATTCAGATACGGTTTCAGTAGTTGTATTGGTTGGTACATTCGCTAAATCAAAAATACCAAATCTGCTTTGAGTTTTAGAGCAATGCAGTAAAACCTGTTGGTAAATTGGATAACAGCTAGCACCCTTTAAAATAATATCAGGAATAACAACTAATGTTGGTTCAAATTCTTTTTCCAAAATTTTGAACGGATTGGGTTTAGTGTCACTTCCCAAAAAGTCATCAAATGAAATGTCAAAACCTTCTTGTTTGTCCCAATAAGTACCTACAGAAAGAATGTAGCAAGAACTTCCACCATTAGCATAGAAAAACCTTAAGGCTCTATACAATAAAAATTCGTTGTTACTTTTAGCTTTTACGGTAACTTCTTTTCCATTTAAACTAAAAGAATCCTTGTCAGTAGCAGCTGCATCAGCAACCAAATACTTTGTAAGAAAACCTCCACCAAATAGTTCAACATACTCAGCAAAAGAATTCACTTTTGTTGGTACATGAGATAGAGATTTACCATTTCTAATTGCTTTGGCAGTGTATCCTATGAATACAGGAACAGCTGTCTCAACTGCACCAGCAGAGCTCGGAAAAGCATTCTTTTCCTCGATGTAAACACCTGGTGTCATTAATTTTGTAGCCATGTTTTAATTTTTGTTTTTTGATAAAAATAGAAAAATATTAAAATAGATAACAATGATAAAACAAATTATTATCATAAAAAAAACTTTTTTTAATTAACTAGGTAAATAATTTTAATTCACTTTAAATTAGCCCTAATAATGTCATAATTTATGTGATATAAAATATTTATATAATTTGAAATAGAAAATTATTGAATTTTTATTCCAAAGAAAATTAAATGAAAATTTCAAGTACTCGACTGGTGTTTTCAATAGCATATTGCTTACCTAAAAAACTAACCTGATTTGTTTTCGGAACCGGCAAAATGGGAATAATTACCCTTCCAGAATTGCTGCCCTGCTTATATTGTTCCAACAATTGCCAATTCACATCTGGATGCTCTTTATACGGCATAGCAGTGGGTGATGTAAAAGCAACTGCTGCATTACCATTGGGTAGCTGAATACTTTGAGGCCCTGTAAAAAATATAGATTTATTTTTATTAGCTATTGCAAGACCTTCAAATTCTAATAAATGCGACTTATAGATTATATATCTCCAAAACAATGAGGGGGCAAAAAATTGAATTTTTAAATCTTCAGGTATTTGTTGATCAGTAGTGATTTGAACGTGTCCGAAAGGCTTTGAAAAATAAGGTTGCTCTAAAGTTAAATTGTTTTTTAAATCTATTTCAGACACACAGTCTTTACTATGCATTAGCCCTGGTTGAGCTGATTTAAAAGAAAACGGGTATTTAAAAAATAAGAGATTTTCTTCAATAACCCTTGGCATATGATCTGTATAATTAAAAATATTATCATCATTACAAGATAATTTAAAGTTGAGAAGTAAATTATCCGCCAACACTTGTTCTCTAGTTCTATGCTCATCAGCAAAAGACTCCGCATAAAAAATAGCTATACCATTAACTTCCTTTCGAAGTATCAAATCATAGTTTTTAAAAATATTTTCAGTTAAGCTATCAGGCCGCAATTGGACATTGGTTAACTTACCATTTGTAAAAAAAGTATGATAGAAATTTATACGAAACAATAATTGATAGGTTGGATTCATATAAAAATTTAAAACAAATTAATTTGAATAAAAAATGAATTGAAAAAAATAAATTAAGATTTTTTGTCGGAATCTGTATTTAAATTTTTGTTCGGGTCTTCTTTGTTATCCGTGTTTGTCCCTTTATTTACAGGGTTTTCAGGTGGTTTTACATCTGGTACAGCAGGTTTTTTAGGGATCAAGGGTGAAAAAAACGAACCCGGATTTCTTGTCTGATCTCTTATGAATGGCCTATCCTCCTCCTTGTCTTTAGTATCACCGTATTGGTCGCTTTGTATTCCTGAATTTCCAGGATTTTGATTTGCCGTTGGATTATTATCTCTTACTTGAGTACCATTATCCGCTTCTTCTCTTGGCAAATCAGTAGCATCATTCGTGTCTGGAATATTAGTTACCTCGCCAGTATTCGTTTCTTCATCTTGAACAACATCATCATCATCATCATCATCTTTATCATTATCTAGATCAGGGCTAAGCATTCCAGATAGAAATACCGGTCTTTTTCCCTTAGTTGTTGCAGGTTCAGTACTGGTAGGCGGCGGCGTGGTAGTACTTGTGGCAGGGCTAGTTTGACTAGTGGAAGATTGTTTTGAATCACTGTCGGAATTAGCTGTATTTTCCTTAACCGTATTAGCTAAGTCCTGGGTGTTTACACCACCTCCCTTTTGTTTGGTATTGCCAGTTAGAGTGGCAGCTGAAGGTCTAAATTCAGTTAATGAATTACTATCCAGCGGTATCATTCTAATTTTATATAAAGCCGAGGGCATATATTTTGCACCGATGGTACTCCATAAATTACTATTTTGATCTACTGTTAAAGATTCAATTTCAATCTGAACCTTTAGCCCACCACTCGAACTTGTACTTCTTAACCCCCCTCCTTCAGAAATATCCATTGAACTATTGTCATTTAAATAATTCATAGTAAAAGCCAAAAATTTAAGCGCCTCACTATAATTGGCATTGGAAAAATAACAGGAAAAAAGTACAAAAAAATTAATATGAACCCGTTGTTTACCATCCTTTTTAGGACCTACAGGCGTTGGCTCCCTTTCTAAATTAACCAAAGTAATCAACACCTTATTTTCTTCCAACATTGCTACACTTCCATCCTGGTTAACAAGGGCAGAAATAACCGCCTTGTCCTCATTTGTACGAAGCCTGGTTTTAAAAAAAATATTTAGACCATCTGTAATGGTTTGAATAACTTCATAAATCATATAGCAAATAAAAGAAAGTATTTAAATAAAAAACACATATATATTAGTATTATATAAAAATAAATTAAAGTGACGATTGAATTCAAAAAATTTAAAAGTAAATATATTCAATTCAATAAATTAAGACAATATAATTTTGAATATTAAAAGTATGAATTCGTTGTAACTTGAAAATAAATGCCCATCTTTATTCATTATTTAAATATCAAAAGCTTTTGAAGTAAATATAAATTATTAATTAAAATTAAGTAATTATAGCTAATTTACAATAATACCCTACCTTTGAAATGCTCATATCCTAAAGTCACAACACCATGAATTTTTCTTTGTTTAAAGTGCTAAAAAAAATATTTTTACTCCTTTTCTGCATTTTAATTTATAGTACATCTTATGCCCAGGTACCAAAAGATGTAACCAAACAATCAGCCGCAGCCACTAAAGCCGCAGCCGATGCACAAAAAGCATTGATTGAAGATGCGGAAAAAATTAAAAAAAGTTTAGCTTTTAAAGTTGCCGATTTTTTTAAGTTTAAATCGAATGTAAGAAAAAATCAACAAAAACGTATACTGGATATAGTTGAATCATTGGGTATTCAAGATTCAATTAATGTATCGGGAGATAATATTAAAATATTAATCGAGGCGCTTTCAAAAGTTGAAAATCAGCACTTCGATACCCTATTGAGTTTAATCAATGGGCTTAAGGTTAAACCTGATGGTACCATAGTAGTAGAATCTCCCGACAAATCACTTAATTCATCCAATCAACCAGTAACGGATTCAGAAATTGATGAATTAACCAATAAGATGCTTCCACTGGTTGCCAAAGAGGTTTCCCAGCCTGTAGATTCAAAAGACAAAAGAGAGAAAATTGCTGAATTAAGAAAAACCGCTCAGCAATTAGGTACCATACATACCGACACTATTAATGGTGTTTTGACAAGATATACCTTGATTACCAATAATAAGGTGAAAGTGCTGGGCTTTTTAAACTACAACAAACAACCGGAGGATGACTACAATTATGATAATTATGATAACATAATTTATAATGGATTATTTGTAGATGGCAAAACTGGTAATTTTAAAAATTTGAATGGATGGGATAACTCACCCACCCTTTCATCGCTTTCTCAATCAGGAATCAGCCCAATCGTGAATGTGATTTTTTCTAATAAAGAAGATTTTTCATCCATCCTGCTTAATAAAAATAACCAAAACTTATTTTTCCAGAACACATTGTATGTAATGAACCTTCACAACACGAATGGGGTTTGTTTACAAATTGATCAACCAGATCCATTGTTGAAAAATGAAATCACCGAATTTATTCAAGCGTTTAGCGAAAAAATAAAAGCTGCCGATAAAGACTATCAAATCTATCTGATTATACCCAATGCGAAAATAAATGCACCATTTGATTTGTCGAAATTTGATGAGTTTATTGATTTTTATATTTTAAATTTTTACAACCCTTCAGAATCAACCATACCCGGGCCTATTGCTTCTATTAGAGGAAAAGATTTAAGTAGCATAGAATCTACTTTATCCTATTACACCAATATGAATGTGTTACCAAGTAAATTCATACTGGGACTTGGATACCAGGGTTCACGCTGGGCCTATTCAGCTGCTGCTAGAAATTTTAAATTTTCTCAACAATTAACGTATTCAGAAATAAGAAGAACTTATTTATGGCCGGTTATTTATGATGATGAAAATGGGACCGCGACTATGGATAGTGTAAACATAAAGGGTGCACTTGTAAGAAGAATTTATTTAGAAGATGAAAATACACTTGGCAAAAAATATGACTTCGTTTTAGAAAATGGTTTGGGTGGTGTAGCCCTGTATTCACTTGGATTTGATGAAGGATTTGGCGAACTGAATGATATGCTAATGTATAAACTTAGCAGGGTGGATACTCTTCATTTAAAAGACAGTATTATTAGTGGTAAAGATTTATCTAAAATTGGTTTTTTTAAAAAATTAGGAATAAAATATAAACTCTATCAATACATTTTAAATTTTCCCTGTGAAATTTGTTTTGAAAATATTGAAGATCCAGCGCTTAGATCCGAGATTGAAATTTGCATTCGCCAGCTTGGTTATGATACATTGGCATTACAACAACAAACTACCACATTTAAAATAGCCAACGATAGTCTAAAAACAGTAATTACAATATTTTTGTTCCTTACATTATTTATTTCGTTGTTGCTAGGCTATTTACTTTACTTAAGAATTAAAAATAAAGGAGATGAAGTGTCTGGGAAGAACCAAAAAATTCTACCACTTTTCACTTTGATATTTTCGTTTTTTACTGTGATATTATTTTTGCTTTGGTTATTTACAAGTGATGTGATTCCATGGTTTGGAATGAGTTCCCAAAATGATGCCGATACCAAAGACACAAAAAGCAGTAAAGACAGTGTTGGTACACCCAAAAAAGATAAAACGCTAGGATCTATTTATCAACAAGTAAACAGAGAAAAAAGGAAAATTCAAACTGCAGGAAGTAGAATTAAAAATTTACCCCGAACTGCCCAACGTTTAATTAGAAGAAAATTGCTTTACGGTTCTAAATCAAATCAAAATGAGGAGGAAGATTCAAGCAACTTAACTTCAGCTGATTCTTTAAAAATACAAGCTTCGATTCGCTGTATTAAAGCCAAAAATGATACTTGTTATAACGTTCCGTTTCAAACTTTATTTTATATTATTATAGGTGGAATTGTATTCGGTATTTTGATGGGATTTTTGATCATGAAAAACCTATTCAACAAAGTAGATATTCCTTAATACTAATTCCTAAATGTTATTTTTATGTCTTTGCTAGATACCGCATCCATATTTAAATATCATAATCATTTATCCCGTAAGTTCGAGCAGGGAGATGTTAGAAACCTAGGCTGGTCAAATTCAACTACGCAGCAACTTCGGTTTACCATGCTTAGTCAATTGGCGGACTTCGATAACTGCTCTGTTTTGGATGCTGGATGCGGATATGCTGACCTTTGTGTATTTTTAAAAAACAAATACCCCACCTGTAGGTACTATGGTATTGATCAGATTCCTGAATTTATTTTAAAGGCATTACAAGATTATGGTAATATGAAAGATGTGGTGCTTTTTCAGGGTGATTTCGAGATGGCATCTTTACCAATTTTAGACTATACCCTAGCATCTGGGTTATTGAGTTACAAAAATAGCAACCCCCTGTATGTTTTTGAAATGATACAAAAACTTTTTATCGGATGCAGGCTGGGACTGGCTTTTAATCTACTTTCAACAGAACCGGAAAACAATTCTTTGTTGAATGCCTACGATAAAAATATGATTTTTTCTTTTTGTAAAACCCTTACCCCTAAGTGCAGTTTACACGATGACTATTTGGAAAATGATTATACTATTTTCATGTATCATTAAAACAGTATGAAGATTACAAATAATAAAGCAGTTGGCTTTTACAAATTTTCAGCTCCGTTTTGTAGTCATTTTTAAAACTAAAAAACCACCCATTATGAGTGGGTGGTTCGGTGCGTATAAATTGAGGGGGAATCAATAACCTAACCTATTTTATTGATACCGAAAATAATCAGTACAATATAAAATCTACGAAATAGTCATCATCAATTGATAGGGCTATATACCCAAAATTAATTTACTCCCAAGGTATCGATAGAAATACCTACCATATCAATTGAAACTAATAAGAAATTTTCAAATGAATTATTCCCTAAAAAATTAGTTAAATCACCTGCATAAGTTGATTTATAAGAGATCCTTTTAACTCCATTATCTTCCAATAAATTCAGATAGCCCATAATTAAATTGCGGTTTGAGTTTTCTAAAATTTCATAAAAATCAAGTCCGAGATTTTGGTAGCCTTGTTTGAAAGTATACACCAAATTGATGATTGCAATTTTTTCCGATTCATTTAAAATCAACAAAAAATTTGTTTGCTTATCAGCTAGCATTACACTAAAAAGGACCGTATTTTCTTCAGTTATGGAAGCATCAATTATTTCTTTTCCACCGATTTTTGAAATCACCATTTTAATTTCTTCAATACATTTCATATAATTAATTCTTATTTATTCACAATTAAATAATTATTTTCGAAATTTCTTTTGCTGGTACATTATATTTTTCCAAAATCTTTTTTGTTTTCTCTTGTAATTCTTTTTTGGAATGGTATTTTCTTCCCTTTGTTACTTTTTCCATTGCTGCTTTTGTTTTTCCCCAAAAATATGCAGCATGTTCACCTTCACTTAGTACCATTATATTTTCATCAATCTTTGCCATTGTAGGAACATCACGACCAAAAACTTCTAGCATTATCTTGTCTTTATCTTCCGCAATTCTATACCAGTTATCAAGTCTATCAAACATGTCTTTATCTGCATATGCTTGCTCAATTATAGAATGAATCACATTTTTGTGAATAATAGCTAAATTTCCAATATCACTATTTGAAATCGGAACAAAATGAACGTTAGCCCTTTTATTATGTTCATTATATTTAAATAATTCAGTCGACAAAAAAGTTTCTTTATCTGCAAGGCTTGTATTCAAATCAGCGAGTTTTACCGGATCGGTTTCCGCTTCAATTTGTGATTCCAAGTTTTCTATTTGTAATTTTGTGTTTATGAAATCTAAAATGGAATCTGACTTATTGCCTTTTTCGTTAATTTTTCCATTTAACTCAGTTATAGCTCCCTTGTCTTCTTCTGACAAACCTTCTTCAGACCCCATAACCCTACTGAAAGCTTGTTTTTCTTTTCCTGCCTTGTAATTAGTCCAGGCCCCCATAGCAGTGACAACTCCCAATTTAATAATTTTAGCTGCACTAATAATTGCACCTCCTGGAGGGAAGAAATCTCCTGCTATTTTTGCTAAATCGAGTATAAAATCTATACTAGTTGAAATCCTATCTGATTGAATTTTTCCTATAAACAATTGAATTGTCTCATTTTCAGCATCTGACAAGCCTTTATCTTTCGTATTCTCTTCGAGCTTCTCAATAGCTTTAAATTGCTCATATATTTTCACTCCCTGCTTAAAGGCACTAATAGCGGGTCCTATAGCGGGTATTGCATCTTGAAAACCCTCAATGACTTTGTAGGTTTCCAAAGCTTTTACTACTTCCAATGCAACTTCAGCCATGCTTGCAAATAATTTAGCACCAGAGGCGAAATCTCTATTTACGTATAAATTTTTAGCACTTTCAACAAAACCTTTCATAGCGTTAAAACCACCAAGGACTACCCCAGCTATATCATTATCAGAACCAGCTTTTTCGTCCATTTCAATAGGGTTTTTCACACCCGCTTTACTCAAAGTTTTTGTTGTTTCTTTAAGATTTTTTTCATCTAATTGATCTGTAACCTCACCGCCAATTTCAGCACCAGATAAAATCTTCTTCCCCCCGATTACTAATAGCTCTTTAACTCCTTTAGCCGGTTCAGCCGGTTGTTGTTGAATATCAGGAGTATCGGTTTTTTTCGAAGCCATAAAAAGATTTTCCGGAGCTGCTGGGGCAGCAACCGCTGCCGTGGCATCTGCTGGAGCTGCGACCGCCGCTGTGGTATCTTCTGGGGCTACAACTTCAGTCTTTTCTTCTGCCGGTGCTACTTCAGCAGTCGTTTCTGCTACTGCTGCTACTTCAGCTGTAGTTTCTTCTGTTTGTGGTGCAATAACAGCCTCTGGGCTAGAAGCTACCTCTGGAGGTTGATCTTCTTTGGTAGAAACAGCATTGGGTGTACCATCCTCAACCTTTGTCCAAATTGGTTTATGCTTTTTAAATTGTGGATCAGAAGCCGCTAATTCATGCGTATCTTTCCAACTCGCTAATTGTGCTACTTCGGTATTTGAAATTGCCTTTTTTTGTACCGTGCTATTTTCATTTCCACTAATGGCAACTGCTTTTGCACCCATTACATCCGCTTCGTTTTCAAGCCCCTTATCATCATTAACAGGAACCGATTCCTTTAACTGAGTGGTAGCCTTTACCCTTCCCTGTTTCTGCTGAACCACATGCCAAGCTTCGTGTGGCACATGCTTTTCCTGACCAGGTGAGACATGAATGTCTTTGCCTTGAGCATAGGCATGCGCATGCAGTTGAGCTGGGCTTGCAGAATTGTAATTGACTTTTACATCATCCATACTAATACCAGAAAGTTGCTCAACACCAGACTTTAAAGAATCTGGTAAGCCTGTTTTATTTGCTGGAGGCGCAGATTTTTGTGTATTACTTGAATTGCCAATGTTAGATTTAAGCTGAAAAGACCAATTGGGTGATGACTTGCGCTCACCGGATTCAAATTTGCCTTGAAGCGGCTCTTCCTCTGCTACCAATTGAGCTGGTTGATTGGCTGATTCAAACTTGCCTTGAAGCGGTTCTTCCTCTTCTACCAATTGAGCTGGTTGATTGGTAGATTCAAATTTACCTTGAAGTGGCTCTTCCTCTTCTACCAATTGAGCTGGTTGATTGGTTGATTCAAATTTACCTTGAAGCGGCTCTTCCTCTTCTACCAATTGAGCTGGTTGATTGGTTGATTCGAATTTACCTTGAAGCGGCTCTTCCTCTTCTACCAATTGAACAGCTGGTTCATTATTACCTGACTTAAATTTCCCTTGAAGTGATTCCTCCTCAGCCCCTTTTAATTGCATAGGTTTTACAACAGATGGTAAAACTTTACGTTGAGTGGTTGTATTATTTGAATTAGCTGACTTAGAATTATTTTTCTTTTCAGCAGGAGCTAAGGTTGTAAGCATGATATTTGATTTATAAAAAGGATATAGAAATTGATTGAAATTTTAAAAAATAAATATAGTGACTTTGATTAATTAAACAAAATTAGAAAGAATACATTTAAACTTATGGCTGCTTTTCGTTTATATCTTCTTCAATGTAAGCACTCTCCATTCTATCAAGTTCCAAATCAGCTGCCTCATTTGCGTTATCTCTAAGTACTTCTGCATGTAATGTATCCATTGCACTATTTAATTCATTATACTGATTAATTTTATCCTGAATTCCATCAGCTTGATTTAAAGGATGTAATAAAGAATCTACATTATTAATCATATCAGATGAATCTTTCATTTGATTTTGGTAAATTGAAAGTTGACTTTGAACATCATCTTTCTTCTTTACATTTCTGTTAAGATACTTAGATTGTTTCACTTTACCTTCAGCAATTTTTCTTGAATACACTACCTCAGGAGTTCCTCGAATAAAATCAACATGCCAAAAAGGTGGATCCAGTTTCTTATTTTCTAGTGTAGCTTCCCAAATACCATTCTTATTAATAATGTCAGCTAGTTTCTTTTGATAATGTTTCAACCTGCCAGAAAGTTTTTGGAATTCTGGATCATTTAAAGTTACATTTATACTATCCCTTAGAAGCAACACTATTTGACTTTTGGCTTTCAGTAATTCCTCTTCTGCTTTATCAATCGATCCAGCATCAAGACCTGCAGTAATGCTGCTGGCATTTGCCGATATTTTTTTGGCTGAATCAATTGCAGCAGATACCGCTTCCATTGATTTTACAAAAGGCAAACTTTGGTGTTCAGTAACAGGCTTGCCAAGATTTGGTGTTCCTGCTTCCAAAACGCCTGAGCTTGCAGTAGAAGTAAACCCACCATTTAAGAAATTAAATGATCCTGTTTTTTCCGCACGCCCCATATCCCAAGATTTTATTTTCACTTTATACAGTGTTTTACTAAAGATCAATAGGGCTTTGGCTTCTACTCCACCGCTCAATTCTGCTATCACATTTGCACCTAATTTGTAATTGGCGTTAATATCAGAGAAATTGAATGCGTCACCTTGCTTAGCGGCTTTACCATTAAAGTCTAAGCCTGCTTCTAAAACTGCTTTTGTACTTCCTTCCAAGAATGCTCCAAGCGATACCAGCGCACTACTTCCTACCGCCAAACTTGCTCGAATACCCATCGTTAAATGTCCATTCCC
>JBIIVV010000012.1:0-27076 GCA_044339235.1 Ferruginibacter sp.
GGGCGAGGGACTGGCAACTTCCGACATGTGCGTACCGGCCGTATTGGAATTGTGTAAAAAAAGGGGCATTTTACCCGAAGAAATTGATTGTCTGATAGTTGCAACGGTTACGCCAGACATGATTTTTCCATCGACCGCCAATATTTTGTGTGATAAAATAGGGGCAGTAAATGCCTGGGGATTTGACTTAAGTGCTGCCTGTTCGGGGTTTTTATTTGGCCTAACCACCGGTTCCGCACTAGTGGAAAGTGGTCGCTACAAAAAAGTGGTGGTAGTAGGAGCCGATAAAATGAGTGCCATTGTAGATTATACAGACCGAACCACCTGCATACTTTTTGGAGATGGGGCAGGTGCCGTTTTACTGGAACCTTCAATGGATGGCATGGGAGTAAAAGACAGCTTATTGAAAAGTGATGGTAGCGGGAAGGATTTTTTATATATGAAAGCAGGCGGTTCATTAAAGCCAGCCAGTGTGGAAACTGTATTGGCAAAAGAACATTGCATTTACCAATCCGGGCAGCATGTATTTAAAGCAGCTGTAAAAGGTATGGCCGACGCTGCCTTTGATCTTTTAGAACGCAACCACTTAACCGGTGACGATATCGCCTGGCTGGTTCCACACCAAGCTAATAAAAGAATCATAGATGCTACCGCTAACCGAATGGGATTGTCGCATGATAAAGTGATGCTGAACATTCAACGATATGGTAATACTACAGCAGCTACCATTCCACTCTGTCTTTGGGATTGGGAAAAGCAACTACATAAGGGAGATAAAATTGTGTTAGCAGCATTTGGAGGTGGATTTACCTGGGGCGCAACATTAGTAGAATGGGCCTATGATACGGCTTCTTAGCCCTCCTATAAAATAACTATAACCAATAGACCCCTATTTTACTTTGTAACTAGGGGTCTATTCTTTTGGTGCCTGCATACAACTCATACTCCAACAATCTGCAATCAATTTTGCTAGTATAAAATTCTATCCGCCTTTTAGGTTTGAGGCCAATCTTTTTTGCCAATTCCAAGTTGCCGGTAAAAATATAACCGGTATACCCCTTACATTGCTGTTTCATAAAATCCCCGATGCGGCCATAGGTGATTTCCAATTCAGCTTCAACACCCAGCCGATCGCCATATTCCGGATTAAAATAAATAACCCCCGGTTGATCAGCCGGAATGAGGGTTGTTGCAAAATCGCCGATCGCAAATTCTATCAAATCACCCACACCGGCTGCGGCTGCATTGATCTTTGAAATGTTGATTGCATCGCCGCTAATATCAGTTGCAATTATCCGCAACCCTTCCACTTCTGTTGTAATTTCGTCTAGCCGTTTCCGCTTCACATCATACATTTTCGACTCAAATCCAACTAGGTGCATAAACGCGTAATTGGTTCTATATAATCCAGGCATGCGATGAGTGGCCAACAAAGCGGCTTCTATTGCCAGTGTGGAAGAACCGCACATCGGATTGATAAAAGGCGATTTTCTATCCCACTTGGTAGCCAATAAAGTAGCAGCAGCGAGGGCCTCCAACATAGGAGCCTTGCCCGGAATTTTACGATACCCATGCTTCGATAAAGTTTCGCCTGAAGTGTCTACGAATATTTCTGCCAACTCTTCCTTCCAATATAAATGGATTACTGCCTTATCCAACTCAGGCCCCGAATTGGGACGTTGGCCCGTTCTATTTCTAAACCGATCTGCAATCGCATCTTTTACTTTTACATTGGCAAACAAGGAATTGTTGATGGTGGCATTGTCTACATTACTGGTAATAGAAAAATACCCATCCGCAGCAATGACGTTCTCCCATTCGAAATGCAATAAAGTATTGTATAGATCATCTGCATTGCGAGCAGTAAATTCATTGATAGAAAATAAAACCTGACTGGCACAGCGAAGATTGAGATTGAGTTGAATACAATCTTCCAACGTTCCCTTTAATTCCACCCCCGTTTTGAAAATACGAACCGGGGTAAAGCCCAATTCCATAATTTCCTGTTGAAGAAATGGCGATAAGCGGTTACTACAAGTAACAATAATTCGGCTGCTGGTGTTAAAGAGTTGCATAGTAGCTGCAAAAATAAGCAATAGAAATGGCTTCAGGACAAGGATCTCAATCCACTGCCAACCCATCGTTACTTTATGGTTGGCTCGAAAGAAATTTAAAAACCGCACTATTTACAACAATCCCTGTAAAACTTTGTCCTAAGGCACCCTTCGCATTGAATGAATTTTGGCTTAACTTTAGAAGTACCTATCTCAAATATCCTAAGGGAAAGCCTGCCACCTATTGTTCGGCAACATTTTTTAAAAAGTAACCCTTACCCCAATATGCGTATACCGTTAATAATATACTTACTGATTTTTCTTTTTTCTTGCAATAATGCTGCTGATTATAATACCACTGAAACAAAAGACTCGCTCTTTATTGAATCGGACAGCACAAATGGAATCAGTGAACTTACAGGTAAATTAAAGCATTTGATATGGCTGCCCATTTTTGATTCGGCTAGTAATGATATAGAGTTGAAACAACAAAGAAAAGTAAATTCTGACACGCTGAATGCAAACAAACTGATTGAAGAAATCAATGCTTCATGGGATGGAATTGAACTGGTATATCGGAGCATATCCCATGACACCATTTATGTAAGCATCCCTGCCAGTGATGTTCTTACCAAACAAATCGGAAGTAGTGGAGCCTATAGTTATATTGCTTCAACCACCTATACATTAACCGAATTGAAAAACATCCATTTTGTTAATTACGAATTCGAAGAGGGCGACCATCTAGGGCCAGGGACTATGAAAAGAAAAGATTTTAAAAAATGAGCGCAGAATAGCTGATTGACATCCTTGCTATAAAACACAAGCCCCTCACTTTTCAGCAAGGGGCTTCACAAACTATACAAAATACAAACAGTTTACTTCATCGTATCCTTAAAGAAGAATTCGATTATTTTAATCTGGTTTTTTACCATCTAAAAAGGAATTGATTGAACCCTGCTCAATCAAATTAGTTTCATCTGTTTTGACAGTATAGTTACTGTAAAAACTTTCCACATCAGCAATGGAATTATGAAGTTCCATATTTCTTCTAAGATAGGCAGGTACCGATTCAAACTCATTGTTTGGATCGGCAGCATTTATATTGAACGATAAGTTGCGCAGCTTGGCAATACGATCTGTCGCCCGGCGTCTTAGCTCCTCTGTTTCATCCGGTATAAGCTGCTCATCTACCCTTGCCATCAATATCTCTTGGGATTCAACTAGATCTTGCTTTTGTTCATCCATTGAATAGTCCTCTTTAATTACAATATGCATTTCCATTAAAGCATCTTCCGCTGCTTCATCCCGCTCAATAGAAGAAATATCTTCAGCTGGAATTGGGGCAACTGAATGTGTTTGCTCTGAAAAATAAATATTAACTGGCTTTTCCAAATACCCCGCTTTAGATAAACTACTCGGGTACTCCTCCTTTTGCTCGCTAACTGATTCGCTGTTTATTGTGTCACCCTTTGATTTTTTCTCAGCAGGGGGAATACTAACAGGTATGTCAAATTCAATTACTGGAGCATGATCAGTGCCGGAAGATATTTCAAAAAAAACTTTTGGTTCCTCAATGTTATTGTCGGCCACTTCAACCAATGGCTCAATTGAAATTTCTTCGATTGATTCAACTACCAAGGTAGGCATCATCGATTCTTCGATAGCAGTTTCTATCTCCTGTACCGCTTCTACTGATGGCACAATAACTTCAGGTTCCAGATTTTCCTCAAATTGCAAACTGGGCTGGTGCAATATTTTTTTCTCTTCCTTCGGTGGCATTTCCAAAGTCATTAAAATCTTTTCATTCTTTTTTTCTTCTTTGGAAAGGGTGCTCTTTTTTGCAAAAGGGTCTTTATGTTCGAAGCCCGTTGCTATTAAAGTGATACTAATTCCTGCACCCAATGTATTATCATAGCCCAAACCTAAAATCACATCACTTTCTTCACCTGCCTTGCTAATCAAATAATTTTGTATGATTTCAACTTCATCCATCGTAAATTCATGTTCCCCTTCAGCAGAATTAATATTGATCAAAATCCATCTTGCCCCATGAATTTCACTATCATTCAATAAAGGCGAATTCAACGCATTTTCAATAGCTACCTGCGCACGATTATCGCCCTCTGCAATTGCACTTCCTAAAATTGCCACACCTCCATTCCTCATTACGGTGCAAACATCTGCAAAATCGACATTGATTTGACCGGTACTGTTGATTACATCGGTAATACATTTCGCAGCGGTTGCCAAAACATTATCCGCTTTTTCAAATGCTTCCTTCATCTTTAAATTTCCAAACTGATGGCGCAGTTTATCATTGCTAATAACTAACAGCGTGTCTACATGGTCTTTCATCAGCCGAACCCCTTCCTCTGCCTGTGCCAATCTTTTCTTTCCTTCATAAGCAAATGGAGTAGTTACGATGCCTACCGTAAGAATACCTAGGTCCTTACAAATTTTTGCAAGAATGGGAGCCCCTCCAGTACCTGTTCCTCCGCCCATACCGGCTGTGATAAATGCCATCTTGGTATTCACTTCCAAAATTCGCTTAATTTCCTCCAAGCTTTCTTCGGTAGCTTGGCGACCTATTTCAGGATTTGCACCTGCTCCCAATCCCTGTGTAAGATGGGGGCCTAACTGTATTTTATTAGGCACTTTACTTAGCGCAATCGCCTGAGCATCTGTATTACAGATAATGAAATTTACGCCTTCGATATTTTGCGAAAACATATGGTTTACAGCATTGCTTCCTCCACCACCTACACCAATTACCTTGATGATGGATGATTGTTCTTTTGGTAAATCAAAATGTATCATAATTGTTACTATTTAAGTGCTTTGCTGATTTTCTGTTAGTAAGGCAGTAAACAAAAAGCACTGGTTATAATGGGTTAGTTTGCTAAGCGTGATAAATGGGAACGGTTACTTGACTTAAAAATTATAATTTACCGTCCTCTTCCTCTTTGAATAAATCAATCAAGCCAATTTTAAATGAATCCATAAATCCTTTTAAGGATTTACGCTCATTCACTTTTTTATCCTTCGATAATTGTTCAAATTCGACTGCATCGATGGCTGCACCCATAGATTCTGAAGCTGCTGGACGCCTCAATGAATTCGGAACAGTTATTTTACGGAATGATTCATCCAAAGGCCTATTATTATTTTCAAAATCATTGTATCCTTTCAATATTAAACCAATACATGTGCTATACATTGGCTTTGTCAACTCATCAATATGTCCACCGGCGAGATGCTCATTTGGATATCCAATTCTTGCATTAAGTCCAGTAACATATTCTGTTAACTGAATCAAATGCTTCAGCTGAGAACCTCCACCAGTAAGGATAATTCCGCCATTTAGCAAACGGGTATCCAAACCTACCTGCTTTAAATGATAGCTAACAAAATCCATAATTTCACTCATTCGGGCCTGCACAATTGCTGCAAGATTTTTAACACTTATTTCCTTAGACTGCATACCGCGTAATCCCGGAATCGTAATAAATGCATTTGACTTTGCTTCATCACTCAGTGCACTTCCAAACTGTATTTTCATTTGTTCGGCCTGTGTTTTTAATACGCCCAACCCATTCTTAATGTCATTGGTAATATTTTCTCCACCAAAGGGAATTACTGCCGTGTGTTTTAATATACCTTCGTAAAACACAGCGAGATCGGTAGTGCCACCACCAATATCAACTATAGCAACGCCTGCTTCTAGATCCTGCTCACACATTACTGCAGCAGCAGATGCCAATGG
Source organism: Ferruginibacter sp. (assembly GCA_044339235.1). GTDB lineage: Bacteria > Bacteroidota > Bacteroidia > Chitinophagales > Chitinophagaceae > Ferruginibacter. The sequence continues at coordinate 5,821 of JBIIVV010000012.1, forward strand.
TTGCAACACTAAATCTTTTGCTATTAAGCCTGCTTTTTCAACACTGCGATTAATATTCCGAATCGCATTTTTATCGCCGGTGATGATGTGGAAATTAGCTCCCACTTTTACCCCGCTATAGCCAATCGGATTGGGAATATTTTGAAAATTATCCACCGTAAATTCCTGTGGAATAACATCAATGATTTGGTCCCCCGCAGGAATATACGTTCTATACTGATCTGCAATTAGGCGATCTACCTCTTCTTGCCGAATTTCCTCTTCTGTAGCCTGCCGTACAATATCTCCACGTGTTTGCAAACTCTTGATGTGGTGACCTGCAATTCCTACGTACACTTCTTCAATGGCCAGATTCGGATTCGAATCGTAACAATTTTTCAAAGCCATTTCAATTGCCTTAATGGTTTGATCAATGTTCAACACCATCCCATGTTGTACCCCATTACTGTTGGCACGGCCAAAGCCAAGAATTTCTAGTTTCCCATATTCGTTTTTTCGGCCGGCAATAGCAGCAATCTTAGTGGTGCCAATGTCAAGGCCAACAATAACGGGGTTGGTGTTTACCACTCCGCTGTCATTTGTTGTGTTTTGTTCTTGAGTCATAGTTGTATGTTTGTGTGTGTTTTTTTAAATATTGATGCCGAATAATTACTTTTTTCTAATACCCTTCCCTTAAATCCAAATCACATTTTCCTTGCTTTTTTTAATCCCTATTTTTTTAATGCCGCTTTTGGCAGTAAAAGTTTTGTCTTTTTTGTTATTTCCAACTTATGCTTAGTTCCCTTATCCGAAGACTTTATAACCAAGTTTGGCTTTACATTGGACTGCGACTTTTTTCCACTGGGATTTGAAAGCATCAATACGCCTGATTTTTTATTAACAACATTTCCTTTTTCAGGAAGCGACCCAATTGTATCAACTATATCCATATTTTCATCTCTTTCCATAGACTGTTGGATGAGGCTACTATTGGCTGAATTCTTTTCATTGTCCTGTATAATCGTCTGCAATGAATCTTCCGATAGCCGCTGTGCATTTTCTGCAATCAGCTGGATTAACTGCAACGTGCGCAAAGAATCGGCTTTCACATCATCGGCTCCTTTTCTTTTCGCCACCACCTGATTATTGTATTGAATATTAATTTCACTATACCTATTCCATCCAGCTTTTACCATAATCTCTTTGTAAAACAATCGGAGTTTAGATAATTTATTCTCAATGTTTTTAGCATCCCCAACTACAATAACAGCATTGCCGAATTTGGGGAGCATTTCAAAAGTTTGCTGAGGAGTTATATCTATCTGCTCAATCATGGCCATATGAAACGAATCTTTCTGAATGGCTAGGCTGATAGAAACAATATCCCTTAATAAACTACTATCCGATGGCAAGAGCACTTTTTTATCTGACGGAAAATTGGTGAAAATCGGTAACCTGGCTGAAAACTTTTCACTCAATGGCAGCATCGATAAATCTTTGTCAACATAAAAGGTGGTTCCCAAATTAGAGAACACTCTTGCCAATGGTTCTCTCTCAATAACATTTACATGAAGCTTTTCATTATTATCAAAAAACAATTGTGCTTTTTTTACCCAAATGTTTTTTTGAAGCTCCAACTCAATTGCTTGTAAATCAAAAGAGCTTACTACTCTATCCAGCAAATTTTCATTCGACCCAGCTGTAATAATGTTAAGAATATCACCCTTGTCAACGAAAAAATTACTACTTATTGCCTTGATATTGATTTCAACGCCAGTACATTTTTTTGAATCCTTGATACGAATTGCAGCTGCCAACAATACAATCGTGCCTGTCCCCATGGCCGTCCAAAATATAGCCAGCAAAATATTTATTATGATCTTTTTGTTTACCATACACTCAACCCTTTCAGCAATATTACCGTAAGAGATATTTTTTTTAATTTTTACTTAGCAAAATTTGTTTAATAGGTTCAACCAAAGTATCGATATCACCAGCGCCTGCTGTTATGATTACTGTGCCCTCAAAACCCTCCTCCACATGTGCAGTTTTTTCTAACGAAAACTGCTTTAATAAATTTTGCTTACTCAGCACGAATCGATCTTCACTGTGCATTCGCTCTAAAATCATTTCGCTGGAAACTCCTTCCATTGGTAATTCCCTAGCTGGATAAATCGGCAGTAGAATTGCCTCGTCGGCAAGGTCCAGCACCTCAGCAAAACCATCCGCCAGATCCCTTGTTCTGCTAAACAAATGCGGTTGAAAAACAACTATGCATTTTTTATTGGGAAACAATTCCTTTGCACCGGTTATCAATGCCCTTAACTCCTCTGGATGATGGGCATAATCATCTATGAATACTTGATGATCGGTCTTCAAAATATATTCGAACCTACGCTTGACACCCCTGAAAGCTGCAACTGCAGTAATTATTTTATTATCCTCCACTCCCACATGATGTGCAACGGTAATAGCAGCAATCATATTTTCAATATTATGTTTTCCCCCCATATTCAATACCACTCCCTTCAAAATCCACTTGCCAGCATTTGAATCATTCACTACCACATCAAATTGGTAACTACCTTGATGAATAACTATATTGGTTGCATAAACATTTGCCCTGCTATCTGTTAAATGATAGGTTAACAATTGATCAGCACACAACTCAGTAGTTCTACTAAGTCCATATTTGCAGATCAACAAACCACCCGGCTTTATCTTTTTCGAAAAATCGATAAAGGCCTCTTCCATCTTTTCGGCTGTTCCGTAAATATCCAAGTGATCCGGATCCATTGAGCTTATAATAGCTACATTCGGACTTAATTTCAAAAAACTTCTGTCATACTCATCGGCTTCCACTACACAAACATTATTATTATGGCTCCAAAAATTAGTTGCATAATTCACTGCAATTCCGCCAAGAAATGCATTGCAACCAAACTCGCTGTGACGAAGTATATGACCAACCATTGTACTGGTAGTAGTTTTACCATGCGTTCCTGCAATACAAATATTATAAGCTTCGTTGGTAATGGCACCTAACAGATCGCTGCGTTTAACAACTGTATAATTATTTTGCTGATAAAAATTTAATTCAACACTATCTTTTGGTACTGCAGGCGTATAAATTACCAGCTGAGCATTTTTGTCAATTAATCCAATGCTATCTTCATAATGAATATGTATACCCTCTGCAGACAGTTGTCTTGTAAGAGCTGTTTCTGTTTTGTCGTACCCACTCACCATTACCCCCTGTGAATTAAAATACCTAGCAAGTGCACTCATTCCTATACCTCCAATGCCCAAAAAATAGACTGCAGCAGCGTCTCCTTCTCTCATTGGAGCGGTAACACCTAAGGATGCTAATATTTGATTATATACTTTCATTTAAATTGGAGTAAAAAATGATCTTTTACTTTTGATTCTTATTAATAGTGATTAAAATTTCATTTGCGATTACTTCGTCCGCATTTTTGACTGCTATTTTGCTGATATTTTCCCTTAACGCTTGCTGTCTTTTTTCATTCTTTGAAAGTCCAATTACTGTGTCCACCAATTGGGCCGATGCATCCGCGTCACTTATCATCTCCGCTGCATTTTTATCAACCAATTTTTGTGCATTCACCGTTTGGTGGTCTTCTGCTGCAAAGGGAAACGGAACTAGTACTGATGGCTTTCCCATCACTGCCAATTCAGCAATTGACATCGCACCACTTCGGCTAATTACCAGATCTGCAGCACCATAGGCATATTCCATTTGAGCTATAAAATCACTGACCCAAATATTGGATTTACCAGCTGCTATTTCCCTTCCCTTTTCTATAAATGGTTTTCCAGTTTGCCAGATCAGCTGCAAGTCATTTTTTTCGAATTCATCTATCCCTTCACTCAGCGCTTCATTAATGTTTTTTGCTCCCAAACTTCCGCCAATGGCAAGTACTGTTTTCTTATTTGGGTTGAGTCCAAAAAAAAGGTTCGCCTCTTCCCTTGAAAGCTTGCTTTTGGCAATATTTTCTCTAACCGGATTACCCGTTAGGATAATTTTATCTGAAGGGAAAAATTGATTCATTCCATCAATGGCAACGAAAATTTTAGTAGCTCTTTTTCCCAACAATCTATTGGATTTTCCTGCAAATGAATTGCTCTCATGAATAAAAGTATCAATCCCTTTTAGCTGTGCAAATCGAAGTACTGGAAAACTTGAATAGCCCCCTACACCAATTACTGCTGTTGGTTTAAATTCATTAAAGATGTTTTTAACTTGTAAAAAACTCTTCAACAACTTAAAGGGCAATCCTATATTTTTTATCAAAGAACTTCTATTAAAACCTGCTATCGTTAAGCCTTCAATACGATATCCAGCCAATGGCACTTTTTCCATTTCCATTTTACCCTTCGCACCCACAAACAAAATTTCAGTTTTTGGTTGTATTCTCAAAATGGCATTGGCGATGGCAACAGCAGGAAAGATATGACCACCAGTTCCCCCGCCCGCTATGATGATGCGAGCAAACTGGCTCCCAAATTGTGAATTCTGCTGGATACTATCGTCTAATGGCAATTTCATTTAGATTGATAAAATCAACTTTCTACGTTTTTGTTTTACTATTTTTAATTTGTTCTCTACTGACTTGATTATTCTGCTCCAACAGAGAATAAGCATCTGTTGAATCTTGTTTCGGATCTATGCTTCTTCCTTTACAACCGGCAGCGGAACTGGACTTTCTTGTTGCTCCACATTTCTAGCTACACTTAAAATAATTCCTATCGATAAGCAAGTAAAAAGAAAACTACTTCCCCCCATACTCACCAACGGCAGGGTAACGCCGGTGTTTGGGAATACATTTACGTTTACGCCCATATTGGCAAAGGCCTGAATCACCAAGGTAAAGCTCAGTGCCAGTGCAAGAAATGCCCCAAATGCAAAAGGACATTTCCGATACAGCCGAATACATCGGTACAAAAACAATAAATAAATAAACACAATAAATGCCCCTCCCAACAAACCATACTCTTCTAATATGATAGCAAAAATAAAATCACTGTAAGAATGAGGTAAAAAATTCCTTGCATTGCTATTACCGGGGCCCCTTCCAAACCAGCCTCCACTCGCAATAGCAATCTTAGCTTGGTTGATCTGGTAAGACTTTTCACCCCCATCACCTTTAGTGCTATACACAAAAGTTTGTATGCGACTGATCCAAGTTGGTATTCTTCCTGAAGAAAATAAAGCCGGCAACTCTTTTGATTTCCCTTCTGCCTTATCATAATACTTAACCGCCACCATCGATAATATTACAATAGGAATTGCAGTGATCAAAATGGTTAATGCAATATGCCGGGTATTCACACGCCCAATAAACATCAGCATAAAACTGGTGCCAGCCACCAACATGGCAGTGGACAAATTAGCGGGCGCAATTAACAAGCAAATAATTAGAATTGGAATAATGATCGGCAAAAAACCCTTTTTGAAATCTTTGATTACCTGCTGTTTTTTACTCAATTGCCGGCTCAAATACATGAACAATGCTAGCTTAGCAAGATCAGAGGTTTGAAAAGTTTGATTGATTACTGGAAGTTTTATCCAACGACTCCCTTCATTCAAAGTGGTTCCAAAAAAATAAGTATATATCAATAAAGGAATCGAGATCAAAAATAATATTTGTGCCACCCTTGAATAGAATGTGTAATTGACCCTATGAGCAAAGTAGATAAATATTACTCCTGAAATAATTAATGCAAATTGTTTAAAAAGATAGCTTTCCGTACTCCTGCTGTATTTGTATGCCAATGAACCTGTACTACTATATACCACCAGCAAGCTGATCAATGAAAGAATGATCACAATGGCCCATATGACGCGATCGCCACTGGTCTTGCGCACAAGATTTCCCCCCATCCCTTCCACTCCTCTAATGGAAGAATTGAAAACCCCCTCCTCAATTTGAGGCAATCCAAATAATTGTTTCAATATAGATTTATAATCTGACATAATCTTTCTCCTGCTGGAAGGAGATTTGCTGAATATTTTAACTGTCTTTATTTACCCTACTAGTTGCAATAAGGTGCTCGCAATCGCTACACTATAAATTCTTTACTGCATTTTTAAATTGTATTCCCCGATCCTCATAATTTTTAAAAAGATCAAAACTTGCACAAGCTGGACTTAGCAAAACAACATCCCCTTTATCCGCAAAATGGAATGCCGCCTTTACCGCTTCATCTGCAGAACTAGCATTTACTATCAATGAAACAAAATCTCCGAAAGCTTCATGTATTTTACGATTATCTGTACCCATGCAAATAATGGCTTTTACCTTTTCCTTTACTAGTTCATTCAAAAGCGAGTAGTCGTTACCTTTATCTACTCCGCCCAATATTAAAATAGTTGGCTTATCGATGCTTTCCAATGCAAACCAGGTACTATTTACATTCGTAGCCTTTGAATCATTGATAAACTGAACCCCTTTTATTTTTGCCACGGGTTCCATCCGGTGCTCTAGGCTTTGAAAAGTTTGCAGGGATTCCCTGATACTTTCTTTCTTAATGCCCACCGCCGTGGCCCCTAGACTTGCAGCCATACTATTGTATTGGTTGTGCTTTCCTTTCAATGCAAAATCTTCTATGCTCATCTGCATATCCTCAGTTTTCCATTTCAAATGCATCTGGGCGTTTGTCAGGTAAGCGCCCTGTGGAAGTTCTTTACTCATAGTAATGGGGTATAATGTTGATTGAATGGGATAATTATTTATATTTTGACTCGTAATTTTATCATCTAAATTGTAAATGAACACATCATTGGCCTGCTGGTTTTCCACCACCCTAAACTTGCTATCCACATAGTTTTGCATCTTATAATCATATCTATCCAAATGATCTTCTGTGATATTGGTAAGTATCGCTACATCCGGACGAAAAGTTTTAATATCATCCAATTGAAAAGAACTAATCTCTATCACATATAAAGATTTAGGATCAAGCGCCAACTGTCTGGCAAAAGAGTATCCTATATTACCCACCATCGCGCAATCCATTCCCGCATGATTACAAATATGCCATGTAAGTGCCGTGGTAGTAGTTTTTCCGTTACTCCCTGTAATGGCAATTATCTTACTATCGCCTTTATACCTGAAGGCAAATTCAATTTCACTAATGATTGAAATTCCTTTTTCCCTGATTTTCTTTACCAGCTCATTTTTTTCAGGAATACCCGGGCTTTTCATCACTTCATCAGCCGACAATATTTTTTCTTCCGTGTGGCTCGACTCTTCAAAATCGATACCATTAGATAGTAATTCCTTTTTATACTCCTCCTTAATTTTTCCCCCATCACTTACAAACACATCATATCCCTGCTGGGTAGCTAACAGCGCTGTACCAACACCACTTTCACCTGCTCCTAATATGACTAACTTTTTCTTCATTCTGTTATTACTTCCTTGCTAATACTGTTTTATCTTAATTTCAATGTTACAATTGCGATTACTACACATAAAATGGTAATGATCCAAAATCGAACAGCAATCTTACTTTCATGATATCCCAATTTCTGATAATGATGATGTAGTGGACTCATCAAGAAAATTCTTCTCCCCTCCCCATACTTTCGCTTGGTGTATTTGAAATATCCCACCTGTATCATTACACTTAAATTTTCCACCAAAAAAACACCGCAAAAAATCGGGATCAATAATTCTTTACGAACAATAATTGCTAATGCAGCTATGATGCCACCCAATGCAAGGCTACCGGTATCTCCCATAAAAACTTGTGCTGGATATGAGTTGTACCAAAGAAATCCGATACAAGCACCAACAAAAGCTGCAATAAAAATGGACAACTCTCCCAAATTGGGGATATACATAATATTGAGGTACTCCGCAAACTTTATATTACCACTCACATAAGCAAAAATGCCCAGGCAAATTCCAATGATAGCGCTAACCCCAGTAGCTAACCCATCCAAACCGTCGGTTATATTTGCACCATTACTTACAGCAACTACAATAAATATTACTATAATGATATAAAGCAAATAGGTATACTTTTCTAAGCTACTGGGTAATAATTTGGCATAATTGAATTCATGCGTTTTTACAAAAGGAATGGTGGTGATGGGTGATTTTACCTTTACAAAAAGATGTTTTCTGCCATCGATCGTTACAACATTAAATGAGTCACTCATTAGTTTTTCCCCTGGTCTCAAAACCGAATTTTTCACTAATGAAAAATCAGGATTATATACTTCCCTTTGTACCACCACACTTTGGGTAAAATACAGGGTTGCACCCACAATAATTCCCAACATCACCTGGCCAAATATTTTGAATCGACCAGCTAATCCATCACTATTGCTTTTTTTATAATCCCCGCCCTTTGCTAGTGCAATGCGCTTGGACCGAATTTTTAAATAATCATCGATGAAGCCTATCGTTCCCAACCAAACGGTACAGAGCAACATTAAGCGGATGTAGACCTTGTCTAGATTGGCTAATAATAAAGTAGGTATTAAAATCGCAAGTATTATGATGAGCCCTCCCATTGTAGGCGTTCCTTTCTTTTGTTGCTCACCCGCCAATCCTAATTCCCTAACACTTTCTCCCAACTGCTTTTTTTGAAGAAACGCAATGAGTTTTTTTCCATACACAGTTGTAATGAATAGACTCAAAATAACTGCCATCATTACACGAAAAGTAATAAAGTCAAACAATTTACTTCCTGGGAATTTATATCCCGATTCTGTAAGCCAATGAAATAGATGATACAGCATAATTTTAAATTTGCTCCTTTTTATTACTTATTTGATTGCCTATTATATTCTTGTATACCACTCGATTCACCCCCTATCTAATTCAGTTATTTCTCCATCAATTCAAACATTTCCAATAGTATTTTTTTATCATCAAAATCGTATCTCACTTCTTTTATTTCCTGGTATTTTTCATGTCCCTTTCCTGCTACCAAAATGATGTCTTCTTTTACCGCAAGCTTAACAGCTGTCTTGATTGCTTCTTTCCGATCGGCTATTGTGATGTATTTTTTTCTGGCTACTACATTTACTCCTAGCTCCATTTCTCTTAATATTTCAAGCGGATCCTCGCTTCTTGGATTATCAGAAGTGAAAATTACCTGATCACTATATTCACATGCTACAGCTGCCATTATTGGCCGCTTGGTTTTATCCCGATCTCCTCCGCATCCCACTACTGTTATAATACGCTCATTGCCCTGTCGTAACTTTTTGATGGTAGCCAACACATTCAATAACGCATCCGGCGTGTGTGCATAATCGATAATGCCCATTATTTTATCTTGGTTACTGAGCATATAATCGAACCTTCCTTCAGCACCATCCAAGCTGCTCAATAATTGTAAAACCAAATTTTTATCTTGTCCCAAACAAACCGCTGCTTCAAATACTGCCAACAAATTATATGCATTGAACTCCCCAATCATTCTAAAATAAACCTCCGTATCATTTACCAGCATATGCAAACCGGTAAGACTATTATCAAGAATCTTTCCTTTACAATCAGCCATCGTTGTAAGGCTATAATAATATTTTTTTGCCGATGTATTTTGTAGCATTACCCTTCCTCTTTTATCATCCGCATTGCTAATGGCAAAGGCGGATGAAGGAAGCCCATCAAACCAAGATTTCTTTACCCTAATATATTCGTCAAAGGTTGTATGGTAATCCAGATGGTCATGACTAATGTTACTAAACAATGCACCGGTAAATTGCAATCCCGCGATCCGATGCTGGTGAATTGCGTGGCTACTACATTCCATGAAAACATATTGACAACCAGCATCCACCATTTGGCTCAACAAGGCATTCACGCTAATGGCATCCGGGGTAGTGTGCGTAGCAACTACAACGGTATCACCAATTTGATTTTGAATAGTACTGATTAAGCCACATTTATATCCGAGTGCGGTAAATAATTTCCACAAAAGGGTAACGATGGTTGTTTTACCATTGGTACCGGTAACCCCCACTAATTTGATAGAGGCAGAGGGTGCTCCGTAAAAATTATGACTTATAAAACCAGCTGCCACAGCAGTATTTTCCACCTGAACATAGGTAATATTTTCGCTGACCGCTACAGGCAGTATCTCACATATAACCGTTGTTGCTCCATTTTGAATAGCTATATCAATAAATAGATGCCCATCCATGCTACTACCTTTGATGGCCATAAAACAACTAGCTGTACTCACTTTACGTGAATCAACCTGCAAATCCTTCACATCAATATTAGTACTACCCAATACTGCCCGAATGCTAACTTTATATAGTAGGTCTGCTAAAATCAATTTAAAAATAGTGTTACAGTTTGTCCTTTAATAAATGGGTTACCTGCTAATAAAGACTGGCCAAAAACCCTTCCTCTTCCGCTAGCCATTACCTTTAATCCTTTATTTTCCATTAAATACACTGCGTCTTTCAAACCCATGCCAACCACACTAGGGATAATTAAGGCGGGGCTATTAGTAGTTTCGGGCAAATTGAAAATGGCTGCATTGTCTTTCATCTGCATTGATCTCCAGAAACCTCCAACTGCTGAATCCACAAATGGTAAATTCAACTGGTTGAAAATTGAATTCAATTCGTTTTTCATGCCATAATAATGGTACTGCACCGTATCCCGATTTACACTTTCCTTAAACTGTTGCGTACTTAAATAACGGGCATAGATTTTATCGCTTATCTCCTTAAATACTTTTCCAGAAACATCCGCACCGTATATCAATTTTGATTCCTTACTATTTTGTATCACTACGGCCATGGTATAAACAGGTTTTTGGGATGGGAAATAACCCATAAAAGAAGCTTGATAAATTTTATTCCCCTTGTTATAGCCATGGTTGTCCAAGGCGGTAACTGCCGTCCCTGTTTTTCCGGCAATGGAATAATTGGAATCGTATAATACTTTATGCCCCGTTCCATGCATGCTATCTACCACTGCTTTCAGACATTCTTGTAACTGTGCCAGCGTTTCATCACTGCATATTTTATTTACCAACACCTTAGGTAAAATTCTTTTCACTTCTACGCCATACTGATTAACTGAATTAACCAAATAAGGCTGCATCATGGTGCCATTGTTAGCAACCGCATTGTATACCATTAGCAAGTGCAATGGAGTTAGTAGTTCCTCGTATCCATGCGCCATATAAGGAATCGTAGTCTTTGACCAACTCCTGTTTTTTGGGCTTTTGATAGTAGGCTTTGCAGATGCGGCAGTAATATCAATACCCGTTAACGTATCCAAACGCAAGTGATGCAAATGAGCTAAAAATTTGGAGGGTTCATTGTGATAATACTGATCGGCTAACTTTGCAAATGCAACATTACTACTCGACGAAAAGGCATCTTTAACGGTAATGGATCCCGCGCCCAAATGCGCATCTTTTATCTTCAATCCATAAAAAGATTTTACACCTCCTTCACAATCCACAATTGAATTTTTAGTAACGTACTTATCCTCTATTAAACTTAGTAAAGTGGCTAATTTAAAAATCGAACCCGGCTCAGTTGCCTTCGCAATTCCATAATTTAAATCTTCCACATAAGTACCATTGGACTGTTTGCCCAGATTTGCAATTGCCTTAATCTTTCCAGTGGCAGTTTCCATCACGATGGCAGTACCATGCTGAGAATTATTATCCACCATCATTTTCATCAATGCACTTTCAGTAATATCCTGAATATAGGTGTCCAATGTAGTGATGATATCCTTCCCGTTTTCCGGCTCTACTTCAGCACCTTCTACAGGCATATAGGCGCCAGCGATATAACGCATCAGCCGCTGTCCAGTTCTGCCCCGTAACAAACTGTCGTAACTCTGTTCAAGGCCTACATTTAACTTGGCATTATCCCTTGACAAACCAATGGTTCTGTTGGCAAGTAATGCATAAGGATTGATTCGCTTATCGCGTGGATCAATCATAAAACCACTTTTATTTCTCCCCAGTTTTACTAAAGGAAATTCCCTTAACTGTTCATATTCCAAAAAAGAAATTTTCTTCTTTAGGGTATAATAACGATCAATATTTTTATAGGCCATTTGAATTTCACTCAAATACGCTTCCTTAGTTTTATCCCTAAATAGAGTTGCCAAACAACTGCTTAGTGTATCCGCATTTTCTCTAAATCTTTTTCCGTTTTTTTCTCTGAGCCCATCTGCTCCAAAATCGATGTATACATCAAAAATTGGAATGGAGGTACTTAACATATTTCCATCTTCGCTAAAAATAGTGCCCCGTTCTGCCACCAGTGGAACATATTTCAGGTGCAAACTATCGCCCATACTTTTCCAATAGGCCCCTTCTACCTGCTGTAAATAAAAAGCCCTGCCCAATACAACTGCTCCCAGTAATATGATCCCTAAAAAACAGAGATACACCCGCCACAATATGTCTTTTTTTATATCCAATTCGATTGCCTTTTGAGCTTGATTATTTTATGTAAAATCTTATTATAAAATGCACTTCGTTTTTAATTGTTTCATTTTAAAGAATTGCAAATGCTTTCACATCACTCATTGCTTTTCGGGTGTATCTTGCAATAACAAAACCGGAGCCGAAGTCAATTCTTTTAAACCCAACGGCGCTACGGCTTTTATCAATTCGCTCGCCTTACTCCTGAAAATAACATCGCTTTTAATTGTTTTATATTCGTATTCCAACTCTTTAATATGCTTTTCTGTTGCACCCATTTCCCTTGTAAGTTTATCTGAGTGGTGGCCATTATAGATATACAACACCGCCAAAACTGCCAAGAAAAGAAAAAATGGAATATTCTTAACTACCCACTTATGACTTAGAAAAATTTTCCAATCCCTTTTGACAGCAATGGGTTCCTCCTTTTGTGTATACTTATCTTCTAGCATTTTTTCAAATTTTAACCACTGCCTTTTACCTCGTTTTCCTTATGCAATGCCTATTTTTTTTCAGCCAACCTTAGTTTTGCACTTCGAGATCTTTTATTTCGTCTTGTTTCACTATCGGATGGCAGGATCGGCTTTTTAGTAAGAATTTTGAATAGATTTTCCGGCTTACCTCCATACAGTTCATCCAATACTTCTTCAGAAAAACTACCTGTTTTGAAAAAATTTTTTACTATCCTATCCTCCAACGAATGAAAAGTAATGATGGCTACTATTCCCCCTGGCTTCAATAAACCAGTGGTTTGCTCCAAAAGTTCCTTCAATGCACCTAATTCATCATTTACAGCTATTCTCAAAGCCTGAAATACCTGAGCAAAATATTTTTGAGGATTTCCCTTTACCACAGATTGGACGGCCTGTTTAAATTGCTGGATGGTTTTGATAGGCATCAATGCCCTTTGCTGAACAATTATTTTTGCCAATGTCTTGGCATTGGTCACTTCCCCGTATTGTTCCAGCATTTTATGTAACTGTAGCTCAGTATAGTTTTTGACGATATCTGCTGCAGTAGTAGTTTGTCGCTGATCCATCCGCATATCTAGCGCTGCATCAAAACGAATGGAAAAGCCTCTGTCGGCCTCGTCAAACTGGTGACTGGAAACTCCCAAATCAGCCAATATTCCATCTACTTGGGTTATTTTATGCAAGCGCAAAAAACGTTGCAAATGACGAAAATTTTGCGGTACAAAAATCACCCGATTATCCTGTGGGAGATTTTTTTTGGCATCTTCATCTTGGTCAAAGGCAACTAAAATACCTTTTTCACCTAAATGCTGCAACAAGGCCCTACTATGACCACCGCCACCAAAAGTGCAATCCACATAAATTCCGTCTGCCTTAATATGTAAACCGTCGATGGTTTCCTGAAGTAATACTGGTATATGATAATCCAACTGATCCGCTGATGAATGGAGAGGCAATTTGCTTTCGTCAGGAGGTGTTTTTTTCAACATGTCAGCTTTTCAGTTTTTCATCGTTTTTATTCATCACTTCATTGGCCAGGTTACTGTAAGACTCGGGCGAAAAAGATTCAAAGAACATTTTATACTTTGTTGCATCCCAAATCTCAATTTTATTGACAGCAGATACTAGCACTACATCTTTTTCCAATCCAGCATATTCCATTAAGGCCTTTGGAATTAACAACCTTCCAGCTGTATCCAATTCAAGTTGGGTAGCTCCATTCAAAAAATATCGACGAAATTGTCTAACCTTTGGATCAAATTCATTCAACTTGCTTACCTCCGCAAAAATCGGTTCCCAGCTTTGCATGGGATATAAACTCAAACAAGCTTCAATGCCCCGATTGATAACAAATTGGCCCGCACCCGACTCTGACAGCTGCTTTTTAAAGCCTGCTGGCAAAAGGAAACGTCCTTTGGCATCCATCGTAGCCTCATATTCGCCGAGAAAACCAATCATTTACTTGTTTGTTTTATTTGAATCATTTATTACCACAAAATAACACCTTTTCCCACTTTTACACTTAAAATGATATAAACATTTTTATCCACAGGCTGAAACACCCACCTAATATAAGTTTAAGCTGTTTTAAGGGCATTCTTAGGGTGAATAACCTATGCGAATAGGTGTATAACCTGTGGATTACTGAAATCTCAATAGAAATGGAGCCGACAACTGGCCTTCTGCATCAATAGAATGAGGCATGAAAAGGCATTTATTCTACCGAATTGCAACACATGGAGTTTAAAAAAATAATGAAGGGTCTTGCCAAATATGGGCAGTAAAAATTAGACGCAACAGAAAACTAAAGAAGGGGGGGGATTAATAAGTGGGGGAGCTAATTTTTGACCAACGGAAAAATCAGTATGAAACTAGTTCCTTTTCCTAGGACACTCTCCACTTTAATGCTACCATGGTGTGCGTCCACCATTGTTTTGACATAATTGAGGCCTAGACCAAAGCCTTTTACATTATGAAGATTGCCAGTATGGGCACGGTAAAATTTCTCGAAAATTCGGGTGACCGTTTCTTTGCTCATCCCTATACCATTGTCCTCTATTTTAACTTTGAACCGATTACCTTCATTTTGGGTACTGATTATTATTCGAAGGTTGTCCTTCGAATACTTTACCGCATTATCCAGCAGATTACTGATCAAATTGGTAAAATGAACTTCATCCGCTAGAATAACATCCTTAGTCGCTTTCAGATTCACCTCCAAGCGGCCATGTATTTCATCCACCTGAAGATTGATATTGTTTAAAGCACTGTTTATTAAATCGTGGGCGTGGGACTTCACAAGATTCAATTGAACAAGCTGCTTATCAAGCAATGCAGCTTGAAGAATAGTTTCTACCTGCCTATTCATTCGTTTGTTTTCCTCCTTAATTATCCCCGTAAAATAATTCATTTTTTCAGGGTCATTGATTACTTTTTCATTCTTTAAAGCATCCACTGCAAGCGAGATGGTAGCCAATGGGGTTTTAAACTCATGGGTCATATTATTGATGAAATCAGATTTTATTTCACTCAGCTTTTTTTGCTTCAGCAAAGCCCTCACAGTAAGAAAGAATGCGGTAATAATAATCACCGAAAAAACAATTGCTCCTATGATGAACCAGGTTAGTGATCGCCAAATTAGTTTTTCGGCATGGGGCACCGTGATGATCAATAATTCCTGGGGCGAAATGCCCTCCGAAAGACTTCCCCCCGGAGACTCTAGCTGTATTACATGCAGTTTATTATTTGCAGAGTCGGCATATAATTTATAAAAATTGGCAGATTGAATTTCTTCGCCAACAATGGAAGTGGGGCTGATGGCAAATTCAAATGGAATGTTTCTTAGATTTTTTTTATCGAATGCTTTTCTTATGATACCTGCTATTTCTTCGCCCGAGTATTTCTGTGCGATAGTAGGCCTGAATATTTCAAGCTGACTTTCACTTCGAAAAAGCGGTTCTTTTTTTCTCCTCAATGGCATAAGGTTACCTTTCTCTTCCATCAAATCGGTAG
Source organism: Ferruginibacter sp. (assembly GCA_044339235.1). Lineage (GTDB taxonomy): Bacteria > Bacteroidota > Bacteroidia > Chitinophagales > Chitinophagaceae > Ferruginibacter. Next base: position 21,738 of record JBIIVV010000012.1, read on the forward strand.
CAGCCTGAGAGGTAGCCAAACTCACGTGTTCATAAAATTTTTGCTCCTCCAACTCGAGGGTGCCTTTTATCCATAAAATCTGAAAAAAAATAATTCCCAGAAGTGAGAGCAAAATCAGGACCGTTATTACCGGGAAAATACGTTTCATTCTTATAAAAGTAAATCAATATTATTGACTAAATTAATTTTAAGTGCCTAAAACATCAATTTAACGAAGGTTTTGGAACTTTGACTGCAAAATAAACTTGAATCAAAATTAGTAAAGCGTGCAATAATCAATTAATTTAGGAATATGATTTCACCTGCTGCCGGCATATTATTGATTGCAGATCCATTCTTAAAAGACCCTCATTTTATGAGGTCAGTAGTAATTATTTGTGAACACCAAAAAGAAGGAACTGTTGGGTTTGTTTTAAACAAACCATTTGATCAAATGCTGGATGCTTTAATAACCAGTTTCGAAGGATCCGCTATCCCTGTCTTTTACGGGGGGCCCGTTCAAAAAGACACCATCCACTTTCTACACCAATACCCCGACCTAATACCCGGCGGACAAGAAATAATGAAAGGCATTTATTGGGGTGGAGATTTTGAAATGGTAACCCAGCTTATCAAAAATAATAAACTAGATCTTGACAAAATTCGTTTTTTTATAGGATACAGCGGCTGGAGCAAAGATCAACTGAATGATGAATTGAAAGAAAAAACATGGCTAACTGTAAAGGCTACACGAAATTTAATTTTCCACTCCTTTCCTGACAAAATATGGAAAGATAGCCTAAAGCAACTTGGCGGTGATTATGAAATGATGATCAACTTCCCCATCGACCCACAACTAAATTAAGCACCCCCTCTTTCTGTACTGATTTTTTTACCCTACATTTGTTTTGCAAACCTATAAACCACCAAACGATTCATTGCTTACTTCCCCAAAATGCTATACCAATTTGTAAAAATCATTGCAAGGGCTGCTATCAAATTATATTGTAGAGATTTGCAGATGAATAAAAAGGAATTGTTCAATACCGAGGGGCCCCTATTGCTTGCCGCTAACCACCCCAATTCATTCCTAGATGCAATTATTCTATGCACCCTGCTCGACAGACCACTTTATTCACTCGCTAGGGGAGATGCATTTAACGGAAAATGGATTAGCCGAATTTTGGTAGCCTTTAAACTATTGCCCGTATACCGCACCAGTGAAGGGGTTGAAAATTTAACTGATAATTATACCACCTTCAATCGTTGCAAGGAAATCTTCAAACAGAATGGTATTGTGCTGATTTTTAGCGAAGGAAAATGCATTAATGAATGGCACTTACGCCCTCTAATGAAGGGAACTGCAAGGCTAGCCATCAGTAGCTGGGAAGACGGCATTCCTTTAAAAGTGTTACCAATTGGTATCAATTATAATTCATTCAATCAATTTGGTAAGAATATACGGATTTTATTAGGCGACTTCATTACCGCCAAAGACATTGAGACTGCCGATGGATTTGGGAAGGGCATTCAATCTTTCAATTCGCTTCTTCAACAACAACTGACTCCCCTTGTATTTGAAATCAACCAATCAGATAAGGAAAAATTACATGCACAATTTTATGTACACCAGCCTGCACTCAAAAAAATCTTGTTGTTCTTGCCCTCCATAATAGGATGGGTACTGCATGCTCCCTTGTATTATCCCTTAAAAAAAATCATTATTAAAAAAACAATTGAAACCGACCACTTTGATTCAATTATCGTAGGCCTTTTATTTTTTGCTTACCCCCTGTATGTTCTCTCTGCTACCCTTTCCCTATTTTTCTTCAGTGGGGAATGGTATTCTTTTTGGCTGTTGTTATTATTTCCTTTCACTGCTTGGTCGCATTTACAATTGAAAAAACAAATGGATTAACCGATTGGCAAAATTGCATTTTCAGGCGCCAATAATTAAATCAAGGGCATTAAAAAAGTCCCTACAAGAGGGACTTAATCAATATTTATTTTACCGTATTAAAGTTGCTCTGCCCCTTCAATCAGCACAATCGTTTTATTGTTCAACACTTCCACAAAACCACTGAGGATAGCAAAAGAAGTGGTAGCTGTTTTATCAGTCAGCACTTTAAGCTTACCCGCCTTGAGTGCGCCAACCATGGGAGCATGTTTATCTAGCACTTCAAAAGAACCGGTGATACCAGGTAGCTGTACACCGTACACTTCGCCACTGAATATCTTTTTTTCGGGAGTTAATATTTCTAAATTCATACCCTTGTCTCTAAAAGAGAACCTGGTTTATTGGTTAATAATTTTTTTTAGCAATTCGCAAGGTTTATGCCAATGCTGCTGCCATCATTTTCTTACCCTTCTCAATCGCATCTTCAAGTGTTCCCACCAAGTTAAAGGCTGCTTCTGGATACTCATCCACTTCTCCATCCATGATGGCATTGAATCCGCGAATGGTATCTTCTATTGGAACCAATACTCCTTTTAAACCGGTAAACTGCTCCGCCACAAAGAAAGGCTGGCTTAGGAAACGCTGTACCTTACGTGCCCTAGATACAGTTTGCTTATCATCATCACTCAATTCATCCAAACCAAGGATGGCAATGATATCTTGCAACTCTTTATAACGCTGCAAAATTAATTTTACCCGATTGGCAGTATTATAATGCTCATCTCCTACGATTAAAGGAGTTAAAATTCTAGAAGTAGAATCCAATGGATCCACGGCAGGATAGATACCCAAATCCGCAATTTTACGACTCAATACGGTAGTGGCATCCAAATGCGCAAAGGTTGTAGCTGGAGCCGGATCCGTTAAATCATCCGCAGGTACATATACCGCTTGTACTGAGGTAATGGAACCATTTTTGGTAGAGGTAATTCTTTCCTGCATCAATCCCATTTCAGTAGCCAACGTAGGCTGGTAACCCACCGCACTAGGCATACGACCAAGCAAGGCAGATACTTCAGAACCTGCTTGGGTAAAACGGAAGATATTATCTACGAAAAACAAAATGTCTTTTCCTTGTCCGGTACCATCTCCATCACGGAAATATTCGGCAATGGTCAATCCACTTAATGCCACACGAGCCCTTGCTCCGGGTGGTTCATTCATTTGTCCAAATACGAAGGTTGCTTTAGATTCTTTTAAGTCATCCATGTTCACCGCACTCAAATCCCATCCACCTTCTTCCATACTATGCTTAAACTTATCGCCATAGTTCATGATTCCAGCTTCAATCATCTCACGCATCAAATCATTTCCTTCCCTTGTACGCTCTCCCACACCCGCAAAAACGGATACGCCACTATATGCCTTGGCAATATTGTTGATCAATTCTTGAATCAAAACTGTTTTACCCACACCGGCACCACCAAATAAACCAATCTTTCCTCCTTTTGCATAAGGTTCGATTAGATCAATTACCTTAATTCCGGTAAATAAGATTTCATTTGCCGTACTCAGATTTTCAAATAAAGGCGGTTTGGCATGAATAGGGCGACCACCTACTTTGCTAACCTGGGGTAAACCATCGATGGCATCTCCCGTTACATTAAATAAACGACCCTTAATGGCATCTCCTACAGGCATAGCGATTGGTTTGCCGGTATCAACTACCACCATTCCCCTAACAAGGCCTTCCGTGCCATCCATCGCAATGGTCCGCACACTGTCTTCCCCTAGATGTTGCTGTACTTCCAGCACTAAAGTATCACCGTTATCACGCTTTAACTCCAATGAATTTAAAATTTCTGGAAGATTGCTATCACTATCAAATTGCACGTCTACTACGGCACCTATGATTGACTTTATTTTACCGGTATTGGCCATAAACAAGATTTTATTGTATGTAGGTCTATTTTCAGGGCGCAAAGGTAAGGAATAGGGATTAAAATTTGAAATTTCAGATGCTATATTTTGCAATCTGCATTTTCGCGACCGTAAACGGGTATTTCTGCCAATAGAAAGCAAGCAATTCCAATTAAGCCTGCCTACTGGAATACTGCTAAACTGCTCAATTGAGTAATAACCCTCCGAATCACAATAAAAAAGTAATTTTGCAACATCGTAATAAATTATATGACTACAGAAACAAAAAGACAGAAACAGGTTGCAGGGTTGATCAATGAAGAACTGAACGACATATTTCGCCGCATGAACCTCTTGATGGTGGATGGAGGAATGATTTCCATTTCCAATGTAAAAATTACACCCGACCTTTTTGAGGCAAGGGTTTACCTAAGTATGTTTCAGGTAAAGGACACCCAATCGGCCTTGTTAAAATTTGAAGAAAAAAATAAAGAAATTCGAAAGGAATTAGGTGCTAGGGTCCGCCACCAGTTACGAAGTATCCCCGAATTGAAGTTTTTTATTGATGACACGTTGGACTATGTTTTTAAAATGGAAGAGCTATTTGAAAAAATTAAAAAGGAAGAAAACCCCTCCTCAAAAGAGAATACCCCAACAAAAGATTAATATTCACAGTAACCACATTTACAAAACACCCCATTGGGGTATAGGATATGTATTTAACCTTTGCCTGGAGATATTTTAAAGCAAAAAAAAGCGCCAATGCCATTAATTGGATTGCTTGGGTAACGGTAGGGGTAATCGCTTTTGCAACTGCCTGCCAAATACTGGTTTTGAGTGTTTTCAATGGTTTTGAAGGACTGGTAAAATCACTCTACTCCTCTTTTTACACCGATATAAAAATTATCCCTCAAACGGGAAAGACATTCATCCTCACCGCTGCTCAAATTCAGCTACAAAAAAACATGCCGGGTATTCAAGCGGTTTCACTGATTGCAGAAGAAAAAGCTTTGTTGCAAAATGATGATCTTCAAACGATTGTATACCTGAAAGGGGTAGACGAAAATTATCGAAAGGTAAGTGGTGTAGCAGAAAAAATCGTTGAAGGCAAATTTAATACCGGTGATGCCAACGAGCCAGGATTGATCTTGGGCGCTGGCATCCAAAATGCTGCAGGGGTAAATATAACCAATGCTTCAGCCGCCTCTCTATTAACTGTTATTTTGCCAAAAAAAGGAAAAGTGTCAATGACCGACCCCCTTCAATCCCTAAGTGAAGGCAATATAAAAGCGACAGGTGTTTTTGCCATTCAACAGGATTTTGACAACAAATACGCTATCACCAATATAGATTTTGTGAAGCGCCAAATGGGCTTTGCTCAGCATGAATACAGTGCTGCAGAAATAAAACTAACCGACCCTTCCAATTTATTTCAAGTACAAAAGCAACTTTCAACAATGCTGGGCAGTTCTTTTAAAGTACAGTCAAAGTACGAACAAAACACCAGTCTATACAATACCATGAAGCTTGAAAAATGGGCCAT
>JBIIVV010000141.1:0-8246 GCA_044339235.1 Ferruginibacter sp.
TGCCTGCACTCCAGAAACGATTCGCATTTTTTTAGGTAGAATAAGCACTAATGCAGTACGAAGTGTAATAATGGATTGATCAAAATAAAAATTATTGCTCAGCATTTCATTGCTGATATAATTATTATCAATCTTGCTCAAATAACTAGTGCTTAAAATATTATGATACGTATTGATGGTATAGGAAGCGCCTGTAGATATAAAGATTGTACCCGTATCATTTAGTGGCTTGTTATATTTACTGCTAAAATAAAATGAACGAACATAATTATCAGTAAGCTGCACCTGTGTAGAATCTAAACCAGTAGGTAAAAAATTAGATTGGAGAAACTGCTGATAATAATCTCTGTCGTTATTGTTTTTACTAAAACTTAGCCCGCTCCATAATTGTAATTTTTCTACTGGATTTTTTCCTTTCCACTGATAAGAACCTGAAAAAGAATGACTATTTCCATCTCCATCATATTGATTAGTACGAGCGTTCGCCTTGTACACATGAAAATCACTATCTAGATTAGAGGAAAGGATATCTGAATGTTTATTGTAATAATTTAGATTGCCTTGATATACTAAACTAGCCGTTGTATTTTTATTGAAATCATAATCAGCCTGAATACGCATATTGGGATAGGTATACCGGTTATTAAAAACAGTATTTGTATAAAAGTAATTTACAGAATCTTTATAAAAATTCTCTCTATGTGAATAAGAGTTTCCCTTTTCCAAACCATTGCCAACACCAATACTGGTAGTTAAATTAAGTTTACTGCTACGATAATTGAAATTTCCAGAAATCCCTTTCTCCCCTTTAGATCCAGCGCTTATGCCGATTCTTTCATAAATGCCCACGCGGCCTTTTTTGGTGATAATATTAATAACACCACCAGGATAAGTTGCATATTCTGGTGGCGGGTTACTCATTATTTCAACCTTCTCAATTACACTAGCAGGAAGGCTTTCAAGTAAATCAGCTAATTGTTGGCCACTGAGATTAACCGGTTTTTCGTCCATTAAAATTAACGGAGTCTTCCCCTGCATTAAAAGTGTACCATCTGGATTTACATTCATTAAAGGCAGATTACGCAGCATTTCCGAAGCGCTACTTCCGCTACTCAAAGGGCTTTCAGCAACATTGAAAATCAATTTTCCTTCCTTATTTTCAATTAATGGCCTTTCAGCATAAATAATTATTTCATTTAAGGCAGTAGCGGCTTCATTCAATTTGATATCCCCCAAAAAAATATCCGATTTGTCTTTATACACATGTATGCTATCCATTTCTGTTTTGGAATAGCCAACCATACTTATAGATAATTTGTAAAAATCCGACTTCAGTTTTTGAAAATCAAATCCACCATTTTTGTCTACAACAAGATTGATAGATACTGCTGAGTCGATATGCCCCTGAAGACGAATTCCCGCAAATGCCAATGGTTTGCCTGATTTACTATCAATTACATTACCAATTATGGACCCAGTGAAAATTTTGGATTTAACATTGCCTTGTGCCGAAACTACTGCTAGAAAACCAATAAAGAAGATAGAAAAAACAAATTTGAGCATCTATTTAAAATTTCAGCAAAGTAATGGGTAAAAAATAATATTTGACAAAAATTATGAAAGAATAATTAAAAATATTTTTTAAAATAAATAAAACATTTTTAGCCCTCTTTCTGCTGGCGATTTACTTGCCTAATTTTACTATTTCTACCGGAATATTTTTATCAAAAAAAATAATTGCTCAATTTATAATATATTATCTGATTACTGCTAAAAAGTAGCTAATTCTTTTACAACTGCCGAATGAATTAGTTTTTATAAAAAACAATGATTTACCAAAAGAAGGAATATAAAGCAACCAAAATCCCTCCAATAATTAATACCCCCACTGCAAAGGCATTGTCCATTTTAAACATGGATCGATCTACTTCCAAGCCATTGGTAGTTACACCCCGCTTGTAATCAATCATACTAATGATATACATAACAATAACACAAATTGCAAATACAAAACCCATCCTATCCATAAAAGGAATTTCATACAAAAAACTGCCGTCAGCATGTTTTATAAGTGTCGTAAATCCATAAGGCTGCAGAAAAGAAAGATTAATAACAGCAGGAATGAATTTAAAAAATATAGACAAGCCAAAGCCCCCTACTGTTGCAAACAAGGCTGCATTGGAGGAAGTTTTTTTCCAAAAGAAACCCAGTATAAACATGGCGAAAATGCCAGGACTAACAAATCCGGTGTACTCCTGGATAAATTCAAAGCCCCCTTTTTTATCAATTCCCATAAATGGAGATAAAAGACAAGCAATCAACATGGCTACCAATACTGCCATCTTTCCGGTTTTTACCATTTGTACTTCAGAAGCATTTGCATTGAGTTTTTTCTTATAAATATCCAATGTAAAAATAGTGGAAATGCTATTTGCTTTACCCGCTAAAGAAGCCACGATAGCTGCAGTCAATGCTGCGAATGCCAGCCCTTTTAAACCCGTGGGCAATAGATTCAATAATACTGGATATGCTTTATCCGGCATCAGTTCCCCGTTTAACATCATCTCCTTATGGAAATAACCTTCTTGGTATAACACATAAGTTGCAATACCCGGCAATACAACAATTACAGGCATTAATAATTTCAAAAAAGTGGCAAACAAAATACCTTTTCTAGCAGTTTTCAAATCGGCACCCAATGCACGTTGTGTGATATATTGATTACAGCCCCAATAATTCAAATTTCCTATCCACATTCCACCAATCAATACCGTTAGTCCGGGCAAACTAGGATAGTTGGGATTGTCAGTTTTAAATATCATATGAAAGTGATCACCCGATTTTTCCATCATCATTTTAAATCCGTTCACTACTCCACTGGTATGATAATGATCAGCCACCATTGTAAGCGCAATGTAGGTAGTTACTAATCCCCCCAGCACTAAAAAGAAAACTTGAATAACATCTGTATAACCAATCACCTTCATTCCTCCAAGTGTAATGATAATGGCAAAAATCGCTAACCCATACATACACACATACAGATTGATACCAGAAATACTGCTGATGGCCAGTGCGCCCAGGTATAAAATAGAGGTAAGGTTTACTACGACATATAATAACAACCAAAAAACGGCCATAATCATTGCTACAGTTGAATTATAGCGTTGGCTTAAAAACTGTGGCATCGTATAGATCTTGTTCTTCAGATAAACTGGAATAAAGAAAATGGCAACCACCAACAGTGAAGCACCGGCCATCCACTCGTAGGTAGAAATCGCCAACCCCATTTGAAAACCATTTCCACTCATACCGATAAACTGTTCGGCACTTATATTACTGGCAATAAGGGATGCTCCAATTGCCCACCAGGTAAGTGAACCTTCTGCTAAAAAATAATCATGTGATGCGGAAACCGTTGCCTTCTTTTTTTTATAGTAAACCAGATAACCGTAGCCTGCTACAATAAAAAAATAAACTAGAAAAACGAGATAGTCTTGGGTTTGTAAGGCATTCATACTATAAGTTAGATTTTTATGGCAAAAACAAGCATTCTATGTTTACGTAATAAGTGCAATCACTCCTTGTAACAGTTCTTAATTTAAAGGTATGTTTTTATTTTTTGATTCCTTTTAGCTAGTATTTACAGTAAAATCAGAAAGGGCCTCAATTGCTTGAAACCCTTTACTAAGTATATTTTACCTATCTGACAGAAATTTTAATAGTAGAAGCATTTTGTATAAATAACTTCTATCATAAATCTAATCATCAGAGGTAGATCTATGTTTAAGCCTGCTGAAATGGGCTATGCGATGAAAGGTAAGGTAGTTGGCATTGTGATAATTATCAGCTCCGCCTTGATCATCATCCCATGCAGTTCTTGATAAATAAATTATATCCTTGCCATCAAACTGCCAATCAACATATTGGAAACCATGTTTCAGTGCGTCGGGATGAGAAAGCAGCACTTTATGGATATTCCAATTTTTAAGATCAGCCGAACTTTTTATCACCAATATATTGCGCACTGCGCCCGCATCCATTTTTTTTAACGCTGAAGAGCTTCCATTGCAGATTGTCCAATAACGCTTTGATGTTGGATCGTAGCGAATAGAAAACTTCTTTGCACCACCTACGAAATCGATAAATCCCGTTGCAGTATCAAATGATGCATGTAACCCATCATCGCTAATGTTTACAATAGATGCTAGCTCACGACCTTTTTCGGAGCTGGCAACACGCAAATAATCGACTAGCTTACCATCTGGAGTAAGGACTGCATTTCCTTCAATCCAACCTCCAAATCTACCCTCCAAATATGCTGGATTATGCGAAAGGAAATTAGTCGAAGTCCAAGATGAACTATCTAAAAGATCTGCGCCCAAAGGAGCTGAGATCACCATAGCACTGTACCTCAATCCCCACATTTTACTTTCTGATTTGGCATTTTCAATCGCGCGCCAGATGCGATGATTATGAATCAACATAGGCATTGGAGCAGTATGATATTCACCTTCACGCAATAATCCAGATTTACTCGTCGTAGGGTCTGTCCAAGTCTTGCCTCCATCGGCAGAACGACGAATAATTAAATTCCCATGGTGTTTCCAAGTTCCCATCAGGTAGAGCAATCCTTGGTGAACAAAAAGATTAGACCAAAATTGCCCATGAAGCTCGGAGATTTTGGTCCAAGATTTCCCTTTGTTATTGGATTGAAAAACTGCTGTCTTGGCCTGCACATGTTCGTTAGAAGCCGGCCCAAAATAATCATGAGAAGCAATTAATGTTCCATCAGGCAATCTGCAAATGCTTGGAGAACCAATGAAAGTCTTCGTTGAAGCCGGAACATAGTCTACCACTACCCCTGGAACTGAAGTCAGCTGGGCATGCGTCAATAAGCTGGAAGTTAATAGTATTAAACCTAGAAGTAGGTTGTGCCTATTTAGAAGAATTTTATTCATGACTTTTCTTTTATTTAAACTTTATTAAAACACTATTTTTTTTGTAGGATCAATTTTAAGCCAAATAAAACCTCCGCATATAACAATTATACCGATGATTCTTACCGGTATATCCCAGCTACCTGTGGCAGTTAATATGTACCCAAAAGCGATCGACATAATGGTAGAGCCCAATTGCCCAGCCATTCCCATTGCTCCAGCTACGGCTCCTGAATTTTGACCACCAATATCAGCAGAGGTTGCCCAGGAAACAGGTAAAGTGAAGTCTTTAAACGCCAGTCCAAAGGCTAATACAACAATAGATGTGGTAGGATCTACAATAAAAGTAGAGCTCAACATGCAACAGCCTGACATGATCAAACCAAACATACCTACCGATCGCCTTCCCCATTTTAATCCTTTTTTTCTGGCTATAAAATCAGATAAAAATCCACCTGAAAAACAACCAATGGTGCCTAATAAAAAGGGCAAAGAAGCTAGGAATGCAATATGTGCATCATCTATCCCTTTTCCATTTTTTAAATATTTAGGCATCCATGAAAGGTAAAAATAGGCCCCGTAAAGTAGGCAATGGTACATACTCATTAAAGCCCACACGTTAGGCGTTTTGATGATTTTTAAAAAAACTTGCAGGCTCTCTTTAGCAGTTTTTACTTCCCGGCCATTTTCGATATGTGCTAATTCAGCTTCTTTAATTCCAGGCATATCCTTAGGTTCATTTTGGAACCATAAACCCCAAAAAATAGCCCACAGAATTCCCAGTCCGCCAAAAATATAAAACACATATCTCCATCCCCAAATTGTCATAATGTAAATGGAAATGAAAGGTGCCAAGGCTGCACCTAGGCGACTCGCAATCCAAATAACTGATTGAGCCCGTCCCGCTTCTTGTTTAGGAAACCATCTTTGTATCACAATAGTTGCATTGGGGTATGCCCCTGCTTCTCCAATTCCGAATAAAAATCGGATAATGAATAACATAGTGAATGTATATGAAAAACCGGTTAAGATGGTAAATAAAGACCAAGAGAGGACAATTCTGAAAATGATGGATTTAGGACCTTTAAAATCACCCCAAAGTCCAACAGGTATTTCGAAAATTCCATAAGCAAATGCAAAGGAACCCAAAATTCAACCGAATTCTTTTTCAGTCATATTGAGATCTTGAGTTATTTGGCTCCCCGTAATCGAGATAGAGGTTCGATCTAAATAAGTAATAATGGAGAATAATGCTAAGGTAAATAGCACCCAAAACCTTTTTTGCATCATAGGAGTTGTATTATGTTGTTAGTCTTCAAAACAAATTGAACTTTTTTATTAAATAATAGTTCTTGATATGAAATATTTTTTCTAATGATATTTATTCAAAATGTTTTTTACTTTTTCTTTGCATCGCCATTTGTTTTCATGCCGCTTACCCTACCCCAATCTGGTTTTGTAATATCCAAGTTGTCCTGCGTTTCCTTCATTTCTTTTATTAACAATAATTTCAATGATTCCTTTATTTTCGAAAAAGCAGGATCATCTGCCAAATTAAATTGCTCCCATTTATCTTTTCTTAAATCAAAAAGCTGGCTATGCAGAATTCCATCTACATTATATAGTATCAGTTTATACCCGTTTGCAGACTTCACACTTCTCAGCCAATTACCATATACGTTATAAATATTTTTTCTAACCACTAAATCTGGCTGACTAAATACAGGGAATAAGCTTTTCCCCTCTACCGTCGCAGGAATTGGTATGCCTAAATAGTTAAAAATAGTTGGCGCAATATCACTTAAATAATTAAACCCTTTATACGTAGTTCCTTTTGGAACACCCCTGCCAGCAACAATCATTGGTACCCTTATACTATGTTCATACAAATTTTGCTTTCCCAATAATCCATGCTGCCCAACAGCTAGCCCATTATCGCCCGCAAAAACAATCAATGTGTTTTCTTTCAAATGATTCTTTTCAAGTGCTGCTAGAATTCTTCCAACTTGATAGTCCATTTCACTAACCATCCCATAATACAATGCAATTTCTTTTTGTACTGCTGCAGTAGTTAATGGTCTTGGTAATAATTTTTCGTCTCTTACATTCAAATCTCCATTGTCAAATGGATGCGCTGGTAAGAAATTGGGCGGAACAGATATCGCTGCCGGTTGGTACTTTGTTTGATACGCTGGGGGTGGGGTTCTTGGGTCATGGGGCGAAGTAAATGCAACGTAACAAAAGAAGGGTTGTTTTTTTGCTTTTGCACTACTTAAAAAACGAATGGCATTTTCTGCATATAGTTGTGTGCTGAATGTGTCGCTGTTTCTTTTTAGTGAAAAAGGATAAAGTCCGGTTGAATCAAATTTAAAAACGGTTGGATGCGCTTGGCCACCATCCGCTTCAAAATGCATTCCACCAAAAAAAATATCTCCCCCATCACTGAAAAACCGATGATGCGCAGCTTTATCGCTATGCCATTTGCCTGTATGGTAGGTAGTATAACCATTAGCGCGTAAAACTTCTGGCAAACTAATCAAACTATCAGGTATTACTGAACCATCTGCTGGCAATCTATTTACATATCTACCGGTTAAAAGCATTACTCTACTTGGAATACATATTGCTCCTTGATGCCCGCCCATGACATGTGCTTGAGAAAACAACATGCCTTCTTTTGCCAATCGATCTAAATTAGGAGTATGGATCTCTTTATTCCCTAAAATACGTAAGGTATTAAAACTTTGATCATCACTCAATATCAACAAAATATTTGGAGGCGAATCCCTTTTCGTTTCTTGTGCAAAACAACAATCAATACTTGCGAGCAGGCTAAGTAATAAATAGATTTTTTTCATTTGAAAGCCATTTTTTTTATATAGTATTAGCCGCCTTACCAACGGGACTAGCATTAAACGATGGCACCCTGCGTGTTTATCATCTCCTAAGTTATACTTATGGGATTCTGAAGTACGCTTCCAAATGAATGACTGCATTATTATATTTTCAAATATAGTTATTTTAGTGGTAATTAAATATTGGTTACTTTTATGGTTTAAATATCAATTCTAATACCCTATAGTAATAAAATGGCTAATATAAAAATCAAGCATATTGTTTTCTTTGTATCAATACTGTTTTTTAAATTCAGCACTTTATATGGGCAGCAACTATTTACTTTAAAAGATGCCGTGAAAGTGGGGATTAAAAATTACGGTACAATAAAAGCAAAAATACAATACGCTGAAGCTTCTAAAATTGCAGTGAAGCAAATTAAAAGAGAGAACCTACCAAATTTTAACCTTA
>JBIIVV010000373.1:0-6376 GCA_044339235.1 Ferruginibacter sp.
TTGGTATGTATTTAGCTTGTTATAATATAGCAAAAGATTTTTTTCCATTTGGCTCTGGTCTAGGTACTTTTGCTAGTTTAGCAAGCATAACTAATGGTTATAGTGATATCCATTTTCAATATGGTGTTGCATATATTGGTGCAAATTCACCGCAGGATGTTTTAGATCATAATCACACTTTATTAGATACTTTTTGGCCCCATATATTTGGGGAGCTTGGATTTTTGGGTTCTTTGCTTTATTTATTTATGTGGTTTTATCCGTGCCGTTTAGCATATAAAACATTTAGAAACACATCAGTCCCTTTTTTAAAAGCGATATCTTTTTATCTATTTGCCGTAATTATAGTAATGACTTGGGAAGGATTTTCATTATATACGCCTGAAATCCCATCTTTTATTATGTTTCATTCGGGTATAGGAGGACTATGTTTTTACCATTTAAATAAAAATAAAATTAATATTTATAAAAAATGAAAGGTCTTGTAATAATTCATGAAATTCATCCTAAACAGGGATCAGAATGTAGAAGTGGATATAATTTTTTAAAAAAAATTATTGAGTATTGCCAAAATAATACTAATGCATATATTGATATTATAATTCCTTTTACCAACTTGTTTGGATCTTCACATTATTATAACGATTTGGTTATTGATCTACAAAAGCTTCCTTATAATGTTAATATTGTTCCAGTTAAACATTCTAAACTACCTTTTATTTCCAATCTCTTATTATACGTACAAAAAAAAAGAGGGGGATCAGGAAGTCCAATTATATATTACTTTTTTTATAAAATTTGGTTATTAAAAATTAGAAAGGTCATAAACGATAAAAATTATAATTTTATCCATTTATACAATCACATAAATTTTTTTCCTATTGTTGATTTTTCAACAGTAACAAAAAATTGGATATTAGGTCCAGTAACTGGTATTTCTGATTTACCAAAATCATTTAGGTCAAGTCCCAAAGAGTTTTTTAGATTATTACTTCAGAAATACTATCTTCAGAAACTTTCAAAATTTTGTAACAAAATAAATACAGTATATGCAGTATCTGAGGCAGATGAGAATTTTTTTAATAAGTGCGGTGTGAAAAACGTAATTAGGCTTCCAGAGCAATGTTTTGATAAAGTCCCTGATTTAATTCCAAAAAAATTTGAAAAACTAAAAATTATATGGATTGGGGAACTTGTTAGTAGGAAACAATTAGAAATATTGCTGCAAGCTACAAGTAATTTAGAAATACCTTACGAAATACATATAGTAGGTGACGGCCCATTGAAACTTCACTACATTAAAATGGCACAAAAATATAATGTTAATTCAAAATTTTATGGTAAAATAAATAGAGATGAAGTATTTAATCTTTTAAAAACGAGCCATGTTTTAGCACATACAAGTTATAGAGAAGGAACAGCCACAACTATTTTAGAAGCATTGTCTATGAATAATTTTGTTATTGCTCATAAAATTGGTGGTCAAGATTTGGTTGTCAGATCTAATGGTATGATTTTAGACCTAATTTCATTTGATTATTCAGTTAAAATGTTTTCGGAACAATTGACAAAATTATATTATGGGGTAATTGATGATAAAATAAAATTTAATCTTAGCGCTTCAAATTTTCTTACTTGGGAAAATTTATTTAATGAAATATTAAAATCTTATTTATGATATATGATTTTTTAATTGTTGGATCTGGTTTTTTTGGCAGTATTTGTGCAAGGGAATTAACAGATGCAGGATTCATGGTTTGTGTAGTTGATAAACGCTCACATATTGGTGGTAATTGTTTTACAGATAATAGAGATGGTATTAATATCCATTTATACGGCCCTCATATTTTTCATACTTCGGATGAAAAAGTTTGGAATTGGATTAGGAAATATGCAAATTTTAATGATTTTACTCTACGAACAGTTGCACATTATAAAGGAGAAGTTTATTCACTACCGTTTAATATGTGGACTTTTTCGAAAATGTTTAATTGTGTATATCCTCACGAAGCTAAGTCAATTATAGAAAATGAAGCATCTGAAATATCTGGAGATCCACAAAATTTAGAAGAACAAGCAATTAAATTTGTAGGCAGAACAGTATATCAAAAACTAATTAAAGGCTATTCTGAAAAACAATGGATGAAAAATGCTAAAGACTTGCCAAAAGAAATTATCAAAAGATTACCTGTAAGATATACTTACGACAATAATTATTTTAATGACAAATTTCAAGGAATACCTATAGGGGGCTATACTCAAATTTTTGAAAAATTATTAGATGGTATAGATGTTAAATTAAATTTTGATTTTTTTAATTCAGAATTACCAAAATATAAAACTTTAATTTATACTGGCCCGATTGACAGGTATTTTAATTACCAATTTGGAAAATTAGAATATAAAACTGTTTCATTTGAGCATAAGAGAATTCAAACTGATAACTTTCAAGGTGTGGCAATTGTTAATGAAACTGATATTGATATTGAACATACCAGAACAATTGAACATAAGCATTTTGAAAATGTTAAGAGTGAAACTACATGGGTTAGTTGGGAATACCCGACTAAGTATGACGCAGTATTGAACGAACCATATTATCCAGTCAATGATAATCATAATAATAGTTTATATACTAAATATAAATTTGAAGCAGATAAACTTGAAAATGTTTATTTTGGTGGACGTCTCGCTGAATATAAATATTACGATATGCATCAAGTTATTAGTTCTGCTTTTGAATTCCTCAAAAAACTCCTTTAAATGAAGATTTTATTAATTAATAAAAACCATTTTGTTCATGGTGGAGCAGATCGTGTTTACCTAAATACAGGAGAACTACTAGCAGATAAAGGACATCAAGTTGGGTATTTTAGCACAATCAATTCAGATAATATTTTAAATAAATTTGATAATTATTTTGTTTCTAAAATTCCAACTCGCCACAATTCATTTTATAAAAAATTATTTGCATTTTTAAAATACATTTATAATATTCAAGCCAAAAGAAATATAAAAAAACTGATCAAGAATTTTAATCCAGATATTATTCATTTACATTTATTTTATGGGGTTATATCCTCATCAATTTTAATTGAAATAAAAAAGCATAAAATTCCAATAGTTGCTACAATTCATGATTATAGATTGATTTGTCCAACTAATAATATGCTAGATGCTAACAATGTAATTTGTGAAAAGTGCCTGCCATCTAAACCAATAAATTGTTTGATAAATAAGTGTTCTGAAAATAGTTTGCTTCAAAGCGCTGTTCTTACATTAGAAGCGTACTTAAGAAAATATTTAATTAAGCCAATTGATTATATAGATAGGTTTATTTTTGTTAGTCAATTTATTGAAGAAAAACATATAGAAGTAGATTCTCGATATAGAGCTAAATCAACTAAACTTTACAACTTCGCTCCTATAATTGCAAACCAAGTTGCCTCAAAAGGAAATTACTTGCTATTTTTTGGTCGGCTTGCAAAAGAAAAAGGGATTATTACCTTAATAAATTCAATAATTGGTACAAAATTCACTTTAAAAATTGTAGGGACAGGACCTCTCGAGGATCAGATATTAAATTTAATTAATACACATTCGAATATTGAATATTTAGGATTTCAGAGTGGGGAGACATTAAATAAAACTATAGAATATTCTTCTTTCGTAGTTGTACCATCTGAATGGTATGAAAACAACCCTATGACTATAATTGAATCCTTTGCTTTGGGAAAACCTGTTATCGCGTCGAAAATCGGGGGAATTCCTGAATTATTGAATCTTAATACTGGATTTTTATTTGAACCTTCTTCAAAAATGAGTTTATTAGAAGTTATTAATACTTCCAATAAACTTTCTGAAGATTCTTATTTAGCAATGTCAAGAAATTGTTTAGAATTTGCAAAAAAATATTTTTCAAAGAAAAATCATTATTTAAACTTAATAAATATTTATAAATCCATAAAAAAATAAAAAATGGGAAAAAAGAAAATTTATATTGCTGGTGCAGGAGGAATGTTAGGAGAAGCATTTCATACACAGTTCAAAGATGATTACGTTATCAAATGTTCGGATAAAGATGTTAATGAAGATTGGTTATCATTTCTAGACTTTCGTGATTTTGAATCTTATAAAAAAGATGTTTTAGATTTTAAACCTGATTATCTTTTCCATTTGGGTGCTTATACAGATCTTGAATTCTGTGAAAAAAATGTAGAAGACACTTATTTGACTAATACCGTTTCTGTTGAGAATGCTGTTTATATTGCTAATGAGCTTGATATACCTGTTTTATATATTAGTACAGCAGGAATTTTTGACGGCAATAAAGATTTATATGATGATTGGGACCTTCCGAATCCACTTGGGGTTTATGCGAGATCTAAATTTATGGGGGAAAGATATGTTGTGGAAAATGCAAAAAGGTATTTGGTTTGCCGAGCTGGTTGGATGATGGGTGCTGGTCCTAAAAAAGACAAGAAGTATATTCAAAAGTTGATGAAACAACTTAAGGAAGGCCGAAGAGAGTTGTTTATTGTTGATGATAAAGACGGCACTCCAACTTTTACACATGATTTTGCAAAAAATGTAAAGGCGTTAATAGAAAAAGAATATTGGGGTCTTTATAATATGGTTTGTGGCGGACAGACAAGTAGATTAGAAGTTGCACATGAATTATTGACTTTATTAGGATTAAGTGATGCGATAAAGATAAACGTAGTGAATTCAGAATATTTCAAGGAAATTTACTTTGCTGAAAGACCACCCTGCGAAAGACTTGATAACAGAAAATTAGAACTTCGTAATGTTAATTTAATGCAAGATTGGAAAGTAGCTTTAAAAGAGTATATCGATTTATATTACAGAGGGTATTTAAAATAAAATGAGAAAAGTAGCAATTATAGGTTCTCATGGTTTATACGCCAATTATGGTGGTTGGGACCAATTAGTTAAAAATTTAGCCGAAAGAAATTCGGATAGTGAATTACATTATTTAGTCTTTAATTCAAAAGAAGCTCCAAAAGTTTTTCCAAACTTACCCCCACGTGTTGTTGTAAAGCATATAAATCTAAAAGCATCAGGATTCGAAGGTTTGTTTTATGACTTTTGGACAATAGTAATATGCTATTTTAAAGTAGACACTATTTTATTTTTAGGTGTCCAAGGGATTCCATTAATTCCTATTTTAAAATTATTCAAGAATACAACCATAATATCGAATGTAGGCGGTTTAGAGTGGGAGCGACCAAAATTTAGTTATTGGGCAAAATTGTATTTGAAGTTTTGTTTTCATCTAAGCTTTCTAATATCTAAAAATGTTATTTTAGATAATGAACATTATTTAAATTTCGCCCCCAATTCTAAAAAGCATAAAGCTGTAATAATCCCTTATGGAGGTGAAATAGATACTTCACTTGAAATAACAAATGCTCTTTCTGAAAAATATCCTTTTCTTGGGGAAGCATATTATTTATCTATTAGTAGAGCACTTGAAGATAATTTTATTGACAAAATATGTGATACTTTTTCCAGAACAAAGGAAAAATTGGTTTTGATTTCTAACTTTAGTTCATCAGCTTATGGTAATGAAGTATTTGAAAAATTTAGTAATATTCGAAATATAGTATTAATCAATGGCTTGTATCAAAAAAACGAATTAGACTTGGTTAGAAGAAAATGCAAGGCATACATACATACTCATACTCTTTGTGGTACTGCACCATCATTAGTAGAAATGATAATTTCAAAAAGACCAATTATATCAATAGATGTACCTCAAAATAGATTTACATTGGACAATGCTGGTGTATATTTTAAATCATATGATGAATTAAAAAAAATTTTAGAATCTGATGTAGACTTTAATCAAGTGTTACCTAAAATAGAATTAGCTGCGAAGTATAATTGGCAAACAATTGTAAATAGCTATCAAGACTTATATTAACTAAAATGAATATTTTCTTAACTGGAGCTGGAGGTTTTGTTGGTAATTCTATTAAAAAGTATTTAAGTCATTTGTTTCAATTTTCAGATTTTAATAGACAAGAACAAATTAAAATCAAAGAGGAAATTGTCTTGCACCTTGCGGGTATAGCACATGATTTAAAAAAAGTTTCAAAACCAGATGTATATTATCAGATAAATACGGAGCTAACTAAAAAGGTATTTGACGCTTTTTTAGATTCGGAAGCTAAAGTGTTTATAGTTTTAAGTTCTGTAAAAGCGGTTGCAGATGTCATTCAATTTGAATTAACTGAAGAGTATATTCCTAATCCAAAAACACATTATGGGAAAAGTAAACTGTTGGCGGAAGAATATATTTTAAGTAAGGTGATTCCTCAAGGTAAAAGGGTATATATTTTAAGACCATGTA
>JBIIVV010000013.1:0-26803 GCA_044339235.1 Ferruginibacter sp.
CCGATCACTCCAAAATCCTTCGGCATATTTACTTTCCTATCTTTTAATCCTTTGATTATACCTAAAGCCGAGAAATCTTCTGAAGCAAAAACGGCATCAGGGATTTTTTTTAATCCAAAAAAATATTCCACCGATTCCATTCCACATTGAATAGATAAATCGCCAGAATAAATAAGTTGTTTGTCAACTGCTATGTTATTTGCCTTCAACGCCCCTAGGTAACCCAGCAAGCGATTGTTAAAATTGGTTAATTGCTGCGGTCCCGAAACATGGGCAATTCTTTTATACCCTTTTTTTATCAGATGCTCTGTCGCCATAAAAGCACCCTTATAATCATCAATCACTACCGACGGCACGTTGAAATCAACAATGGTTCTATCAAATAAAACCAATGGAATGGCTTTTTTAGAAAGATCCTTGAAATGGCTGAAATCAGTCGTTTCTTTTGCAATGGATGCCAATATACCATCCACTCTAGCTCCAAGGAATGTTTCAATCGCCTTTTTTTCTAGCTGGGTAGTCTCCTCTGTCTGGTACAATAAAATATTATACCCCTTACTACTGGCCATCATCTCAATTCCGTGTACTACAGATCCAAAAAAGTTCATCTGCGCACTGGGAATCATTACTCCGATGGTATTGGACTTTCCTGACCGAAGTGAGGAAGCGATCCTGTTTCGCTGATAATTCAGTTCTTTGGCTTTTTCTTTTACCAACCTTCTTGTTTCAACGCTGATACGAGGGCTATCATTCAATGCTCTTGAAACAGTTCCAGAAGTTATTTTTAACTCCCGGGCAATATCATGTATGGTGGTTTTTAATAGCAAATTGCGTAATCGATTGTATTTTTTGTGCACTCGATTGTATTTAATATGCAATCGAGTGCACAAATAAAGACTTCTTTTTCAATTAACCAAATTTTTTGCCAATTTTTTTAACAAAAAAATAATATTGGCCGATTTTTCAAGCTGATGGAGGGGTAATTATTCCTTTTTATGCAACAATTAACCCGATTTGCTTTAACGGATAGCAGTTCCATCCCCTCCAACATGCATTCACTATTGAAGCAATGAATTGAATTTTTCTGCTGCTATTTTCAACACCGTTCCATGCCTTGCCCCCTCAGGAAAGTGGATTTTTTCAGAAATGTCTTTCCAGTTAACCAGATCAGAAGATATTACCGCTCCATATACTTTGTCGGTGTATTTATCAAAATATACAATCCATTCTTTGCCAATTTGAATTGCCGTTGGGCCTTCCGCCCAGTAGTTTCCGGTGATAGGAGCAGACGGTTTGCCATATCCACCCGTAAGCCGTTTGCTAAAAGCCAGCCGAAGGTTTTTCTGGGGAACTGGCTTGCGTGTTTCATCTTTTACAATCATCCAATAGCCCTTCGCTCCCTGCTGAATGGTGCCGTCAATCACATTAAAGCCCTGGTCATACAATATTTTAGCTGGGCTGAACTTTTTGAAATCTTTGGTGGTCACGTAATAAATTCGGTGGTTGTACTTTTCATCCCCGTTTTGGGTACCCGCCAAAAATCTTCCGGGAATGGTGGTGGACCAATAAATCATGTATTGTTGCGCTTGCTTGTCATAGAAAATTTCTGGCGCCCAGCAATTAAGGGCCTCCTTCTCCGATTCCATTACAGGCAGGTATCGCTGCTCGCTCCAATGCAATAGGTCGCTGGAACTTGCATATCCAATCCCTTTTTCATTCCAACTCACCGTCCATACCATGTGAAACAGTCCATCAACCCCCGTGATAATACAAGGATCCCGCATGAGCTTGTCCTTGCTTATCAAAGGCTGTAAAAATGAACTATCACCTTTGAGTGCCGTAAAACGGTAACCGTCCTTGCTCCAAGCCAAGTGTAGTCCATCTTCCCCATTGTTTTTGAAATAAGAGAACAGCAACACGGAGTCTTTTCCCCTGTTTTGCTGCGCCTGCACTACCATTCCTATCAATAAAAATGACAGTACGATGGCTGCAAATACTACCATTTTAATCCGTTTTTCCATGGGCTTTGTTTTTTATTGAATCGCCTGCTCAAAACAAGTGTCAACTGTTGTCAATTACAAAGACGGTGTGCAATACAGGGGAAACCCCCAGATTTTGCACACTGGCCAATGATTTTTCTATTTTTTACCGGAATGATGAAGTAACTGTACTGATAGTCCTTGTAGGGCAATCGTACTTTACAAGCGGCAACCCTTCCCCACCCCGACGGCGGCTTTCAGCCCCGTCGGCGGTTAATCATGGCCCTTGAATGCGAGCAGTACTTGTCATTCAACCACCGCCGTCAGGGTTTGCAACCGCTGACGGGGTTACCGGAACTCCAAGAGCCCTTGCACTTAAATTAAAAGCAAGGGCTTTTGGAGGAGCTGACGGTCATTAATCCTCTTTTAAAGTCGCCAAAAAGCTGACCAGGTCCCTAATTTCCTTCTTAGAAAGCATGTTTTTTATTTCTGGCATACTCGATGCCCCATTTACTCTTTTTACAATTTGCTCTTTTTGAATCAGTTCATTTGGCTGATTACCTTCCTTTACCGTAAGACTGCTGCTATTTTCTCCTTCGAGAATCCCAGCAACCGTTTTGCCATTTTTGAGTGTAAGAGTAACCACACCAAATCCCGGAGCTAATTTCGCACTCGGATTGATAAGGGATTCCAGTATCAATTGGCGGGTGAGTCTTTTTCCAACTCCATTTAACCGAGGGCCTGCATTGCCTCCAATATCACCATAAGAGTGACACCTCATACATTGCACTTTACCATAGTAGAAAAGTCGCCTACCCATCTCCGGTTCTCCGCCATATAAGCTACCTGCATATTCTGCAGCTAACACATCGGGAGATAGGGTAGCACTGATTTTCTTGTACTTGGCCTTTAATGCTGCCGAATGCGAGCTATCAATTGCTTCAGCCAGCTCAAGCTGTATATCTGGAGGAAATTGACCCTTCTCCATTTTTTGCAATAATCCCTCAAAACCCTGCAAGGTATTGGCAATGGGTAATTTTCCAAGTGTTAAAAGGGATTGTTGCTTTTCTGGGACTGTCTTGGTATTAATTACATCCAATAAAAGAGAAACCATCAGCTCCTTGGGTATATTCATTTTCCCAATGAGTTCGAGTCCTGCAACCCTAACTGTTTTATCCTTGTCGGCAATCGCCACTTTAATCGCCTCGCTGATTTGTCCATCTTGCATCGCCGCCAATGCCTTCAGTGATTCTGCACGAACCAATGCTTGCTGGTCGCTTTTTAGCAAGCCAAGCAAGGTGGGAGATGCCTTCACAATCCCCAATTTACGGATTGCCCTTACAGCACTAACTCTTACCTCCAACTCTTTATTGCCCAGCAATTGCATGATCGAAGCGCTTGCTTTAGTTGTAACCAACATTGGATTTTTATTGACCGCCCCCCGATATCTTCCATCTACCCTGTCTAGTACAGATGGTTTTGACCAGGTACTGATTGTCTCTATTGCCTCCGCACGCATTTTTGCAGGCATCCTTTCATTGACAGCATAGTCAAGGAGCGCTTGTAAAGCTGCATCGGTTCCTACTCTCAAATTAGCATTGATCGCTCTTCTTATTAGTGCCTCATTGGTAAAATGAGTGGTTTTTAATAGATTTCCCAACGCAGGCAACGCTTCTTTAATAGATAGGTCATCATTGATCGCTCTTGCCGCTTCCGTAACAACAAATTCATCTGCATCGTTTAAAAAAATGGCCACTCCCGGGTCACTCATCTTTCGGAGAGCTACCACCGCTGCAATTCGCAATGCAATGGATGAATTGGTTGATAAAGCAACCAATGGGGCTGCCTTCCCTATTCGAGACAATGCCAAACAACCTGCATGACGCAAGTAAACATCTTCATCATCATTGAGCTGTAACATCGCTATAATTGGCTGAATCGCCGGCTCATATGCCGCTCTACCCAATGCCTCCGCGGCAAAAAAACGAACCCGGCTACTCGTGTCTTTTAATAAAGGAATCAGGAAATTGCCAGCTTCCTTACTGCGCATATCACCTAGCCACTTGGCAGACTGTGCCCTGATTTCAGTATCCTTGTCCTTCAGAAAAGGAAATAATAAACTTGCCTTTTTTTTATCTTTTCTGGCCAATTGGCTAATGCCCCATATTGCATTTACCCTTGCCAATTGATTCACCGTTTGCCCCAATGCTTTTTCAAATACAGCTACTCCTGCTGAGCCGCGCTTTACCAGCTCGAATTGTGATTTTAACCTCACCCTCATATCCGGATTATTCAATATTTCACCCAATGCAGCATCGGTATATTTACTAAGATCGGCTACCAATAAGGTTTTTGTCCGCTGCCGTTCCGCTTGTATCGCTCCCTGTTTATCATCCATTTTCCAAATACGACCATAATCATGGGTACCCCATCCATCAATCCAATCTCCCATATACAATGCTCCATCTGGTCCAAAATCTAGTCCTGTTGCCAAAATACCACCCACCAGCTTTTTATTGTCACCCAATTTAAAGCCCGCGCCACTAGGATTCAACTTAAATCCATACACGCCAGATTTAGCAGGATTTCCGACAAATTCAACTACAAAAAAAGTGTTTTTATAGGCCGGACTTAATGCAGTTCCAGGATTATATACCATGCCCGTTGGGCCATTTACATAATTGCTAATGCAGGGTATAATATGAGCCGGTTGTCCCTTAAACCCGGGCATCCACATTTTTTCTTCCATCCATACTTTATATCCATTGTTGTCTGGATCATTGTATTTGCCATATTGCCAATTACTTCTCCATCCTGCATCAGAACCATTTACTACATATACTAATCTTTCCCTTTCGCTGGCATGGTCGCCATCATTGTCTTCGCTGATGAGATTGGCATATTCATCAAATACAAATTCATGGGTATTGCGTAAGCCTGCAGCAAAAATTTCAAAATCGCTGCCATCCGGATTTGACCGAGCGATAACACCACTATTGGGATGCTCCCATTTCTTACCGGTCTGGTCTACTCCATTAAAGCCAATATCGCCAATCTGCCAATAAATACGACCATCTGGCCCCATTTCTACGCCCGACATACCATGACCACTAAATCCTACATGCACCCCGTATCCATGAGAAATGGAAGTTTTTTCATCTGCAATCCCATCTCCATTCTTATCTTTTAACCTCCATAAATCGGGGCCCACTGCTACAAATAGATCCTTATCATTTACCAATACTCCACCGGCTACATCCGTTACCTCATCATGAAAGTCGTCTACCACCAGCTGCGATTGATCTGCAACCCCATCTCCATTTTTATCTTCAAGCCGATACACATTTTCCTTTTCCAACGTCATATCCCTCCAATCATGAGAGCCATCTCCATTTACATCTGTCAGCCAGCCGTTTTTACTGCTATTTTCAGGTGACAACTCTTTATGAAGAAAAGCTCTCTTTTCTTCTACCGTTTGAAGTTGGATAGACCCTATCTCCCAATCCTTGTGCGCACGGATATCAAATTCTGAATTTTTTTGGCGGTTCGTAGTAGTGTAATAGATTTTGCCACTATCATCAATATCAATGGCGATAGGAGAAATAACGAGTGAATCAACGCCCCATAAACTCAGGGAAAGACCATCTGCTAGTTCTGGCTTTACTAGCGACTCTATGGATTTTGCCATGCTAGCTGCTCGGGTAGGATCTATTTGTTTAATTCTCTTGTCCGCAACCTGTTGATTGCATGCGGTGAAAACAGTTCCCGCAAATAAAAATACTACCAAATAGAAAAGCTGCTGTTTGTTCCTTAGTGCATCAATGAACTTTGTCATAGTAAAAGATTGAGTTGAATTTTTTAAAAAATAGCTAGTGTATAGTAAAATATATTACTGAAATGCCGGCTATGATAATAGGCTGCAGCAATAATAGCTTTGAAAAGGCAGTGCCAAATAAGAAGGAAATGCGAACATACAAGCTGTCTTTTTTCATGTTAGCATCTGCAATTTCGTTCGTTTTTATAACCAGCATCTACTTAAGAGGCGCTAATATAGGGTAGTTAAATGGTATTACAAGATTATCGGTTTAATAATTGTTTAAATGGCACTTATTACTTAAAAATACAAAGTCTTTTTATTAAAATTGAGACAATGAATGACCCTCTATCGGAATTGGAAAAAATATTCCCTTTATATACGGCCAGTAGGTTTAGAAACATGTCCCTAAAAAAACGATATGTAAATATTTCCCCACATCATTCCACCCCAATCAAGCTATTCGTACCTTTGCACTATGCCAAATTATTTAGATGAATTGAACGAGCCGCAGCGCGAAGCGGTATTGCATAAGGATGGGCCAATCATGATTATTGCGGGAGCTGGTAGTGGTAAAACGAAGGTGCTAACTACCCGCATTGCACATCTAATGGGGTTTCACCAAGTAGATGCATTCCATATTCTTGCACTTACATTTACCAATAAGGCTGCCAAGGAAATGAAAGAACGGATTGAGCGTACCCTCGGCAATGCGGAGGCGCGCAATTTATATATCGGCACTTTTCACAGTGTATTTGCAAGGATTCTAAGGGGAGAAGCCAATAAAATCGGCTATCCCAACAACTTCACCATTTACGACACCGATGATGCCAAGAGTGTGCTGAAAACCGTGATCAAGGAAATGGACTTAGATGACAAACATTATAAACCCAATACAGTCTACAATAGAATCTCGTCTGCCAAAAATAGCTTGGTAGGACCAGCAGAATACCTCAATGATTGGGCCACTCAACAGGAAGATGCAAGATCCAACCGTCCGATGATTGGCAAAATATATGACGCCTACAACAAACGCTGCTTTAAAAACGGAGCCATGGATTTTGATGACCTACTTTTCAAAATGTATCTCTTGCTAAAGCACCAC
Source organism: Ferruginibacter sp. (assembly GCA_044339235.1). Classification (GTDB taxonomy): domain Bacteria; phylum Bacteroidota; class Bacteroidia; order Chitinophagales; family Chitinophagaceae; genus Ferruginibacter. The sequence goes on from JBIIVV010000013.1 coordinate 6,899, forward strand.
CCGGATGCACTGATTAAATACCAACGGAAATTTAAGTACATTCTAATAGACGAGTACCAGGATACCAATACCTCCCAGTATGAGATCATTAAATTGCTAGGCGCTATGCACGAAAACATTTGTGTAGTAGGAGATGATGCGCAGAGTATTTATAGTTTCCGTGGAGCTACCATCGAAAATATTCTTCAGTTTGAAAAAGATTATGATGATGTAAAAGTGGTAAAGCTGGAACAGAACTATCGAAGTACCAAAACAATATTGAATGTAGCCAATGAAATTATTGGCAACAACAAAAATCAATTACCCAAAAAACTTTGGACCGATAAGGGGGATGGTGATAAAATCAAATTGGTACGCACAGCTACTGATAATGAAGAAGGAAAATATGTAGCCGACACTATCCAGGAAGAAAAATTACGCAACCATTTTTTCAATCATGAGTTTGCCATTTTATATCGAACCAATGCCCAAAGTCGTAGCTATGAAGAAAGCTTGCGCCGTATGAATATCGCTTACCGAATTTATGGCGGCCTCTCTTTCTACCAGCGCAAAGAAATAAAAGATTATGTAGCCTATCTGCGATTGGTAGTAAACCCCAACGATGAAGAGGCTTTGAAGCGTATCATTAATTACCCTACTCGTGGAATTGGTAAAACCAGTATGGACAGGGCGGTGCTTTCGGCCAATGAAAACAATATCACTTTATGGCAGGTGCTTGAAAATGCCCGTTTGTATGGATTTAAAGCCGGTACCCTAGAAGCTATCAGCGAATTTGTGTTGATGGTGAAAATGTTTCAAAGCGAACTGGAGAAAAAAAATGCATACGAGCTGGCAGTCATTGTTGGTAAAAGCACACAGATCGTTAAAGAGCTTTTCAATGATAAAACTACCGAAGGGCTGGCAAGATATGAGAATGTGCAGGAATTGCTGAACTCAATCAAAGAGTTTATAGAAACCCCCATGAATGAGGAAGATGGAGAAGTGGGTGACAAAAGTCTCGGAAGCTACTTGCAGCAGATCACTTTACTAACGGATACGGACAACGATAAAGAAGATGCAGATAGTGTTAAGTTGATGACCATACATGCTGCAAAGGGATTGGAATTCAGTTGTGTCTTTGTTGGTGGCTTGGAAGAAACCCTCTTCCCCAGCGGGATGAGTATCAATACCCGCGAAGAGCTGGAAGAAGAAAGAAGGCTATTTTATGTAGCCATCACTAGAGCCAAGAAAAAACTCTGGTTAACCTATGCCAATGCCCGTTACCGTTTTGGTCAGTTGCAGCAAAATGAACCCAGCCGTTTTATAGACGAAATGCCCGCCGAGTTCATCGATAAAAGTTTTGCAGGTGGTGGCATCCGCAACCAAGGAGGACATAACAATAACTGGGGAGGCAGCTCCTTCGACCGAAACGGGGCTGGTGGTAGCAGCTACAAATCCTCTCCACCTCCAGCTAAAAAAGAAGAAAAAACCAGACCGGCCTACTTGGTTCCTTCAAGGCCTTCTACCAAAGAGCATACGCCATCGGCCGACTTTGCCCCCAGTGATACCAGTAATTTGCAAGCAGGACAAAAAGTGGAACACCAAAAATTCGGTTTTGGCGAAGTGTTAAAAATGGAGGGTGCTGCACACAATCCAATTGCAACCGTTCTGTTTGAACTGAATGGAGAAAAAAAAATCATGCTGAATTACGCTAAACTGAGAATAATGGAATAACAATCGGCTGGTCCTACTATCGCCAGGAAGCCAATTGTTAAACCCCAATTTTCGAAATGGGAAATTATTGCCCCGTAATAGGGGTACAAAAACCACTGCTATTCCTTTGTTGTACCATTGTTGTTACCTTTGTGTCGAATTTTAAAAGTACTATTATGATAAAGACAGGTAATCCGGTGATAAGTATTTATACGGAGATGACCCCAAATCCGGAAACCATGAAATTTGTTGCCAACAAATTACTGTATCCCGGTAAAAGCATTGACTTTCAGGATGAAACCAGTGCAAGCCCTTCGCCATTGGCGCAGGAATTGTTTACTTTCCCTTTTATCAAATCCGTTTTTATAGCCAGTAATTTTATCACCCTCACCAAAACAACTGGTACGGATGATTGGCAGGATGTAATTCCTACCATCAAACTATTTTTGAAGGAGTACCTCGAAGAGGGAAAAACAGTGGTAAATGAAGAAGCGGTTGCCGCCATGAAACCAGAAAGTAGCAATGAGGTGAGTGCAGATGATGATGATGTGGTAAAACGCATCAAAGAACTATTAGAAAATTATGTAAAGCCTGCTGTTGAAATGGATGGTGGTGCTATACAATTTAAAAGCTACGAAGACGGACGTGTCAATTTAATGTTACAGGGAAGCTGTAGTGGTTGTCCGTCTTCCATGATAACGCTAAAAGCCGGTATAGAAGGAATGATGAAAAGAATGATTCCTGAAGTGAAAGAAGTAGTAGCAGAAGCTGAATAAAACATTCACCAAGATAATATATTGAAAGCATTCCTATTCTAGGAGTGCTTTTTTTATGCTGCCCTGTAAGATTATTTTCTGTGCCACCAAGCCCATGCGATTAATAGAAATTGCAAGGGGAATAAGCGAACCCAGGCCGCCCAATTGGGTATGCAAATTGCTTCGCTCATACAGCCTCCCTTTTGAATCATGTAAATATGGGCAGGGATAAAAAGTACCAACAATATCATTATGCCATAGGCCGCCAAAGCTCTTGTCTTGGAAAATACCAGCATTGCGCCTAATATAATTTCGAGTACGCCGCTTACGATATTTATCACCATAGGAAAAGGTAGGTAATATGGTATGATAGGCAAATATGCCTCGGGGTGAACAAAATGATTGATGCCTCCGCTGACATACAAAATAATCAGTAACAAAAGGCTGGCTTTTTTTAACATCCTATAGTTTTTATTTTGACGAGTAAATGTTTATATAAATATACATTTCTATTTTGAAGCCCCTCAAAAAATTGTGAACAACTGTATTTTCAATTATGGGTAACCCTTACAACAAACAGCAGAATGAATTAACTTCGACCAACATTACCTAAATTTTAAATAGTACATTTTGACCTTAGAGGAAATTATTCAGCAGTTTATTGCCGGCATCCAAAACACCGGAGGGCTTGAGTATATTGCTGTATTTGCAGGAATAATCAGTGTGTGGTTTTCAAGAAAAGAAAATATATGGGTTTACCCAACCGGATTAATCAATACCGTTTTTTACATTTACCTAAGTTTTAAGAGCGGCCTATTGGGTGAGGCAAGCGTTAATTTATATTATACGGTAATGAGTGTATATGGTTGGATATGGTGGTCAAAAAAAGATGACAATAAAAATATAGTTTTACAAATAAGCTCCAGTGATAAAAAAGAATGGATGGCGCAAGTGGGATTTTTTCTTGCATTTTACCTGTTGATCTATTGTGCATTGTCGTATTTGAAAACTAATTTTGCTCCAGAAGCAATTCCTTGGGCTGACGCCTTTGCAAGTGCTTCCGCTTTTACTGGAATGTGGCTGATGACAAAGAAAAAAATTGAAAGCTGGTATTGGTGGATTATTACCAACATTGTATCCATTCCGCTGTACTTTGTAAAACACTATGTTTTTACAAGTGTCTATTATTTCATACTGCTAATCATGGCAGTTTTTGGACTGATAGAATGGATAAGAAGAAGTCAAAGCCATGCCGCTACAACCACAATAAATAGACCATGAGTTACTGCGAAGCGATTCAACAGATGAAGCCGGATGTTCATATGGTAAATAAAATATACCATGATCAGCAATATGGATTTCCAATACATGATGACAATGAATTGTTTTGTCGTTTAGTTTTGGAAATCAATCAGGCGGGACTTAGCTGGACCACCATCTTAAAAAAACAGGACAACTTCAGAAAGGCGTATGATCATTTTAATATCAAAAAGGTGGCAGGGTATAAAGATAAAGATGTGCAGCGCCTATTAAATGATGCCGGTATTATTCGCAACAGATTAAAGGTGCATGCTGCAATTGAAAATGCAAAATCCATTATCGCTATTCAAAAAGAATTTGGCTCCTTTAAAAAATGGCTCGATCTACATCATCCAAAAAACAGAATCGACTGGACAAAGCTTTTTAAAAAAACCTTTCGCTTTACAGGTGGCGAAATAGTCAATGAATTTTTATTAAGTACGGGCTATTTGCCCGGTGCTCACCATGAAGCGTGCGCTATTTATAAAAAAATAATAAAGGCAAACCCTTCCTGGAAAATGGATAAAAAATGATGATGATAAAAGTGGTAGTGCTAGGACCAGAAAGCACCGGTAAAAGCAGCTTGTGCGAACAATTGGCCGATCACTATAAAACAGGATGGGTGAAAGAATATGCCCGTGAATATTTACTTACCAACGGCACCGAATACAACTATGAAAACTTACTCGAAATTGCCCAAGGGCAATTGGCGCTGGAACATGCAGCAGTTAAATTGGCCGAAGATCGGCTTATCTCCAATACTGATAAAACCTTAGCTACCTCTATCCCTGAAATTATTTTGATAGATACCGATATGAATGTATTAAAAGTATGGTGCGAATTTGTTTTTGAAAAATGCCATCCGTGGATACTGAATCAAATTGTAGCAAACAGCTATGACCTTTATTTACTATGCGATATAGACTTGCCTTGGGTAAAGGATGAACTAAGAGAATACCCTGATCTAGAAACCCGAAAAAAGCTTTACCACCATTACAAAGACCTGCTGATCAATCAACCGATCCCTTGGGTAAATATTAGTGGTAATTATGAATCGCGGTTACAAGCCGCAATTACAGCAATCGATTCAACTTGTACTAAAACCAACCCTGCTTCCTAAACATTCGAAGCATTAAAAGAGGGATGAGTAACATTAAGGCTACCGAAATAAAAAACCCCCATTGATTGTGCAGTAAGGGAATCGATTCAAAATTCATTCCGAAAATGCCGCCAATTACGGTAGCTGGTGCCAACAAGCAGGTAACGATGGCCATTACTTTCATGACCTCATTCATTTTTAGATTTACATTACTCAGGTATAGATCGTGTAAGTTCATCATCATATCCCGATAATTTTCGGCAAGGTCATTCGCCTGAACAATATGGTCGTACACATCCTTAAAATATTTTTCAGTTCTTTCCTCAATCAACTCACTTTCGCTTCTCAATATTCCATTTACTAGTTCGCGAACAGGGGCAACACTTCGTTTGAGAATAATCATTTCTTTGCGCAACATATTAATTCTAGCCAGCGTGCGCTTATTGGAGTTTCGAACAATATCCTCCTCCAAAATTTCAATTTTATCACCCAGCTTCTCCATCACTACATAGTAATTATCAACAATCAAATCTATCAAAGAATAAAATAAAAAATCCGCATTATTATTCCGCACTTTGCTTCCGATAATCTTTAATTTTTCCCGCAGGGGATTAAATACGTCCCTTGTTTCATCTTCCTGAAAACTGATTACAAAATTTTTTCCAAGCACAATGCTGATTTGTTCTATTTCAACGGTAGAATCCTGCTCATTAAAATAAAGCATATTGAGTAGGCAAAAAAGTACGCCATCAATTTCATCCATTTTTGGTCGATGACCCATGCTTAAAATATCTTCTGCAATTAGATAGTGGATGCCGTATTTGGTACAAATGTCCTCAATATCGGTTTTGCGCAATCCGTCTACATTCAACCATGTGGTACTGGGTGATTCCATATATCCAAAACAAGAAGATACCGTTGTCAACTCCTTAATGTCAATATGCTCATGGTCGAAATCATACACAAAAAGCTTAACCGCCTCGGGCTCTTTCCTTGTTGCAATTGCAGTTGGATTTACCTGCAATATTTTTTTGGTCCGAAGCAGTTCTAGCGGATTCAATAAATAAGAAAAATAATTACGGGTTTGCATCGTTTCAATCGATTAAGTAAAAATGGAGCCTTCGGATAAATTATGCACTACATTAAAAAACCGAAGTTAATACTTCGGTTTATTGAATAATAAAATATTTTAGTTGCGTTGAAGGCTGCTAATTTTTATCTATTACCGGATCGTTGAGGAGCGCTACCCCTTCTTGCCCCTCTGTCAGAGGAGTGAAAGCTATTGCCCTGCTTCTTGAACGGTGGTTTTTTGGCCCCCGTTATTGGCGGTGCGTAAGATGATGCTGCACTTAATGGATAAGGGTGACTATCCACCACCGGAATATTTTTTCCAATCAGCTTCTGTATATCCTTTAATTCTGTACGCTCTTCATGATCACAAAAAGAGAATGCTATTCCCGTATTGCCTGCTCTACCGGTACGGCCTATACGATGAACATATGTTTCGGGTACATTGGGCAATTCAAAATTGATTACATGGGTAAGCTCATCAATATCTATCCCCCTTGCAGCAATGTCCGTTGCTACCAGTACGCGCAGGTTGCCGCTTTTAAAATTGCTCAATGCATGTTGCCGTGCATTTTGTGATTTATTACCATGGATAGCTGCTGCCGTAATATTTTCCTTATGCAAAATTTTTACCACCTTGTCCGCACCATGCTTGGTTCGCGTAAAGACTAGGGCGGAAACTACTTTTTCACTTTTCAACAGATACAATAAAAGCCCTGGCTTGTTATTTTTATCAACATGAAACAGGCTTTGGTCAATAGCGTCTACAGTAGATGAAACTGGAGTCACCTCTACCTTGGCAGGATTGGTCAATAAAACATTGGCAAGGGTTTGAATCTCAGGAGGCATGGTGGCAGAGAAGAAAAGCGTTTGCCTTTTGGCGGGTAGTTTTATGATAACCCTTTTTACGTCGTGAATAAAGCCCATGTCGAGCATGCGATCGGCCTCATCCAATACAAATATTTTCAAATGTTGTAAGCCAATAAAGCCTTGACTCATTAAATCCAATAATCTGCCGGGCGTTGCTACCAATATGTCCACTCCGTTTTTTAATTGGTTGGTTTGGTGAAATTGTGATACGCCGCCAAAAATCACCATATGAGTAAGGCCCGTGTATTTTCCATACGCCGCAAAACTTTCATCGATTTGAATAGCCAGCTCACGGGTAGGGGTAAGTATCAGCGCCTTGATTTGTTTGCGTCCTCGCTCTGCCTCTTTTTCTTGATGCAGTATCTGCAAAATAGGAATAGCAAAAGCAGCTGTTTTTCCAGTGCCCGTTTGAGCACAACCTAGTAAATCTCTTCTTTCCAGCACTAGTGGAATCGATTGTTGCTGAATGGGAGTGGGGGTAGTGTATCCTTCGTCGGCCAATGCCTTCAGGATAGGTTCAATTAATTCTAATTTTGTAAATGCCATTGAATGGTTTAATTTTTATAAAGGCTGGGAAAGACGTTGCATTTTCTGAAACAGCGGAAATTTTTTACCACATCGGCTTACAACTTGCCGTATGTTTTTAGTGGAGTAGATGGCAAAGGTAGTGTTTTATTTTTTGATGCGTTTGTAATGGTGGTCCCGGTCTTTGTTTCAATGAGTTAACAACAGTGAATCTATTGCAAAGAGGATTGAACAGCAGCACAAAAAAACCGATACAAATTGCATCGGTTTTTTTACGTTCAGTTATAGTCGCTCATACAGTTTTCTCAGCCGCTCTCGATTCATCTGTTTTTCCCAGTCTTTACCTAAGGCATTTTCCCAAAGTGGTTTCATACCTAAAGACACATCAATCATTTTATTAAATTGCTCATCTGTAAGGTTGGCACAAATGTTTTTTGGAATATCAATCTGATGCATTTCAACCATGCGCTTAAAGTCCTTTACGCCCTCCGGATAAAATTCTTCCAGATGATCAAACACTATACAATTGCCAATTCCATGCTTGGTACCCAATAAATAACTGAGGCCGTAACTAACGGCATGGGCTATGCCCACCTGAGAATATGCAATACTCATTCCACCTGCATAAGAAGCCATCATTAATTTATCATCGCTCTCCTCATCCCAACTATCCTTGTTTACATATACTTCCTTACAAATTTGTAGGGCTTTTTCTCCATAACTTTTACTGAATTCATTTAAATAGGTACCTGTAAGGCTTTCAACACAATGGATATAACAATCCATCCCAGTATAAAAGCGTTGATTGGCCGGTGCATTGCTGGTTAACTGTGGATCTAGCACAATCTGGTCGAAGGGTGTAAAATCTGAGTTCATGCCCAGCTTTTTTGTTGGCCCTGTAAGTACCGTAGTTCTACTTACCTCTGCACCCGTGCCGCTTAATGTTGGTATTCCTACCTTATACACGCCTGGATTTTTCACCAAGTCCCAACCCTGATAATCTGCACTGCTACCAGCATTATTCATCATCAACGATACTGCCTTTGCAAGATCCATTGCAGACCCACCACCAATGCCCACTATACCACTTACTGTTCCAAACTCCTCCTTTAATTGCTTGGCAATACTATCAACATAGCTAGTCTTAGGCTCATGGGTAACATCAACAAAAATAATTTGGTCCCTTCCCTTCGCTGGAACCCTTTTAGCCAAATCCTTTCCCTCAAAAAAATGATCCACCAAAAATACCATGGGGGCGGCTCCCTTTCGATGGGGCTGTAATATTTCATCTAACTGATTAAATGCGCCACGTCCGTAAACAACGTAACCAATCATTTTGAAGTTTCTAAAATTCATAGTGCAATTTATGTAGAATGATTTGAAATTAAAATGAACCTACAGGGCTCGGCTGCTATTTTATTAATTTTTGAATATCAACATCCCCTTCCAAATTGTTCATTTGAAGCATAATGTCATCGTATCGATACAAAACTTTTTTACTGATCGGCTTTACGGTGTACAATTTTGGATTGGGCAAACAAGCCGCTATTTTCGCAGCTTCGCTTCTAGAAAGTTTTTTAGCTGCTTTATTAAAATACGCCCTGGAGGCTGCTTCAATTCCGAAAATGCCTTCCCCCATTTCAGCTACATTTAAATAGGTTCCCAAAATACGCTCTTTGCTCCATAGGATCTCAATCATAAATGTGAAATATACTTCCAGCCCTTTTCTAAAAAAGCCTCCTCCCTGCCATAAAAATACATTTTTAGCAACCTGCTGACTTATTGTGCTAGCGCCCCTTCTTCTATTAGGATGTTTTTGATTGTATTGAACTGCTTTCTCTATCGCCTTTAAATCAAAACCATTGTGTTCAGGAAATAATTGATCTTCGCTCGCCATTACTGCAAGTTTTATATTTGAACTCATTTGGTCATAACTAACATAAGACCGTTTTAATCCATAGCCCTGTACTAGGCTCACAACCTGTGTAATCGTTACCGGTGGATTCACCCACTTACAAATTAGTAAATAAAAAAGTTGAAAAAAGAAGAGATAAAGAATCGTTTTTTTAATAATGCGCCAGGCTTTTTGCATGGGAATGCCGATTGGATTTAAAATAAAATTGGTTTACATTTTCTTGTTATCTGAAATCTTCAAGTAGTCCAGAGAATATTTTTTACCGATAACCATGCCGCTAGCGGATGTCTTTGCTACTACATATCCAATCGCAGCTAAAGAAACGGATGCGCCCATCAATGCAGGGCTAAATTTTTCGCGATCTACCAAAAATACAACTCCGCCAGCTAATGTGAGTAATGCCCCGCCACCAAGCAGGCTACCGGCACTAGCAGATAAATCGAATCGCCGACCTGTTTTATTGATAGACCTGATTTGATTATAATGATATTGATAATAATAGGTGGTAAGGGTGTCCATTATAAATACCCCCAGCATAGTAGGAATTTGGCGAACTACAAATTGCTTCAGAAACAACGTGTCATTATTGATATGGGTGATATAAGCATTAATTGAAACGCCCGTAGTTGTAACCATATTGATATCGGTTCCTGAAAAATATCGGTTGACCGTTTTATTATTTCGTTTTAACAAAATAACATCGGAGGATTGGCCAAAGCTGTTATAACCCACTAACAAAACTAATATCAGTAAAATACGGTTCATGAAGTAAAATATAGTAAGGAAAGATAAAACAAACTAACGGTTAATTATTGATTTGTTGCAGAATATACAACCCCCAACAAAAGCGCAATGCCAAATATCAATAAAAGCAATCCGGAAATTTTATTGATTAGTACAATATTTCTATGCGTTAGCTTTTTGCTTAACCGGCCGGCCAGTAACACTTTTCCCACATCTGCACCAAAATTGACCAAAATGCAGGTCGAAAAAATCACAATCCGTTCTCTTACCGAATTGGCAATGGCGAGGGTGGTAGCAGTTGTAAGCCAAAAGGCAATCACAGCCGGGTTTAAGGTATTGATAAAAAACCCAGCAATGACTAACCTAGCATGTGTACTCGCTGAAACGCGAATGGCGGACTCATCCACACTACGCAACTTTATTTTTTTAAAAAAAAGATAAAACAATCCCATGGCAACCAAAAAAAAACTACCCGTTAAGCCAATGGCTTTTTTGAATTGTAACAAATTGGTTACCATCTCAGAAAAAACATTGCTCAGTACCACTATTATTAAATCGCTTAGCCAAACTCCAGCTACAAAGCTAAAGCCTCCAGCTCGCCCATTCACTACGCTTTGTTTGATGATCGTAAAAACAATGGGGCCTACTGAAAAGACCAGTAATAGGCTGATGGCAAAACCCTTCAAAACGGCATTCATCATTTTTGGTTACATTAAATTTTGTTCGATCATTCGGTTGGAAAAGGATAGAAATAGCTTGGCAGAAATCACTTCTTTTTAAAAATTGGGACGGTACTGCAAGGTTCGCCATACATGATACTTTTAGCCACCGGACGCAATAATTTGGTAGCTTCCAGGTAGGCTGATTCCCCCACGGGCAATTCGCCACAACCTTTAATTACCACTCTTTTATCAGCATAATCGCTCAGGTTAATGTTGGCTATATTTTTCAGTAACAATTGCTTGGTTACTTCTTCTACTGTTCCAAATGCCAGTTCGGAGGCCACGGGCTGCAAATAACTTGCTACCAGCATATATGCCCAAATAGGTATCACCGCATCAGCACTGCAGGTTACTGCTACCGACTTTTTTGTGTACTGGCTAAGGTCTAGTGTTTTAAGTGCTTCTCTAAATTCCTTTTCTTTCAAAATCAGCCCCATAAACAAATAATCCTTCATGTCAAATAAGGCCATTTCTCCCAAAGGAAAATATTCCTCCAAGTTTAATGTAACGAGTGCGCTCTCGCTAACCTTATTATTGATTACCTCATCCATAGATACAAATTTAAGCATAAATCAACTCCTTTGGTTGGTTTCCCTTTCGATAACTGGAATTTTGAAGCATTGGTAAGTTGAGCAGCCAATTCTGCGGGAAATCTTTCCTGTTTTTCCCGCAGATTTTCGCAGATACTCCCGCTGATTGACGCTGATAAGATAAATTATTTCAAAGCTAAATTTCCCTTCTGCGGCCATCTGCGCTGCACTCATCTGCGTAAATCTGCGGGAAATCTTTCCTGTTTTTCCCGCAGATTACCGCTGACAAGGCAATGATTTTGGATAAGAACATCAATTGATTTACATTTAATCTTTTCCGACATTCAACGAAATGATTAATATACCTGCTCCCTTTTTTAGCAAAACGATTGTAAAACTTTCAACTTCTAAAATATGTTCATAAAAACCATTGCCGCTATTTCTTTTCTTTTATTGATGATTATTTTTTTAGGCTGCAAGAACAGCGACCCCAATCATCTATATGCAGAATGGAGAATCGCTGGTGGCACCAACGAATTGACCCATTATTCTTCCCTTACACAAATAGACACCAATAATGTTAATCAATTGCAGGTGGCCTGGGTTTACCATTCAGAAAAAAACGACAGTGCCCAATTTGGATCAATGCAATGCAATCCAATAATTATTGGCAATATTCTTTATGGCGTATCGCCCAAACTAAAATTATTTGCTATCGATGCCGCTACCGGCCTACAGCAATGGCAATTTGATCCAACAGACTCAATCGCCAACAAAAGCTGGCATAGAAGAAGCGTCAATATGAATAGGGGCGTTGCCTATTGGGAAGAAGGGAATGACAAGCGAATTATTTACACCGTAGGTTCTGTCGCCTATGAAGTAAATGCTGATAATGGCAAACTCATTCCTTCCTTTGGAAAAAATGGTGGAATCAATCTCAATCTAGGGCTCGATCGGAATGAAAGCACTGTCTTTGTTGCCCCCACCTCACCTGTTACGGTATACAAAAACCTGTTTTTTTTAAGTGGAATGGTAGGAGATGAAACCCCCGGCCATATTCGAGCATTTGATGTAAAAACCGGAAAGCAACAATGGATATTTCATACCATTCCTTACCCAGGTGAGCCGGGCTTTGAAACCTGGGAAGATAGTACTGCTTATAAATATTTGGGATCTACTAATAGTTGGGCCGGATTTAGTTTAGACAAAAAAAGGGGAATCCTTTTTGCTCCCATCGGAAACCCTACCAATGACTTTTATGGAGGTCAAAGATTGGGAAAAGGATTGTATGGAAATTCTCTGGTAGCACTAGATGCTGCTACGGGTAAACTCCTTTGGCATTTTCAAACCGTTCATCATGATGTGTGGGATATGGATTTACCCGCAGCTCCGGCCTTAGTTACGGTTATGCGGGATGGTAAACCAATTGATGCTGTTGCGCAAACAACCAAAACAGGTTTTGTTTTTATTTTTGAAAGAGAGACAGGAAAGCCCCTTTTTCCCATTGAAGAAAGACCCGTTGCAACCAACACCAGCCTAAACAAAGAAAAGCTATGGCCAACACAGCCGATGCCCTTATTACCAAAACCTTTTGTAAGACAGGTGTTTACCGAAGGAGATCTAAATACCATATTGGGTGATTCAAATTTTCAAGATATAAAAAGTCGCTACAGCTCCTATCGATCTGGTAATATGTTTACCCCGCCAAGTAAGGAAGGCACCATTATTTTACCCGGCTATGATGGTGGAGGAGAGTGGGGTGGTCCTGCAGTAGACCCTACCACCAATTTATTATACGTAAACGCCAATGAAATGGCCTGGGTGCTCAATATGGTGGAAAATAAGCCCGATAAAAAAAGCATCCGCAACAACTTAGAAGCTGGTACCAGCTTGTACGGGCTGTATTGTATGGGTTGCCATGGGCCTGAACAGCGGGGGGCAGGAGATTATCCCTCCATCGTTGGAGCTGATAAAAAATATACAAACGAAAAATTGCTTGAGCTGCTTTCTACGGGCAGAAGAATGATGCCTGGATTTAATAACCTTGCAAAAGAAGAAAAGCAAGCAATTGCTTCATTTATTTTAAAAGATCTGAAGCTACAGAAAAAAATATATACCGGACCGGTTGAAAACACTCGAAAAGCGCCCGCTGCGTTATATGGCTTTACGGGCTATAATAAATTTTTAACCAAAGAAGGTTATCCAGCTATCAGCCCACCCTGGGGAACACTCAATGCCATCAACTTAAATACAGGGGAATTAGTTTGGAAAATCCCTTTTGGAGAATTTAAGGAACTAAAAGAGAAAGGGATCCCAACAACGGGTCGTGAAAATTACGGAGGCCCTTTGGTAACTGCCGGCGGCGTATTGTTGATTGGCGCATCTGCCGATGGAAAATTTAGGGCCATCAATAAAAGAACAGGAGCCATCTTATGGGAAACAGATCTTCCCGCTCCGGGAGTAGCAACGCCATCCGTTTATGAAGTGGGCGGAAAGCAATATGTAGTAATTGCATGTGGTGGCTCAAAATGGGGTGGCAAAAAAAGCGATTCCTATATTGCCTTTGCTTTACCCAATAAATAATGTACGCCTTAATAAAAAAAATTTATCGGAATGATAACCCATTTATAAAATGGTCCATCATTAGCCCCTCAAATGATATGCCTTTGGCTGGGTAAACACGCGCAAACCTACTGATGATAAAGTGCTTCCAAAACCACTGTGTTTTCTGCCGCTCCAAGGTAATGCTGCACTTACCCGGTCGCAACAATTCCAATACACGGTTCCAGCATTCAGCTGGCTTTGAATGGCTGCGGCCCTTGCATCATTATTACAAAAAACTGCTGCCGTCAATCCATATTGCGTATCATTCATCAGCGCAATTGCAGCAGCATCATCGGTTACTTTCATAATGCCGATAATTGGTCCGAAAGACTCTTCTTTCATCACATCCATTTCGTGGGTAACATTCACCAAAACGGTTGGCTCAAAATAATTGCCCAAACCTGGAATAACTTTTCCTCCACATAAAACGGTGGCACCCTTGGATACCGCATCCTGCACCTGCGCAGCTAAAAATGCCGGCTGTTCCTTCCGGGTTAAAGCGCCGATATACACATTTTCAGATAAGGGGTTTCCAATGCTATAGGATTTTACTTCTGCTACAAAAGCCGCCACATAAGCATCATAGCATTTTTCGTGCACATAAATCCTTTCTACCGAACAACAACTTTGCCCATTGTTGTAAAAAGCGCCATCCGCTGTATTCGCAGCAATGGTTGGTATATCTGTAACATCATCTGTTACATAGAGCGGATCCTTGCCTCCCAATTCGAGCCCACAGGGTTTCATTTTTTTACTCACGCGTTCATAAATATATTTTCCGGTTGCATAAGAACCGGTGAAAAAATAACCGTCTAAATCTGCTGCCAATAATAATTCTCCCACCTCTTTTGCACCCACCGCAATTTGAAAAACATTTTCAGGAACCCCGGCAGCATGCAAATATTTTTCTATTTCCATTCCTGTTAATGTTGACAATTCGGAAGGCTTATAAATTACTGCATTGCCCGCCAACAAAGCTGGCACAAACACATTGGTACCTACCAGATAAGGGTAATTCCAAGCAGAAATATTACATACAATTCCCAGCGGTTCGTAAACAATTTTTTCACGAGTAGCTCCAGTCTCCACCATCCATTCTTCACTTAAATATTTGGCGGCATTGGCCGTAAGCCATTCTATTCTTGAACAAGCTCCATTCACTTCATTTTTGGCCTGCTGCAAGGGCTTACCCACTTCGCTTGTTAATACCGAAGCACAGGTTTCAATATTGGTTTGCAACAGCTCCGCAAAACGACGAATAATCACCACCCTTTCTGCCAACGAAATAGCAGCCCATTTTTTTTGCCCCGCACGCAGACTTTTTACTTTCTGCTCAATACTTTGTTGGTCATCTGCTACAACAGTAGTAATTAACTCTTGGGTGGCGGGATTGATAATATTCATTCTAACTTGGTTTATTTTTTTAAAAAGACAATCACTAGTTCATTTTTCATAGAAGCGAAATGTTAGGCACTATATTTTATTGCTTCAGCTAAAAACCAGTCGCGAATATTTTTAGAAAGTGGATGTTGCGCTTTATTAATAATTCGCTCAGGATGCCACTGCACACAAATCATCGGTGAGCGATTTTCCTTTTCTTTCCATTCAATGCCCTCTATTATTTCATCGGCTTGAGAAATACAATTTACCACTAATGAATCTGCAACTCGGTTGATGGCTTGGTGATGCGCACTGTTAACTTCACCTTCATGTATTGCTGTGATGGTTTCCAATAAACTGCCTGCTAATAATTGTACGCCATGAACATGATCTACTCCAGCTCTAGATCGATGGTTGGGTTTTTCTGCGGCTTCTAAGTCGGTTAGCAAATTGCCCCCCAATGCTACATTCACTAATTGCAAACCTCTACAAACCCCCAGGATGGGCATCTTTAATAATTGTGCGGCATTAAATAAATCCAACTCAAACTGATCTCTTGCTGTATTCCAGGCAGCAGGCTGATTAGGATAATGGGTAATGGCTGGCTGAATAAATTTGGGATCCATATCCACACCGCCGCTTAACAACAATCCATGACATTTTTCAAGATCCTGAATATTTTGTTTTTCCCAACTAAGCTCCACTATTTCTACGTCCATAGTTTCACCTAATATCCATGCAGGATAATTGGGATATTTTGTTTCTGAAAAACTGATGCCGATTATAATAGGTGTTGCCAAAATTTATAGCGCTGTTTCGTACAATAATTTAAAATCTTCCCTGCTGACCGGTTTAGGATTATTCGGATGTGCAAAATCTGCAAAAGCCAAGTCTGCCAGTGTATCAAGGTGCTCTGTTTTTACACCAATGCCGCTCAGTTTTTTTGGAATTCCCAATCGATCGTTGAGGTCAAATAAAAAATCCACCACACCTTGTCCTGTTTCATTTTTTATTCCCAAGGCCTTTGCCATGCGAACAAATTTTTCTTCAAACCCTGCAATATTAAACTGCATACCATAAGGTAGATTGACTGCATTAGCAAGTCCATGGTGTGTATCGAGCAGACTAGACAGTGGATGCGCCAAAGAATGAACAACACCCAAGCCCTTTTGAAATGCGATGGCGCCCATCATGGAAGCAAGCAACATATTAGAACGAGATTCAATCGTAGGATTTTTTACCGCATCCTCAATGGAGGCTGCTATCAATCGCATTCCTTCTAATGCAATACCATCACAGATAGGGTGGTAGTTTTTTGCAATAAACGCTTCCATATTATGTGTTAATGCATCCATACCAGTTGCCGCTGTAACGAAAGGCGGCAGGTCCATTGTCAAAATTGGATCTGCAAAAACAATTTTTGCTAATAATTTGGGAGAGAAAAGAATTTTTTTCTGGTGCGTTTCATCATCAGAAATAATTGCCGAACGGCCTACTTCGCTTCCTGTTCCTGCAGTAGTTGGAATGGTAATAAAATGCGGCACATCGTTGGTTACATATACATCTCCGCCAATTAAGTCGTCGTACTTAAATAAATCTTCGCGGTGATTGATGCGCAATAGTATCGCCCTTGCTACATCAATGGCTGCACCACCACCAATGCCAATGATGCAATCACAGTTAGAGGCATCGTATGCATCACCACCTTTGTATACATCACTCTTCACTGGGTTTTTATGGATATCATGAAAAACCGTTACCGCTATTCCTTTGCTAGTAAGATCCGCAACAATCGCTTTAAAAAAATCCAGTCCCGCAATAGTAGGATCGGTAGCAATCAATGGTTTTTTTAATTGGTGATTGATTAAATAAGCCGGCAGTTCTGACACTACGCCAGCCCCAAAACGAATGGTAGTAGGAAAATTAAATTGAGCAATAGACATTTTTAAAAATTGTGTTTTTATAAAAAATTATTTTAAAGACTGCGTTTGTTCAACTGCAGATGAAATAGTATAGATTAAATGATCTCTAAATAACGCTTGGTTTCCCAATCGGTTACCACTTTAGCAAACTGACGCAGTTCCCAATCACGGGTTTGAGTAAAATGGTTAACAAATGTTTCGCCAAAGATTTCTTTTGCCACAGCCGAGTTTTTCATTGCTTGGTTGGCATCTTCTAAACTCTTCGGAAACCTTCCGTGACTTTCATCTCTATAACCATTCCCTTCTGTAGCTGCCTGCAAACTCAACTGGTTTTTAATGCCATATAAACCGGAGGCCAAACAAGCAGATAATGCTAAATAAGGATTGGTATCGCTTCCTACTACCCTTGTTTCCAATCGGCAGGATTTACTTCCTCCTGTTAAAGTGCGTAAGGCAACCGTTCTATTATCATTGCCCCAGGTTACCGTGGTAGGCGCCCAAGCTCCTTCTACCAATCGCTTGTAAGAATTAATCGTAGGTGCTACCATGGGTAAAATATGAGGCAAGCAGTAAAGCTGCCCTGCCAAATAATGCTGCATTGTTTTACTCATTTGGTTTGGCTGTGAAGCATCATAAAACAAGTTGATATTTCCGCACCAAAGCGACTGATGTACATGTCCGCTGCAGCCAGGTAAATTTTCGTTGACCTTAGCCATAAAGCTAGCCAAGATGCCATGTTTATAGGCGATCTCTTTTACTGCCGTTTTAAATAAGGTAGCATTGTCAGCAGCCATTAAAGCACCACTATATGCGATGGCAGCTTCATATACACCGGGCCCTGTTTCAGTATGCAAACCTTCCAGCGGTATGTCAAATTGTTTTAGTTGATCAAAAAGGGCGGAAAAAAAATCATTGCGTTCGCTACTTCTTAAAATGGAATATCCAAACATGCCGGGTGTTAAGGGCGTCAAATTTCTACCTTCTTTTTCCGCAAAACTTTTGGAAGTTTCGGCAAAATTAAACCATTCAAACTCCTGTGCGCATTTGGCTTCAAAGCCTGATTCGGTAGCTTGAGCAATTATTTTTTGCAGTAATTGGCGCGGACATACTTCAAGTGGATTACCGGCGTCGTCTATAAATTCCCCCAGAAAAAAAGGCAAGTCGTTTTCCCAAGGAATTTTTCTGAAACTGCTAAGACTCAACTTTACTTTTGCGTCTGGATAACCTGTATGCCATCCTGTATAACTGGTATTGTCATACGCTTGGTCGGCCATATCCCAACCAAAAATTACTGCGCAAAATCCTAATTCACTGTTGGCCACCGACAGAAATTTTTCACTTGAAATGTATTTTCCGCGAAGCACGCCATCAATATCTGCAACGGCTACTTTCACTCTGCCGGATGGATGTTTGCTCACATAATCAAAAATTTCCTCGTTACTCATTTTTTTAAGATTTTAAAAAGTAGAAAAAAGAAAAACAGGATACTGAAATAGCAAATCGCCAACAGTACATTATAATAACACAATGCAATTAAACAAATAATTGCCAATACCAATGCAACAATAGGTGTAAAGGGATAAAAAGGTACCCGGAAGGGTCGTTTCATCTCAGGAGCTTTTTTTCTCAATTGCAAAACCGCTAGCATTGAAAAGATGTACAAGGTAAGGGCGCCAAAAACGGATATGATGATAATTTCGGCAGTTTTTCCCGTACAAAGTATAATTATACCCAAAATAGAATTAAAAATAAGCGCATTGGCTGGTGTTTGAAAACGCGTATGCACTTTTCCTAGAATGCGGGGCGCATTGCCGATTTTTCCAAACTCAAACGTTGCTCGGCCGCTAGCCAATAATAATCCATGAAAGGATGCCACCAATCCAAATAAGCCAATGCCAATTAATAATTTATAAAAAAGATGGTCCGCTGCAAAAACCTTACCTAGTGCAAGTGGCAGGGGCGAATCAGAACTGGTGCCAGCAGCAGAATATACAATGGTTTCCCAGCCTCCAATTCCAATGGAGGCCACAAAGACTAGTACACATAAAATCACCAGCGTAATAAGGGCAGATCCAAAGCCTTTCAAAATATCTTTTTGAGGATGAATCGCTTCTTCTGCAACATTGGCCACCCCCTCAATTCCTAGAAAAAACCAGATAGCAAAAGGAATCGCTGCAAAAGCGCCTCCCCAGCCATGTGGAAAAGGATTTTGAGTAAAATGACTCAGTGAAAAATGAGGTAGCGTTAGTGAAGAAAAAAGCAATAATTCACCCACTGCCAAAATAGTAACGACCAGTTCAAAACTAGCGGCTGCTTTTACACCATATATATTTAATGTCATAAAAACCAGATAAACCGAAACGGCAGCAGGCAGTATCGGCACTTGTGGAAATGCTAGATTAAAATAAGATCCTATAGCGATTGCAATAGCTGGTGGGGCAAAGACAAATTCAATAATTTGCGCCAGCCCTGCCACAAAACCAATGTCTTTTTTAAACGCCTTTTCTGCATAATCATATACACCGCCTGCTTTGGGGATGGCGCAAGCCAATTCGGCATAAGAAAAACTAAAGCAAGTATATAAAATAATAACTAAAATGGTGGCCATTGCCATTCCTAAAGTGCCCCCTTTTTCTAAGCCTAGGTTCCAGCCAAAATACATCCCAGAAATTACATAGCCTACCCCCAAACCCCATAAAAGAGTAGGTGTTAATGTTCGTTTAAGTGTGCCATTTTCCATCGTGTAAAGCTTCGTTCTTTCGTGCCCATCAAAAATAGGA
>JBIIVV010000014.1:0-26602 GCA_044339235.1 Ferruginibacter sp.
CATTACATTTTATAAACACCAATCCCTTCATGCCTATCTGAGGGCGTTTCACCCATTCCGTTAGTTCATCGGTCTGTTTGCGGGTATATTCGCTGCAACCGGGTATTGCAATGGCTAATACGGTTTCTGCTTCATCGAATACCGGAAAGGCAAGCAGGTCGCCCCCTACACCTTTATTTTCGAAAGGGGTATTGTGCAGCGCAGTTTTTTTATTTGTAAAACTATGCTGTGGAAATTTGAGGTTGGCAATTTGTAAGTCAAAGCGGATATCTGGTTTGTCATTTCCGAATTTCCACATGGCATCTTCCCAAGTCATTCGTTCTACTAGGTCGGTATAGTCGATATTTTTTACATCTTTGAAAATTCGTTTTACCAGTCCTTCAAACATATTCAAAATATCTTCCTGCTCAACAAAACTCATTTCGCAATCAATCTGT
Organism: Ferruginibacter sp.; assembly: GCA_044339235.1. Lineage (GTDB taxonomy): Bacteria > Bacteroidota > Bacteroidia > Chitinophagales > Chitinophagaceae > Ferruginibacter. The sequence goes on from JBIIVV010000014.1 coordinate 438, forward strand.
GTAAATTCTGGTTGTCGGTCTGCGCGAAGGTCTTCGTCACGGAAACATTTTACAATCTGGTAATAGCGATCAAAACCGCTTACCATCAGCAATTGTTTGAACGTTTGTGGACTTTGAGGTAAAGCATAAAACTGTCCGGGGTTCATTCTGCTAGGCACTACAAAATCCCGGGCACCTTCTGGTGTGGATTTGATCAGAAAAGGGGTTTCAATGTCCATGAAATTATTTTCATGCAAATAGTTCCTAGTGCTGCGGCCCACGGCATATCGTAGTTCTAGATTCTTTTTTACACTGTTTCTGCGTAGGTCCATGAACCTATATTTCATTCTTAGTTCATCACCACCATCTGTATCATCCTGGATGGAGAAAGGTGGCACAGCAGATTTATTTAGGATGGTGAATTCGGAAATAGCGATTTCGATATCACCGGTTGGGATATTTGGATTTTTATTACTTCGTTCATTGACAGTACCTTTTACTTGTAATACAAATTCTCTTCCCAGCGGGTTGGCATCAAGCAGTGCATTCAGGGCTTCGGAAAACAATAATTGTGTAATGCCATAGCGGTCACGGATATCTACAAAAGTGATACTGCCAAATTTCCGGACGGTTTGCACCCATCCGCTGAGGGTCACTTCTTTATTTACATCGGCAATCCTTAATTCGCCACAGGTATGAGAACGATACATGAAAAACAGTTTATGGTGGATAGTTATATTTTGTCAGCGGTAATACTCCGATGGGTTGGTGTTTGAAGACTTTTAAGGGTCTAGGTCCAATGGGGGTTACTGCAAATTAGCGCTTGCAAATATACACAGAGAAAATTTAGGGTCGACAACCTTCTGTTGGGAACTGGCAATTGGGGGTGAGTCACCGGTTTAGGGAGATGACATCTTTTTTCAAAAAAGATGTCATCTCCCTAAAATATGTAATAAAAATCATATTAGTTAATGGCAAAATTGTATATTTTAGAATTCTTATCTAGTATTAAACAGGATAAAAATGCTGATTACCAATGGTTTATTGAGATGACATCTTTTGGGTGGGGAGATGTCATCTCTTGGTTGCAAAGATGTCATCTCCTGGGAGGGAGATGTCATCTCAATATATTAGAACCATATTATCTGGCTTTTAAAACATCTTTTATGAATAAGAAATATCTGGCCGATTTTTACGATGGCGGCATTTTTCACGTGTATAACCGGACCAACAACAAAGAACTGCTTTTTAGAACAGAAGAAAACCGCCGTTATTTCTTAAGGCAGTATTCCAAATACTTATACCCTTTCCTAGATACTTTTTGCTGGAGTCTATTACCCAATCATTTTCATTTTTTAGTTCGGGTGAAAGAAGTAGAAAAAATTAAAACATATTTAGAGGGGCTTTCTCCGCAACTCATTCAACCGCTGGAAAAAAGGTATCTAAAAGATCAAATAGCAATGGAATTACTCATTGAGTTTGAATGGAAACGATTCTTCACCTCTTACGCTATGAATATTAACCGGCAGTTTCAAAGGAAAGGGAATTTTTTCTATCGGCCATTTAAAAGGTTGGAAATTTTAAAGGAAAATCATTTTACCCAAGCTAATATTTATATACATACCAACGCCCAAAGCCATCTGCTTTGTAAAGACTTTTCCAACTACCCCTGGTCATCCTGGCATACCATGACAAGCTCCCAGCCTACCCAATTGTGCCGACAAGAAGTGTTGGATTGGTTTGGTGGCCTGCAACCATTTATGGATGCGCATAAAAAGGGGATAGCAGCTTTTGATTACAGTGAGGTGGAAATTGAAGAGGGTTGACTGAGATGACATCTTTTTTCACCGAGATGACATCTCTCAAAAAAAGATGTCATCTCAGTGAGGGGTGTGGGCTACATCGTTTCTAGCAAGTCCTTATGCCTTGGCTTCCACCATATATAATAATAGCCAAGTATCGCTATCCCCATTGAAAAGGGGATGATGGCCAACTGCTTATAAGTGATGTCGCCAATGAGGGGGACGCTGTCAAAATGCAAAAATTCACTGATCATCCAGTAGGAATTCGCTGAAATCCAAAGCACTATCGCAATATTATGACATACCTCACTCATGAATTGCCTAGTACGTAGCATGATAATAATGGCAATGATTAGGGTGGGGAATATCATGGCAATCCCCAATGGCCGCCAAATCATACACCAGCTAATGTCCTTAAATAGCCAAAATACGATATGCAAATTCTCCATTTTTCGGTATCGTAGCGGAATTTCATAAACTTCTTTTTCCATGGAAAGCGTTTTTAGGAAAACAAATATATTACTATTGTATCAAGCGTTGATTATTTACAAGCTAACAAACATTTGAACCCAGTTCTTCACTTTACAACAGGGAATTCATTGGCAAGGCACCAAAAATTAATGTAAAATAGAGGTTGGTGCAACAAAAAACCCGCTAGGTATCACCTAACGGGTTGTAAAAATATAATGAAAAGTAATAATTACTTTGTCAGTGTATTGATTCTTTTAGCCAGCTTGCTTTTTAAATTAGACGCTTTGTTTTTGTGGATAGTACCACGCTTCGCTAATTTATCAATCATAGATGCAACAATCGGTTGCTTTTCAGTTGCACCTGATTTATCTTCTATTGCTTTAATGTCACGGATAGCATTACGGGTTGTTTTACCATAATAACGGTTACGTTCGTTGCGCTTGCTGCTCTGACGCACATCTTTCTTAGTTGCTGAATGGTTTGCCATTTAAATCTTATTTTAGGGCTGCAAAGATAGTGATTTGAAATAAGAAATTGGCATTATTCAAGAAGGAATTTTAAAAATCCATTTTTTTAAGCTAAAATATCCATTTTAGCTATCATTTATCCATATTTCAACGGTAATGTTTTCCATAAACTAGCTTTTTTTATTTTTATGCCAATAATATGAAGAGGGATAATCGCTAAATGGGCATTTTCTCCAAACATTTTTGCAGAATAATTTGTAATTCAACTTACCACTAGAGCATTGAATTATTCATTTATTGGTAAACAGTGAGTTTTATCTTTCTCTGGATTATTTTTTCAGCGAGAAGGTATTGTTAGTTTTTTAACATCGTACTACCCAATCTGTACTTTTTGGAATGTATAAATGCCCGATATTTGCAATCTCAAATTAAAAAAGTTATACAATTTTATATCTACAATGAAGGATTTCCAGTACATCACCAACGCGCATCCGGCATATATCGAAAGTCTTTACCAGGATTTTATAAAAAACCCTTCCAGTATTGATAGTGAAATGCGTAAGTTTTTTGAAGGCTTTGATTTTGCCGTCAGCATGTCAAGTGAAGTGGGAGGGACAGCTAAAAATACAAAATCCGTTTCTGAAGGCAGTTTTAATTTGACAAAGGAAATAAGTGTTTATCAGCTAATACAGGCCTATCGAAGGAAAGGGCATCTTGCAGCTACTACTAATCCCATCCGTGAGCGCAAGGATCGAAAAGCCAATCTTGGTCTCGAAAATTTTGGACTAAGCGAATCAGACCTGTCTTCCTTGTTTGAAACTGGAAAATTTGTAGGCTTAGGAAAAGCCTCCCTCAAAGATATTCTTGCTCATTTGCAAAAATGCTATACCAATAGTCTTGGTGTGGAATTTCGGGCAGATACCAGTACTCGTAAAATGGAATGGATGATTCAGGCAGTTGAACATACCATGCTTCAACCGATTGCATTGCAACAAAGAAAAAGAATTTTACAAAAACTCAATGAAGGGGTGATGTTCGAAAAATTCCTTCATACCAAGTACATTGGTCAAAAAAGGTTCTCTCTCGAAGGAGGAGAAACCACCATTGCAGCGTTGGATGCCATTATTGATATCGCTTCGCTCAATAATGTGCAGGAAGTAGTGATCGGTATGGCACATCGGGGAAGGCTGAATATTTTGGCCAATATTTTGGGTAAAACATATGAGCAGATCTTTAGTGAATTTGAAGGAATAGCTACCCCAGATACTACCATGGGAAGTGGTGATGTTAAATATCATTTGGGCTATAGCAGTGATATTGTTACGGCATCCGGAAATAAAATCAATTTAAAACTTTGCCCCAACCCTTCGCATTTGGAAGCAGTAGACCCTGTAGTGCTGGGGTTTTCACGTTGTAAGGCAGACGTAATGTACGACAGTGATTTTGATAAAATATTGCCCATCTTAATCCATGGGGACGCTTCGGTGGCGGGTCAGGGAGTTGTGTATGAAGTGCTGCAAATGTCTAACTTGAAAGGATATTATACAGGCGGAACCATCCATTTTGTTATTAATAACCAAATCGGATTTACCACTGATTTTGATGATGCCCGAAGCGCTGATTATTGCACTTCTGTAGCAGCAATGGTAAAGGCGCCCGTATTGCATGTGAATGGCGATGACCCAGAAGCGGTGGTAAAAGCGGTAGAAATCGCTACGCGTTATCGACAAGAGTTTAACAGCGATATATTCATTGATATGGTTTGCTATCGGAAGCATGGTCACAACGAAGGGGATGAACCGAAGTTTACGCAACCTCAGTTATATGCACTCATTGACAAGCATCCTAATCCAAGAGAAGTATATACGCAGTATCTTATTGAGAATGGGGAGTCCGATGCAAAAGCATTGGCAAAAGAAATGGAACAGCAGTTTCTGGCGGATTTGCAGGAAAGGCTGGATGAGGTAAAACAGAATCCTTTACCCTATACTTTTCAAAAGCCGGAGCTTTGGTGGAAAAATCTACGAAGGGCCGTTCCAGCGGATTTTGAATCTTCTCCAGCAACCGCTATCAGTGAACAAGATTTCAGTTCCTTATTTGATGGCTTAATGAAATGGCCTGTCAATTTCAAACCACTTAAAAAGGTCGAGAAATTATTGCAGGATAAAGTGAAGTTGTATTCCGATCAACAAAAAGTAGATTGGGCTACCGGTGAGCTAATGGCTTATGGAAGTTTATTATTAGAGGGAAAGGATGTACGCATGAGTGGGCAAGATGTAAAAAGAGGCACTTTCAGTCATCGGCATGCAGTTTTGTATGATGAAAATACCAATACAGAGTATAACCGCTTAGATCATTTTACCGAAACACAGCCTGCCTTTCGAATTTACAATTCTTTGTTGAGCGAATATGCAGTATTGGGTTTTGAATATGGTTATTCTATGGCCAATCCAAATGCGCTGGTAATTTGGGAAGCACAGTTTGGCGATTTTTGCAATGGTGCTCAAACGATGATTGACCAATTTATCGCGGCAGCTGAAACTAAGTGGCAACGGATGAATGGTGTGGTAATGCTGCTCCCTCATGGATATGAAGGCCAAGGGCCTGAGCATAGCAGTGCCAGGATGGAACGTTTCTTGCAAATGTGTGCCGAATTAAATATGGTGATCACCAATGTAACAACAGCAGCTAATTTCTTCCATGTGCTCCGCAGACAGTTAGCCTGGTCATTTAGAAAGCCACTGATTAATTTTTCACCTAAGGCAAATTTACGTCATCCGGGAAGCTATAGTTTGGCAAGTGAATTTATTTCGGGAGCCTTTAAAGAAGTAATCGATGATGAATTTGTGAAGAATGCAGCCGATGTTAAAAAAGTAATCTTGTGTAGTGGAAAAATGTATTTTGATCTGGCAGAAAAACAACTCAAGGACAACAGGACGGATACTGCGCTGATCAGGTTAGAGCAGATTCATCCATTACCCCAAAAACAATTGGATTTGTTGCACCAAAAATACAGCAAGGCTGTTTGGCATTGGGTACAGGAAGAACCATTGAATATGGGAGCGGCAACATTTTTGCGCATGAATTTAATAAATATAAATTTCAATATCATCAGCAGGCCATCCAGTGCTTCTACTGCAACCGGGTATGCAAAAATACATGCCAAGGAACAAGCAGAAATTATTGACAAAGCTTTTTCGAAGTAGCTTTCTAATTTATATAAAAAAATACCAGCTTTTGCTGGTATTTTTTTTGCTCCATTGTAAATTTAAAATTGCCCAATTTCTCTTTATTGAAGGCAGGATAAAATTGAACCCAGGAAAATACTGGTGTTATTGAAAAGGTTAGTTAGTTAATTTAATGATCCGTATGATCTTGTTTTCTTTTGGTGTGGTAAGTTGTAGCAAATAGCTGCCGGCAGCAAGTGTAGCCATATTTATCTTTTTGGTGTTGGCTCCTTTTAATAATTGCAATTGTATCCATTGTATTTTTTTACCTGCTGCATCATAAATGGTAAGTATGCCACTCGCATCCTGCTCAATGTCAATGGTTAGGTTTAAAAAATTGTTAATTGGATTAGGGTAGGCCAATATTGCAAGCCCTTTGCCACTTAACCGAATTTTTCTTGTTTCGGAATAAATGATTTTCCCATTTTTATCAATTTCTTTGATGCGGTAGTAAAATAATCCCGCAGAACTAATTGTTGATAAATTAAAATCTGTGGTATCATAACTATTGCTAGAGTTGCCATTGTTTTTTGCCCCTACTGTAGAGATCTTTGTAAAGTCGGTGCTATTTAAACTTCTTTCAATTTCGTAGTGGTCCGTATTGGAGCTTTCATTTTCCATTTGCCAACTGAGTTTTCCATTGCCATTGTATGCTACTGCACTAAAGCCGGTGAATTTTGCCGGTGGAGTTTCTATCGCTTGAATGGTTTGCACATAAGAAATACCACGGTATCCATTCCCGTCATTGGCGATTGAAGAGATGGAGGGCAGACTATAAAACATAGCACTTTCATTTACAATATCGGCACCATCTAAACTTAAGCCAAAGAATGCATTAGGGTTGATATCAGTGCCCCCGTTCGGCAAATTGACCATCTTCACTTGTGAGGAGATAGCTGGAAAAGATTTAAAATTAACCCTTGCAATGACAGTAGCGGTATTGGTGCTAAACTGCAGCAAAGAAGCTGTTGGTACTACATCCCCAGTCCCTAAAATAGTATAAATATAATGCATGGTTCCACCTATCGATTGGTTGGTTGCGTTATAAATAGTGTAGGATATAAGTGGATTGGCTGAATTGTCTACCTTATCGATTTGAGGTCGGCTGCCTGCGCTGACAGGTATGGCAAGTGTGATGGTTACATTGGATATTTTGCCACTACAATTTGAAGAAGATTGCAAGGTGATGGCAATTGCTGCAGCTGAATCAACAGGTTGGATGGAAGCCTGAAAAGTTTGTGCAAATATTACAGAAGGGAGTAATAGGAGCAGGGGGAAGTGGAAATATTTTTTCATATTTTTATATTATGATTTCCAATTGCAATTAAACGCAATTGAATGTCCATTAATGTAATACGGTTGTAGATAGGAAATTGAAAGGGCTCAGGCCATGAAGTAGAAGACCTAATTCGGCAGGGCCTGAGATTTTACGGCAGCTACTGAATTTGAAAGTGGTATGGAAAACAGGAAGTCGATATCTGAATTAGGGGCGCTCCACCTAACCTCTCTGTTAAGATCAATATCTCCTTCGCTATAACTGTTCAGTAATATATTTTCAGCATGTTTGCTAAGTACAGTATTCAATATATAATCCTTGTCAGAATAAGGGGCATTCCATCTGATATTCCCATTCAAATTTGTATTGCCGGCATAGAGGAAATTACTTCCATTTTGATTGAAGTAATTAAGTCCGGCTGTTCCCATGAGTTTGGAAGAAGCCAAACTAGTAAAATCAAGTGTTGGCGTATTTGCTTCAGATGACAAAATTTGGGTGAATGTGGCAGGATTGGTGCACATGGCCAAATGATTGCGGTGTTTGATGGCAACAGTATAATTTGCTTCAGGAATATTTTTAAAATACAACGGGCTTTCACCATCTAATTCCACTATATCTCCATCTCTTTGGATCAAGGCTGACCGAGTTTGAATGACGGTATTTCCTGGACTAACTGCGCTTCTTAGCTCTACGAATACCCAATCAACAATATTATTTTCTGCGTTAAGCTGGTCGATAAAAGGATTCGAAAAATCCTTGGACACAACAGTTTCGGTCAAAGCATTATTGGTGTGGGTAAAATTATAGGGTGCTGATCGGTATGGGTCAGTTGTAGGAATGATATTTGACGTTGGTAAATTTCCAATTGAATTCGCTTCACTATTTCGCAATTTGTCATTCATAAGTTTGGAAGAAGCATTGTAGGCTCCCTGAAGCAATGCTTTTGCATGTAATAATACAAATTGGTTCATTCCATACAGATCTTGTTTTGCGCCAGCAATAACTGGAATAGCAATAGAGTTCGGAAATCGGTTGAGATTGTTTCCTGTTATCCAAGCGCTGCCGTTCCAATAGACGGGTCGAATGAAATCTTTTTGGCCGGTTACATCGACAGTTTCGGGGTGATAACTTGCTGCTGCTATAATGCTGCCCCCTGTGATGCCGCCATTGCTTATTGTCCAGTATTCATTGAGGTAATCTGTACTTTGGTATGGTTTGTTTGGATGTTTGCCAGCAATGGATCTGGCAGAGATAAAAGCATTGGCAAAAACGGGAGAGCCTGTAATTTGAACTTGAACCGGTTTATACTTATTGTCGGTTCCAACGGGAAGCAGGTAATTACCAATTGCGTTGATTTCTTTTTTGAACAGTCCTATGCCATTGGTTTCAGCAAATGTATTGTCACCGGTTATTTCTGCAATGCTTCCAGTAGCGGTAACTGTTAGGTTATTGGCACCCAATTGAATTTTACCAGTAGTAAAAGTTAGCATCCCTGTAATAACGGCATCGCCTAATAGTGCAATATTGGTCGCATTATCGATTGCAAGGTTTTGGATGGCAAAACCATTCATGTTTAATGTTTGTAGGGAATCTCCCTTCATTTTTAAAACACCAGCACCTGAAATATCGGCATTACTGGTGGCATTCCCTTTTACAATAACTTCCGCGCCAGATTGAATCACAAGCTGCGAATTATTAAAAATAAATTGGGCGGATAGTCCATTAGATACCGCCATACAGATTAATGTAAAAGCAGTATATAGCTTTTTAAAATTCATGGTAGGTAGGGTTTGCGGATTACCTTACAATTTAATCATTTTTAATGAATTATTTACTATTTATTTATTATCGTTAAGGGAGATTAAAAATATCCAAGCTAAAAAGCGAGTGCTTCAAGAATAGTTGGTAAATACGATTTTATTAATACTTTATTTTAACCGAATTTCGCTGAAATATTCAATTACAATGGCAATAGAGATTAAAGTACCTTCCGTTGGGGAGAGTATTACAGAGGTTACGCTGGTAAAATGGCTTAAAAAAGATGGTGAATGGGTGGAGCGAGACGAAGTGGTTGCCGAATTGGAAAGTGAAAAAGCCACTTTTGAGATCAATGCCGAACAGGCGGGAATTTTAAAGACGGTAGCAACGGAAGGAGATACATTGAAAATAGGGGATATTGCCTGCAGTATCGACAATACCGCCACCCGTCCGGAGGGAAAGCCTGCGGAAGCTCCTTTGGTTGCAAAGCAGGAGGTTAGCCCAATATCCGCTGCTACCAAGACTGCAAGCGACCTAAAAGCTACTCCAGTTGCCGCAGCCATCATTGCCGATAAAAAGGTAGATGTAAAATCGGTAACAGCAAGTGGAAGCAATGGTAAAATTGTAAAGCAAGATGTGTTGGAGGCAATCAGCAACCCAGGTAGAATGCCTGGAGTAACATTATTTAGCAGGAATGAGCATACCCAAAAAATGAGTAATCTGCGCAAAACCATTAGTCGCAGGTTGGTAGAAGCCAAAAACACCACTGCTATGCTCACTACTTTTAATGAAGTAGATATGAGTGCGATCATGGAGATAAGGGCTAAAAACAAAGACAAGTTCAAGGAAGCCCATGGGGTTAATCTTGGTTTCATGAGTTTCTTTACCAAAGCTTGCTGCTTCGCCTTGCAAGAATGGCCTGCGGTGAATGCTATGATCGATGGGGAAAATATTGTTTACCATGATTTTTGCGATATATCGATTGCCGTCTCAGCCCCCAAGGGATTGGTGGTGCCGGTAATCAGAAATGCCGAAAGTTTGAGCATGGCAGACATTGAAAAAACAGTCGTTGCCCTTGCTACTAAGGCAAAAGAAAATAAATTGACTATTGAAGAAATGAGCGGCGGCACCTTTACCATTACCAATGGGGGAGTGTTTGGTTCTTTAATGAGTACGCCCATTATTAATATACCGCAAAGTGCCATTTTGGGGATGCATAAGATCCAGGAAAGGCCGATGGCAATTGGTGGACAGGTGGTGATTAAGCCGATGATGTACCTAGCACTCAGTTACGACCATCGGGTGATTGATGGAAGGGAGTCCGTCAGTTTTTTAGTAAGAGTAAAAGAGCTGTTGGAAAATCCGGCCTTGCTTTTGTTTGGAAAAGACCCGGTAAAAAGTTTATTGGAATTGTAGATTTTTAATACAATATTTTTCGCGGCTGGATTTTATCCGGCCGTTTATATTTATCAGCAATGAGTCGTTTTCACTCCCATATCAATACCGCTAAAAATATCCTTGACAATTATCAGGGGGATAAGCCCTTTGCCATTTTTGTGAAACAGTTTTTCGCTGCCAATAAAAAATATGGATCCAAGGATAGAAAGTCCATTGCTTCACTATGTTACCATTATTTCAGAATGGGCAAGGCCTGCTCCGATATTCCCAGAGAGGAAAAAATACTGATCGCCAGTTTTTTGTGTGAAACCAATCCATCGTTATTGTTGGAAAATCTGCGGCCGGATTGGAATGAAAAAATAGCGCTATCGGTTCATGAAAAACTGCTCTTTTTGGGCCAAGAAAATCTTCTTGAAAACATTTTTCCATTCCAGAATCAGCTGAGTGCAGGCGTTGATAGGGAAGCCTTTTGCTTGTCATTACTGGTTCAACCCGACCTTTTTATTCGCATTCGTCCACAGGCCAAAAAAGCGGTAGTTAGCAAGCTGGAACAATCAGGATTTCAGTGGCAGCTAATGAACGACCACTGTGTGAGGTTAAAGAGTTCAGATAAGGTAGCCGACTTTTTTGAGCTGGATAAAGAAGTGGTGATACAGGATGCTAATTCGCAGCAAGTACTGGATTATTTGAAGCAACCAGGAGTCTTGGAATTCGCTGTTGGAAATGAGCAACTGGCAGTCTGGGATTGTTGCGCCGCTAGCGGAGGCAAATCCATTTTGCTAAAGGATCTGCTGGACAGAAAAATTGATCTTACAGTGTCGGATATACGAGAAAGCATTTTGGTAAATCTACACCAGCGTTTCAAATCGGCGGGGATCAGCAATTATGGATCTTTTGTAGCAGATATGAGTAGCGATGCAACTAAGCCTCCCAGGTCGGATTTTGATCTCATCATTTGTGATGCGCCTTGTAGTGGGAGTGGTACTTGGGGTAGAACGCCCGAGCAGCTTAGTTTTTTCAAAAAAACAACCATTCAAACCTATGCCAACTTACAGCAGAAAATTGTTGCTAATTCGCTGCATCATTTAAAAACCGGCGGATTGTTTGTGTATATTACCTGCTCTGTTTTTACAACTGAAAATGAATTGAATGCAAATTATATAGCGGATTCACTGAATTGCAAATTGCTGCATCAGCAATTGCTCCCCGGTTATCACCAGCGGTCAGACAGTATGTTTGTGGCTGTTTTTAGGAAAGGATAGGCGTTGCGCTGCGCTGAATAATTCCACCACCCACTACATCATCTCCTTCATAAAATACGGCACTTTGCCCTGGCGCAATTCCTTTTACCTGCTCAAAAAAGCGAACAGATAATCCGTTATCAGTGGTATACAAGTTGCTGAATGCCCCCTTGTCCTTGTACCTTATTTTGGTATGCATTTCCATTCCTTCGGTAATGCCTTCATACTTGATCCAATTCATTTTGGCCACTGTCATTTCATTGCCCTTCAAGTCTTCTTCTTCACCCAACACAATGGTATTGGTATCGGGATCAATGCCCGTAACAAAGGCGGGTTTTCCCAATGCAATATCAAGCCCTTTTCTTTGTCCGATGGTATAAAAAGGATATCCTTTGTGTTGACCGAGTATCTTACCGGTTTTGTCAACAAAATTCCCCCCGTTTACCCTCGCTTCTAATCCTTCCACATTTCTTTTTAAAAATCCACGGTAATCATTATCGGGTACAAAACAGATCTCATAGCTCTCTGCTTTTTTAGCCAGTTCGGGATAACCGAAATCATGGGCCATCTGGCGAATGGCAGTTTTGTGGTAAGTGCCCAAGGGGAGCAGGGTGCGACTAAGTAAATCTTGCTGCAGCCCCCAAAGCACATAGCTCTGGTCTTTGGATTCGTCGATTCCCTTTCTTATAAAATATCTTCCATTGGTATGCTGGTGTACCTGGGCATAATGGCCGGTGGCAATAAAATCGCAACCGAGCGCATCGGCTCTTTTTAGCAAAGCACGCCATTTGATATGGGTATTGCACATTACACAGGGATTGGGTGTTCGTCCGGCGATGTACTCTTCTACAAAGTTTTCAATTACAAAATCTCCAAATTCTTCGCGGATATCTAATATAAAATGCGGAAATCCATGCTGTACAGCTGCCTGGCGGGCATCATTGAAGCTATCCAAATTGCAGCAGCCGGTTTCTTTTTTGCCGGTAGTTCCTACGCTGGTGGCATAATCCCATGTCTTCATGGTAATGCCGATTACATCATAGCCTTCTTTGTGAAGCATTAGGGCGGCAACGGTACTGTCGATACCGCCACTCATGGCCATTAATACTTTTCCTTTTTTACTCATATCATTTTACAGCTAGGTGTTATTGATTAATGCTGTTAACCACCCTCACAGGAATAATTTCAATTTTCATAAAAGGGTAATAGGGCAATGTTGAAAGTTTTGAGTGCACATCCTCCGCATCAGCCGCCATCATTAATATAAAAATCCCAGACATATCAAGTTTAATAAAGGTATCTACAATAGTACCATTTTGTTCCAACTCTTTTACAAGCTCCTGTTCTCTTGGGAGTAGTTTCATTCTTGTTTCATTATCCAATCCTTCTAATTGGATATCAAGCATAAATTTTTTCATTTTTTAGTCTTTCGTGTTTAATTAAAAATGTTAGATCAAGACTTTCACTTATAAGTATCATTTCCCTAACATTGGGTATATCGAAATGCTTCGATGCAAAGATACCATTTTGCTCCTTAATAAAATGGTTGAATCGGGCTCGGTGGCAGGGCAATTGCTGGAAGATTATCTGTGATAACTGGATGTAAGATAGCTTATTAGAGGTAGTTATGGGTCTGAACTTCAATATACAAATCTTCCACTTTTTTTCTGGCCCATTCAGTTTTACGGAGAAACTTTAAGCTCGATTGAATACTGGGGTTATCAGTAAAGCAGTTGATGCGAATGATTGCACCCAACTCCTCCCAGCCAAATTTGTCGACCAAAAAAAGCAAAATGCTTTCTAAGGTTTTACCATGCAGCGGATTGTTTTTTTGCGGGGCGTTCATCTCATTCATACCGTTACTTTGATCAAGTTGAAATAAAATTGGGTAACTAAAAAAAAGGGCAACCATGGGTCGCCCTTTTTTCAGTTCAATATTGGCGTAAACTTATCCGATATTCATTTTCTTTTTCAGGTTCTCATCAATGGCATCCAGAAATTCTTCTGTATACAAATAATGTTCACCATGACTTACTTTATTGCCATGAATACAAACGGCTAGATCCTTGGTCATTTTTCCGCTTTCTACCGTTTCAATACAAACGGCTTCCAGCGCCAGACAGAAATCAATGAGTGGCTGGTTGTTATCTAGTTTACCCCTAAAGGCAAGCCCTCTTGTCCAAGCAAAAACCGATGCGATTGGATTGGTAGAGGTTGGTTTACCAGCTTGGTGATCGCGGTAGTGGCGGGTTACGGTACCATGTGCTGCTTCTGCTTCCATAGTGCTTCCATCGGGTGTAATCAGTACAGAGGTCATCAGTCCTAAGCTACCAAAGCCTTGTGCAACGGTATCACTTTGTACATCACCATCATAATTTTTACAAGCCCATACAAAATTGCCATTCCATTTCAATGCACTGGCAACCATGTCGTCAATCAGGCGATGCTCATAAGTAATGCCGGCATCTTGATAAGCAGTTTTAAATTCTGCCTGAAAAATAGTTTCAAAAATATCTTTGAAACGGCCATCGTATTTTTTAAGGATGGTATTTTTAGTGGAAAGGTAAAGCGGCCATTTTTTGCTCAATGCCATGTTGAAACAGCTTCTTGCAAAACCCATGATACTTTCATCGGTATTGTACATGGCCATTGCCACACCATCTCCTTTGAAATTGTATACTTCAAAAACTTGCGCCTCACCGCCGCCTTCGGGTGTGAAGGTCATGGTTAACTTTCCTTTTCCTTTGATAACGGTATCGGTTGCACGATATTGATCACCAAATGCATGCCGACCTACGATGATGGGGGCAGTCCAGTTGGTTACCAAACGGGGTACATTTTGCATTACGATGGGCTCTCTGAATACGGTACCATCTAGGATATTGCGGATCGTACCATTAGGGCTCTTCCACATTTGTTTTAGGCCAAACTCCTCCACCCTTGCTTCATCGGGGGTGATGGTGGCGCACTTGATACCCACACCAAATTCCTTGATGGCATTGGCCGCATCAATGGTAACCTGGTCATTGGTTTCATCCCGGTACTCCATTCCCAGGTCATAATATTTAATGTCCAGTTCCAAGTACGGAACAATTAGTTTGTCTTTAATGAATTTCCAGATGATCCTTGTCATCTCATCGCCATCTAGTTCTACTACAGGATTGGCTACTTTAATTTTACTCATGGATGTTTATTTGTGAATTTTTAGTGAGGTATATTGAGCGATATTAATAAAATCTCTATCATACTGTAAAATGGGGGTTTCCAAAAAAATACAGTAGGCCGCAATAAGGCAGTCATTTGTTTTCCTGATCGTAAGTCCTTTCTTTTTTCCTAAACGAAATATGTTGGCAGCCAAAATAGAAATCGGTTTTATATGATCGTTGTATTGGTGAAGACTTTCTAGTAAGCCTAATGTTTTTTGGTATTCATTCTGCGAGGCAATGCCTTGTAAAATCTCTTGAAATAAAACGGGGACTAACAGAACCAGATCATTTGCAATCAGGCTATCCAACAGATCCGTTTCCTCGTTTTTAATTCCTCTAAAATATCGAATCCAGACACTCGTATCTACTAAGATAAGTTCATTCATGCCGACCGCATTTCATCCAAATCTCCCTCCCATTTAATTTTACCTCTTAGCGACATCAATTCTTTTCTTTTTTCCATTCGAATCAACTCGTCTAGTGCATGGTGAATCAATTCTTTTTTGCTGCTTAGTTTTGCCAATTTCATGGCTTCTTTCAGCAGTTTATCATCAATGTCAATATTTGTCCTCATGGAGCCAATTTTAATACACAAATATATTAAAATTTACACACATCAAAGGCTTCTAATAATGGCATCCGCAAATTCACTGGTCTTTAATAAAGTACCCTCTTTCATTAAATTATAAAAGTCGATGGTCACCGTTTTGTTGCGAATGGTTTTGCCTACTGCGTTGGTAATTAATTCTGCTGCATCCCTCCAGCCCATGTATTCCAACATCATTACCCCACTTAGGATTACGGAGGAAGGGTTCATGGTATTGGTATTGGCAAATCTTGGGGCGGTACCATGGGTAGCCTCAAAAACTGCGTGGCCGGTTAAATAATTGATATTGGCGCCTGGGGCAATACCAATTCCGCCTACCTGTGCTGCCAGCGCATCACTGATATAATCGCCATTCAAATTAAGGGTGGCAATCACCGAATAATCCTGTGGAGCTAGCAATGCTTGCTGTAAAAAATTATCAGCAATGGCATCCTTGATGATAACCTTTCCTCCAATGGCGCTTATTTTCATTTCTTCATTGGCCACCGCTTCCCCACTTTCCTTTTTGGTGCGTTCCCATTGGTTCCAAGTATATACTTCACCGCCAAATTCCCTTTCTGCCAATTCGTATCCCCAATTTTTAAAGGCGCCTTCTGTATATTTCATGATATTGCCCTTGTGCACGATTGTAACCGAAGGAAGCTTGTGCTCTATGGCATGTTGAATGGCGCATCTGATAAGTCGCTCGCTTCCTTGCTTGCTAACCGGCTTAATACCCAGTGAGGTAGTTTCGGGGAAACGGATATTTTTTACACCCATTTCTGTAATCAAAAAATCGAGCAATTTGGCAGCTTCCGGAGTACCGGTCATGTATTCGATGCCGGCATAAATATCTTCCGTGTTTTCGCGGAATATCACCATGTTTACCTTTTCTGGCTGCCACATCGGCGAAGGCACCCCTTCGAAATATTTTACGGGCCTTAGGCATACAAATAAATCTAGTTCCTGCCTGAGTGCTACATTTAAACTTCGGATGCCACCGCCCACTGGCGTCGTTAGCGGACCTTTGATAGATAGCAGATAAGTTTTGAAAGCATCCATGGTAGCCTCTGGCATCCAGCTACCCGTTTTGTCAAATGCTTTTTGTCCGGCCAGCACTTCTATCCAATTAATTTTTTTTTCTCCCTTATAAGCTTTTTCTATAGCAGCATCCAACACGCGCACACTGGCTTTCCAAATATCCGGACCAATGCCATCACCCTCAATAAAAGGGATGGTTGGGTGATGGGGAACCCTTAGTTTGCCATTGCTACCCATTGTGATCTTTTCAGCCATTGGAAAAACAGTTTTGATGTAAATGTAATTTTTTGCAAAAATACGCGAACTGGCCTGTAATTGATATTTTATAAAGGCTCAATTGATTTTTTATTTTATTTCCAAACTGCAATTCATCCAAGTTGCATCGAATTGAACGGAACCTAATTTTTTATAGAAATTAATGGCAGGCTCATTCCAGTCCAATACCTGCCAGGCAATGCCATTGTATTTTTTAATTTTGGCTTCTTCGATGAGTTGATCAAAAAGCTGTTTGCCAATGCCTTGCCCCCTTAATTTTTCGGTTACCAGCAAGTCTTCTAGGTACATCCTTTGACCTTTCCAGGTGGAGTATCGGATATAATAGAGCGCAAATGCCTGCACCTCCTTAAGTCCATCGGGATGGGTTGTTTCAGCAACCAAGGCCCACCATACTGGCTTTTCCCCAAAACCGCTTTCCACAAAATGATCAAATTGCACGGTTATTTCATCTGGCGCTTTTTCATATACTGCCAGTTCTTTTACCAGTTCCATCATGCGATGGCAATCGGCTTGTATTGCTTTACGAATTGTTATTTCCATTATTTTAAAAATTGTCAACTTCTGTTGTCAAAAATCGTTTAATCAATCCACATTTCTTTATTATTTTGTTATTAAAAAAAAGCGCGCTTTGTTGCCCTTTAGCACTAAGGGGCTTAACTTGCACCTATGCAACAGTATCTTCAATTGATTTCTCATATTATTGAAACCGGTAATGACAAGAGCGACCGAACGGGTACCGGTACCCGAAGTGTTTTTGGACACCAAATGCGCTTCGATCTGAGTAAAGGATTTCCTATGGTGACTACCAAAAAATGTCATTTAAAAAGTATCATTTACGAGTTGCTTTGGTTTTTACAGGGAGATACCAATATTGCCTACTTAAAGGAAAACAATGTTAAAATATGGGATGAATGGGCTGACGCGGATGGTAACCTTGGGCCGGTGTATGGAAAGCAATGGCGAAGTTGGGAAGGAGCAGATGGAGTAGAGGTGGACCAGGTAAAGGAATTGATCCAGCAGCTAAAATCCAACCCCGATAGCAGGCGAATGATTATCAGTGCATGGAATGTGGCCGATTTGCCAAAAATGAAACTGATGCCCTGCCATTGCTTATTTCAGTTTTATACAGCTCCTGCCAAGTCTGCCGGTGGAAAAAGTAAATTAAGTTGCCAATTGTACCAGCGATCTGCAGATGTGTTTTTAGGTGTGCCATTTAATATTGCTTCCTATGCTTTGCTGACCCTTATGATTGCACAAGTTTGCGACATGGAGCCCGGCGATTTTATTCATTCCTTCGGCGATGTTCACCTGTACAATAATCATTTTGAGCAAGCCAATCTTCAGTTAAGTAGATCGCCCTTTCCATTGCCCACCATGAAAATAAATCCTGAAGTAAAAGATATTTTTGATTTTAAATTCGAAGATTTTGAATTGGAAAATTATCAGTCTCATCCAGGAATAAAAGCACCAGTAGCTGTTTAGTGCGAATAAGGGTTTGATAAATTAATTTAGAATGGATCAACTTTTTACAAGTTGATATTTTTTGGCATAAACTTCAACTATAATGAGTGAAACAACAGATGGAATGGCGATTACAAATTCTCTTTCGCAGGGTATTGAAACTGCGCTAATTGTAGCCGCATCTTCTAACAATGCCATTGGTAAAAACAACCAACTACTTTGGCATCTGCCAAACGATTTGAAATTTTTCAAAAACACCACCTGGGGCTTTCCGGTCATCATGGGTAGAAAAACATTTGAGGCAGTGAATAAACCCTTGCCAGGCAGGACCAATATTGTGATTACCCGAAAACAGGATTGGGAAGCGGTGGGCGTAAAAACCGCATCGGATCTGGCTGGCGCTATTGATTTAGCCACACAAACCAATGCGAAACAACTATTCATTATCGGCGGCGGCGAAATTTATGAACAAGCTTTGCCAATGGCGGATACTATTTATTTGACTAGGGTTCATACCATTTTGGAAGGAGATACTTTTTTTCCGGCATTGGATGAAAGTCAGTGGAAATTATTTTCCAATGATGATTTTTCTGCAGATGAAAAGCATGTATTTGACTATTCGTTTCAGCTATGGAAGCGGAAATAGAAAACCATTATTAGCCAACCCTATCCCTAATCTTATTGCCTTGTACAATCATTTTCAATTAGTCCGAAAATACCTGCTGTATTATTTCTCCGCCTCCAATGGAAAAGGCCATGGGGTGCATTCTCCATTTGTATTTGACTTTATTAAAAATGTGTTATCCGACAAAAAAATATATGCTTGTTATAGTAAAATTGAGCAGCGTCGAAAAGAGTTGCTGGCAAACAATGTTTTGATAGAAGTAGAAGATTTTGGTGCAGGATCTTCCTTGATTGCTTCCAGTAGTAGAAAAGTAAATGCCATTGCAGCATCATCAGTCAAGTCAAAAAAATACGGTCAGTTATTATTCAGGATGATTCAATACTATCAGCCTTCCAGCCTTCTAGAGTTGGGGACTTCGCTGGGTATCACCAGTTCTTATCTTTCACAAGGCAACCCATCGGCAAAACTAATTACCTGTGAGGGAGCTAGTAAAATAGCAGCCATTGCTCAGCAAACTTTTGATACAATGGGATTGGATAATATTGAAATCATTGAGGGGGATTTTACAAAAACGCTGCCTTTACTTTTTTCAAGGATGAAAACAGTGGGCTTTGCTTTTGTAGACGGTAATCATCGTAAATCTTCCACGATACAATACTTTCAGCAATTGGTTGACCATTCGCTACCCAATTCCATTTTTGTAATGGATGATATTCACTGGAGCAGTGAAATGGAGGAAGCCTGGTCCTGCATTCAGCAAAATCCTGCGGTTACACTCACCATTGATCTTTTTTTTATGGGTGTAGTTTTTATTAATCCCACATTTAAAGTTAAACAACATTTCACGATACGGTTCTAATTATTACTACCTTTACATCCATATTTCTCCCCTTATGATTATTGGCGTTTTAAAAGAAATTTTCCCTGAAACTAGAGTCTCAATTTTACCAGAGCATATAGCTGTCCTAAAAAAATGGAATGTAGCAGTTTGGATCGAATCAAATGCAGGGCTTGCAGCCTTTGCAACCGACGAAAATTATTTGGCAGCCGGAGCAACGATACATTCCAGTAATGAAGTAATTGAGGGCTGCAACATTTTATTATCTATCAATGCCCCAGAAAAGTTTACTCAAGATACTTTACCCGAAAAAATTATATTAGGGGTTTACCAGCCCTTATTTAATTCAATGTTGATGAAAGATTGGGCTGAAAGGGGGATAACTGTTTTCAGTATGGATATGCTGCCTAGGACTACCAGGGCCCAATCAATGGATATACTGAGTAGTCAGGCTAATATTGCAGGCTATAAGGCTGTATTGGCTGCGGCTAATTTATATCCTAAATATTTCCCAATGTTTATGACAGCGGCTGGAAGCGTTCCGCCAGCCAAGGTATTAATATTAGGTGCCGGCGTAGCTGGTTTGCAGGCCATTGCTACTGCAAAAAGATTGGGTGCTGTGGTAGAAGTATTTGACACCAGACCTTCTGTAAAAGAAGAAGTAATGAGTTTGGGAGCAAAATTTGTAGAAGTATCGGGCGCAGCAGATGCAAGTAAATCGGGTGGATATGCGGTGGAGCAAACAGAAGACTTTATGCAGCGCCAACAAGATAAAATTGCGGAGCATGTGGCAAAGTCAGATGTTATAATCACCACGGCACAGATACCCGGAAAAAAAGCACCAGTCTTAATTACTACTTCAATGGTGGAGGCTATGAAAAATGGTTCGGTAATCATAGATATGGCCGCTGCAACTGGCGGAAATACTGAATTAACGGTAAGTGGAAAAACGGTCATTCATCAAGGGGTGAGCATTGTGGGCAATTCCTATTTGTCGGCAACTATGCCAAGTGATGCCAGTAAATTATACGGAAAAAATATATTGAATTTTCTAAGATTGATCATTCATGATGATGGTAAGTTGAATCTTAATTTTGAAGACGATTTGGTAAAGGGGACCTGTGTAGTTCACAAGGGAGTGATTACAAACGAACGAGTTAGCGGTTTAATTGAAATGAAATAATTTAAAAGCTGGCAAAGCATAATTCCAATCTGTCAAAATAAATATTTAAAATTTACCATGGAAAATATTCTACAATGGATTTCGTCCAATCAACAAACCATCTATGTTGTGATTCTAATGATTTTTGTTGGGATAGAAATTATTGGCCGGGTACCAAGTGTATTGCACACGCCTTTGATGAGTGGTGCCAACGCAATTCACGGAGTAGTGATTATTGGTGCTATCATCGTTTTGGGAAAGGCAGAACCAAGTAATTACTTGGCCTTGGTATTGGGTTTTATAGCAGTGGTATTAGGCACTTTGAATGTTGTTGGCGGATTTGTAGTGACGGATAGAATGCTGGAGATGTTTAAAAAAAAGCCAACCTCGCCTAAAGAAAATTAGCAGTTTCCCTTATTCAAAGTGAAATAACAAGTCGAATCATTTAGATAATAATTAAAAAATGCACTTCATCTCATTTAGGGGTTAAGGAAAAATAGCAACCATGGATTTGAATATTTTGACCGTATGTTACCTTCTCGCATCCGTAACATTTATTATCGGATTAAAAATGCTTTCCAATCCTGCCTCTGCCCGCAAGGGTAATTTAATAGCCGCATCGGGAATGTCGGCAGCAATTATTGGGACTATCTTTTTGTACCAAAATGTTGAAACAGGAGCGCACTTGCATAATTTGGGATGGATATTTGGCGCTTTGCTGATTGGAGGGGTAGTGGGTATGTTCGCTGCAAAAAAAGTGATGATGACGGCTATGCCAGAAATGGTTAGCCTATTTAATGGAATGGGTGGCGCTTGTGCGGCATTAATTTCGATCATCGAGTTCAATCATTTATCAAAGGAATTGCAAGCTCATACCATTGAGCTAAGTTCTGTTCAACCTACCTTAGTAATCATTGCAGTTGGATTAATTATAGGATCTGTTTCCTTTGCAGGCAGTATGATAGCCTGGGGTAAATTAAATGGCCGGGTAAAGGACTTTAGTTTTCCTGGACAAAATATCCTAAACCTTGTTTTTTTAGCCACTGCATTACTAGCCGCTGCATGGTTGGTATTGAATCCGGAAAACAGTTTTTTACTTTATATTATATTGATATTATCGTTGTTGTACGGCGTGTTGTTTGTAATGCCCATCGGCGGGGCGGATATGCCGGTAGTAATTTCTCTATTAAATTCCTTTACTGGTGTGGCGGCGGCTTTCGGAGGGTTTTTGTATGATAATAAAGTAATGCTTACAGGGGGCATTTTAGTTGGGGCAGCAGGCACTTTGCTTACCATTTTAATGTGTAAGGCCATGAATCGGTCCTTGGTAAATGTGCTAATCGGTTCTTTTGGAGGCAGTAAGTCGACTGAGTTGGATAACACGAAAGTCCAGGGTAATTATAAAGAAATTAATTTATCAGATGCTGCAATGGTAATGAGCTACGCCAACAAAGTAATGATTGTGCCGGGCTATGGTTTGGCAGTTGCACAGGCCCAGCATATTTGTCATGAGTTGGAAAAAATATTGGAGGAAAAAGGGGTGGAAATTAAATATGCTATCCATCCGGTAGCAGGCCGTATGCCAGGCCATATGAATGTGTTGCTGGCAGAGGCAGATGTAAACTATGATAAACTGATGGAGATGGAAGCTGCCAATGATGAGTTTGCAACCACCGATGTGGTATTGATTTTGGGAGCAAATGATGTGGTAAATCCTGCGGCTAAAAATGATCCAGCTTCACCGATTTTTGGAATGCCCATCTTGGAAGTTGAAAAGGCTAAAACGGTTATTGTAAATAAAAGAAGTATGAAACCCGGTTATGCAGGTATAGAAAACGATCTTTTCTTTCAGCCCAAAACTAGTATGTTATTTGGCGATGCAAAGAAGGTATTGCAAAATTTATGCGCAGAGATAAAGCTAGTGTAGTTTATTCATTCACTGGTTGAGGCGAATGTTTTTTTTAATAAAAAAATATTTTTAAAGCAAGTTGTCAATTTATTAATACAATTATCCATTGGAAATTCCAATTTCTCTTATCGACTCGCTAATGGGCACTCAAGGCTTCAATAAAGAAGCGTTTGAAAAAGTGCATCATTCAGGGGAGCAAAACACTTCAATAAGGTTCAATAATCGAAAGCCAGTAAACAGTTCAAATATTTTTCCTGTTGGAAATAATAACGAAGCGGTAGTGATTTCTCCCGTACCATGGAATGCCAACGGATGCTATCTTTCAGAACGTCCTTCTTTTACAGCAGATCCGCTAATTCATGGAGGCGCTTATTATGTACAGGAAGCTAGCAGTATGTTTTTGGAGGAAGCGGTAAGGCAGTCTATTGACCTTGCTGAACCCATCCGGGTATTGGATCTTTGTGCCGCTCCTGGCGGGAAATCCACCTTGCTTCAATCTCTCATTTCAGATAAAAGCATTTTGGTAAGCAATGAAGTTATTAAGTCGAGGGTTACTATTTTATCAGAAAATATAACTAAGTGGGGTGCAGATAATGTGGTCGTTACCAATAACGATCCAAAAGATTTTCAACGACTTTCCGGTTATTTTGATCTGATAGTGGTGGATGCACCTTGCAGTGGAAGTGGCCTTTTCAGAAAAGACCCCAAGGCAATCAATGAATGGAGCGAACAAAATGTTGAATTGTGCAGCCAGCGTCAGCAAAGAATTTTGGCTGATATTTTACCTGCTTTGAAACCAGGCGGCACATTGATTTATTCTACTTGCTCCTATTCTCCTGCTGAAGATGAAGAGATTTGTGATTGGCTTATCAGTGATTGTGCACTCAGTACTATTCGATTTCAATTAAAAGCGGAGTGGAATATCATAGAAACGAAAGCCCCCGATTCCAACGCGAATGGATACCGATTTTATCCTGACAAACTAAAAGGAGAAGGTTTTTTTATTGCAGCTTTTAAAAAAGAAAATCCTGCTGACACTGAAACTAGGGCACTAACGGCAAAAGGAAAATCTGAGCGATTGACTTCCAAGGAAATAGAGGTGGTAAAACCATGGTTATGCAAGGTGGATGATTTTTTCTTCATCAAACAGCACGATGAAGTGATTGCGATACCCCTTCACATGGAAAATGATTTGGCAATTATTCAATCAGCTCTTTATATCAAAAAGGCGGGGGTAAAGGTTGGCGTCATCATTCGAAACGAATTAATTCCTGCCCATGAACTTGCACTCAGTAATATTATTAACCCGTTGATTTCTGCCATTGAAGTTGACAAGGCTACTGCACTACAATATTTGAGAAAACAGGAAATATCAGTTGGCTCAAACGCTAAAGGATGGATATTAATCACTTACCTGCAAATTAGACTGGGTTGGGTAAAGGTATTGCCGAACCGCATTAATAATTATTATCCCAAAGACTGGCGCATTATCAACAAGTAGTGAAAGGGCTTGCCTTAGCTCCACCCTAACTATTTAAATGTTTCTGTCAATTAGAATATCGCTACTAATCAACAAAATTTCTCATCTTTGCATCGAAAAAATCATCAGCATATGAAGCTTTTATTGATTGTATTATTTTCTGTTCCATTATTTGCGAAGGCACAAAATAAATCAATAGTGGTAGAGGGCGAGACGCCTAATTTATTTATAACCCATAAGGTTGCCCCTAAGGAAAATTATTATAGTATCGGTCGTATTTACAATGTGAGCCCAAAAGAGGTGGCACCTTTTAATAATTTGGTGTTGGAGAATGGATTGAGTTTGGGGCAGTCATTAAAAATACCCTTGGTCGCTTCTAATTTTTTGCAAACAGGCAATGCAGCGGATGGTGAGGTGTTAGTTCCGGTATATCATATCGTGGAAGGAAAGGAAGGTCTTTTTCGAATCAGTACCCACTTTAATAAACTACCAGTTGAAAAACTTAAAAAGTGGAATAATATAAAAGGGGATGGGGTAGCCAATGGCACCAAATTAATAGTGGGATATCTTAAAGTTAAAAAAGACCTGTCCTCTTTGGCAAATATGGCAAAAGAAAAGCCAGCTGAAATTTCCACTAGCCAAGAAGAAACTCCAGTCAAAGTTGTTGTTGTTGCTAAAGAACCTATCGCTGCCAAACAAGTGGAAACTCCAGTTAAACCGATTGTTGTAGCTAAAGAACCTATCCAAACAGTTGCATCGGTTAAAAAGGCTGAAGAGGTTAATCGGCCGGTGACTGAAAAAATAATCAAGGAGACTGTTGTCGCCAGACCGGTAAAAGAAGTAGCGCCTGTAATTGAAGCGCCGCTTACAGTAGGAAGTAGAAAGGATTTCAAGGGAGGTGTTTTTAAGTCAGATTTTGATCAACAAGTTCGTGCCGGAGCGTTGACTTCCGAAATAGGGGCAGCAGGTTTGTTTAAGAGTACCAGTGGTTGGAATGACGGAAAATATTATTGTTTGCACAATGGATCAACTCCTGGCACCATTGTAAAAATCACTAATTCAGCCTCTGGTAAAACTGTATACGCCAAGGTGTTGGATCAAATTCCGGATATAAAACAAAATGCAGGATTGCTGATTCGAATCAGTAACGCAGCTGCGGACGAGCTCGGAGTAGGGGAAGAAAAATTTGATTGCAATTTGAGTTATTCAAAATAGCCATGCTGCCTTAACATATATTATTGAAAGGTAATTTTTAGAATCGTGTTGGGCGGTTTTTTATTATGGAAAAATCCCTAACTCAACATAGCTGATAGCTACCTTATTGATTGCGCTAACGTAGGCAGCTGTTCGCATATCTGGAATGGATGGATTGCTTATCCAGATATCCATAATTTCTCTAGTGGCCGATACCATTGTTTCTTCCAAACCACTGTGCACTAAGTCTACTTCTTCAGCTCCATGCATAATAAAAAGCCTTTCTTTTTCACTTGCCATTTTACCGCTCAGCTCTTCAATTTGCCCCAATATATGTGCGTTCATGTTTTCTGAAAATCGCTTTTCCAAACGACCGTACCGAACATGACTTAAGTTTTTTAGCCATTCAAAATAACTCACCGTAACTCCCCCTGCATTTAGGTACATATCGGGTACACACAATATTCCTTTTTGTATAAATATTTCATCGGCTTCTGGAGTACAGGGACCATTGGCTGCTTCTGCAATTATTTTTGCTTTTACCCTTTGAGCATTATCTCCATTGATTACATTTTCAAGCGCTGCAGGAATGAGGATGTCACAATCTAGTTCAAGTGCATCGGTGTTTACGGCAAGGTTGCTAGCACCAGGAAAATTCAGGATCGACCCCGTTTTTTTTCTGTGTTGAAATACTTCCTCTTCATTCAACCCTGCTGCATTAAAAATTGCTCCTTCGAATTCGGCAAGGCAAATAATCATAGCACCATG
>JBIIVV010000142.1:0-8094 GCA_044339235.1 Ferruginibacter sp.
TTGATTTGGGATAAAGTTTTGAATATGAATCTTTTTCCAAAAGAAGTGATGGAGAAAGAAGTGAAATATTATCTTACCAAGCAAAATGAATTTGGTTTGCCATTGGATAGTAGGGCTACTTATACCAAATCGGATTGGGTATTATGGACGGCTACACTAGCTAATAATCAAAAAGATTTTGAAGCCATTGTACATCCAATCTTTCGCTATGTGAGCGAAACGAATTCAAGGGTTCCCATCAGTGATTGGCATCAAACAAACAGTGGGTTGATGGTTGGGATGCAGGCAAGAAGTGTGGTAGGCGGTTATTTTATAAAATTATTGGAGCAAAAATTAAAAAATAAATAAGTCGGCATTCCTTTTAAAGGATAATTGTATTGGTAGATAATTAATTTAATAAGCAAGCATATGAAATTAAAACAAGGTTTGTGTATAGCATTATTTGCACTAAGTTTTTCTGAAGAGCTCAAGGCGCAGGCTGATTTAAAACTCTGGTACAAGGCGCCTGCAAAACAGTGGGTAGAAGCTTTACCATTGGGTAACGGTCATATTGGTGCAATGGTATTTGGAGGAGTTGAAGAAGAACTCATACAACTCAATGAGAGCAGTTTGTATAGTGGCGGACCAGTGAAAAAGAATATTAATCCTGCATCGCAAACGTTTTTACCTTCTATTAGAACCGCCTTGCTTGAAGAAGAAAATTATAGCAAAGCATATGAGTTAACTAAAAATATGCAGGGCTTGTATACGGAGTCTTATTTGCCATTAGGGGATGTGTTGATTAAACAAAATTTTGGAGGGGCTGCCCCATCGGCCTATTATCGAGATTTGGATATTCAGCAAGCAATTGCTACTACCAGTTTCACCATTAATGGTGTGAAATATCAGCGGGAAATATTTATAAATGCCCCAGATAATATTATGGTGTTGCGATTTACGACCAGTAGGAAGGGTGGTCTAACTTTTGACGTATCTTCCAAAAGCCAGTTGCACTATGCGTTATCGGTAATTGGAAGCAATGAACTAGTTGTAAGTGGAAAAGCGCCAGCCCGTGTAGACCCAAGTTATTATAACACTAAGGGCAGGAACCCAGTGGTATATGAAGATGCATTCGGTTGTAATGGGATGCGCTACCAATACAGAATGAAAGCAGTTTCAAGCGATGGAAAAATCGCTACTGACACTTTTGGTATTCACGTGAAGAACGCCAGCGAAGTAATCATTTATATAGCTGCGGCCACTAGTTTTAATGGTTTTGATAAATGTCCTGATTCGCAGGGTAAAAATGAAAAGGCAATCGCTGAATCAGCTATTCAAAAAGCGGTTAACAAAACCTATGCTGACTTGCGAAAATCGCATATTAGTGATTATCAAAAATATTTCAACCGGGTAAGTCTTACTATAAGAGACACTGCTTCGTTGAAGCAGGAATCACTTTCTACCTATGAAAGATTGAGCGCCTTTTCTAAAGGGTCGTATGATCCAAACTTTGAAACATTGTATTTTCAATTTGGCCGGTATTTATTGATTGCTGCTTCTAGGCCAGGGGGGCCGCCAGCCAACTTGCAGGGCATTTGGAACAAAGAGATGCGGGCACCCTGGAGTTCCAACTATACCATCAATATCAATACGCAGATGAATTATTGGCCTGCAGAAGTAACCAATCTTTCAGAAATGCATCAACCGCTACTGGACTTCATCCATGACTTATCGGTTACGGGTACCCGAACTGCCAAAGAGTTTTACAATGCAAAGGGATGGGTGGCACATCACAATTCTGAAATCTGGGCTACCTCCAATCCGGTGGGAGATATCGGCAAGGGCGATCCGGTATGGGCCAACTGGTATATGGGTGGCGTCTGGCTATGTCAACATTTATGGGAGCACTACGCCTTCACCGGCGACAAGAAATTCCTGGCTGAAAAAGCCTGGCCCATTATGAAAGAAGCTGCGCTCTTCACTTTTGATTGGTTGGTGATGGATAAAAATGGCTACCTGGTAACCGCTCCATCCACATCGCCTGAAAATGAGTTCAGGGACAATACGGGCAAAAATCAAGCGGTTTCAGTAGCCACTACAATGGACATGTCCATCATAAGGGATTTATACGACAATTTAATTGAGGCTGCCGGTGTATTGGGCATTGACACTGCATTTAGGAATACGCTCATTGAAAAAAGAAAGCAGCTCTTGCCGTTGAAGATTGGAAGCAAGGGGCAATTGCTGGAATGGTACAAGGAATTTGAAGAAGTTGATCCGCATCACCGACATACTTCTCATTTATTTGGCTTGCATCCCGGTAGAGAAATTTCTGCTTTAACGCCCGAATATTTTGATGCTGCAAAAAAGTCTCTAGAGATTAGGGGAGATGATGGTACGGGCTGGAGCAAGGCTTGGAAGATTAACTGGTGGGCAAGGCTGTTGGATGGGGATCATGCCTATCGTTTGATAAGGGATTTGATGCATTTAACGGAAAATGGTGGAACCAATTATGCCGGCGGTGGTGGTACCTACCCCAATTTTTTTGATGCACATCCTCCTTTTCAAATAGATGGCAACTTTGCAGCTACCGCTGGTATTGCTGAAATGTTATTGCAAAGTCATTTGGGCGAAATTAATTTACTGCCTGCATTGCCTAGTATCTGGAAAGATGGTTCAGTAAAAGGTTTAAAGGCAAGGGGAGGATTTGAAGTGAGTATAAACTGGAAGGGACATCAACTTAGTGATGCAAGTGTACGCTCGCTCAACGGAGGAAAATGTGTAATACGATCAGCCGTTCCTTTAATGGTAAAAGGAATGAATATAATATCGCATAAAATGGAAAAAGACTATGTGCTTTCATTCAATTCGGTAAGCGGACAAACCTATTTTTTGTCAGTCAATTAATTTTTTTGATTAAAAAAAATAACCCGTCGAATCTTTATTCCATTCAAACCAAATTTAAAAAAAATACATATGGCCAGATTTACTTTTTTATTGATCGCTAGCTTTTATTTCAATTTTTTGTTTGCTCAGTCTTCTTTTCAAAAGATTGACCCGGTTAGCTTTTCTCAAGTAAATATTACAGATAATTTTTGGAAGCCTAAGATTGACAAGGTTGCTACGAAAACGCTGGCTGCTTGCATTTATCAGACAGAAATAGCAACCGGTCGTATTCGAAATTTTGAAAAGGTTTCCCGCAAAAAGGGGGAGAAACATGAAGGGATATTTTATGATGACAGTGATGTATTTAAGGCGCTAGAAGCAATGGGGTATTCACTGAAAACCCATCCCAGCATTGAAATGGAAAAAAAATGCGATGAGTGGATTGACAAAATAGCAGCAGCTCAACAGCCTGATGGGTACCTGAATACATTTTACACTCTCAATGAATTAGAGAAGCGTTATACTGACATGAGCATGCATGAGGATTACAATGCTGGACATATGATAGAGGCAGGCGTGGCTTATTTTAATGCTACCGGAAAAAGAAAACTGTTGGAGGTATGTATCCGTTGGGCCGATCATTTCGATGCAATTTTTGGTCCTACAAAAAGACATTGGGTTACTGGGCACCAAGAGCTTGAACTTGCACTGGTAAAGCTGTATAAAGCTACCCAAAATAAAAAATATTTGCAGCTGGCCGATTGGTTATTGAGTGAGCGGGGCCATCAGCATGCCAAAGGGTATACTTGGACAGATTGGAAAGATACTGCTTACGCACAGGATCTAGTGCCGGTGAAAGACCAGAAAGAAATAACAGGCCATGCGGTTCGAGCAATGTATTTGTACACCGGAGCCGCGGATGTAGCTACTCAAACTGGCGACACCGCCTATCTAAAAGCAATGCGAACAGTTTGGGAAGATGTAGTATACAGAAATATGTATATTACTGGAGGCATCGGTTCTGCCGGAAGCAATGAAGGGTTTTCAAAGGATTACGATTTGCCCAATGAACAAGCCTATTGTGAAACCTGTGCAAGTGTAGGAATGGTTTTTTGGAACCAGCGAATGAATTCACTCACAGGTAATTCATCCTATATTGATGTGTTGGAAAGAAGTTTATACAATGGCGCCCTCGATGGTTTGAGTTTGAGCGGTGATCGTTTTTTTTATGGCAATCCACTAGCCTCCAGTGGGCAGCACCAGCGAAAAGAGTGGTTTGGTACCGCTTGTTGCCCATCCAATATCGCTAGACTAGTAGCTTCACTTGGAAATTACATTTATGCCACCACTGAAAAAAGCATTTATGTCAATTTATTTGTAGGTAGTAGTACCACCTTGTCTCTTACAGCTGGAAGTGTAACTGTAAAAATGGATACCAATTACCCTTGGGATGGGAAAATAAACTTACATATCGATCCGGTTAAGAAATCGTCTTTTAGTGTATATCTTCGTATTCCAGGATGGGAGCAGGGAAAAACATTTACGAATGGTTTGTATGAATTTGCTAATTTTAAGCCTAGTAATTATACTTTAAAAGTGAATGGGGTCGAAGTTGCTACAAGAGTAGAATCGGGATACCTTGTTGTTGAAAGGGAATGGAAAAAAGGGGATCAGATATTGTATGATTTGCCGATGCAGGTAAACAGGTTGGTTAGTTCGGCCAATCTAAAATTTGATAATAATCGGGTGGCAATTCAGCGTGGACCGATGGTATATTGTGTAGAAGGAGCAGATAATGATAATAAGGCTTGGGATTTTATTGTTCCATCCACCGTAGATTTTGAGGTGTCGGATCAAACGATTCTAGATGAGCCAATAAAAGCGCTTTCTGCAATTGTGCCGGTAATGACGGTAAGTGCAGATGGCAATTCGATGCAAATGGAAAGGAAAAAAATCACTGCCATTCCTTATTATACCTGGGCCAACCGGGGTAAAAATGAGATGCAAGTTTGGCTTCCAACTAGTATAAAAAATGTAAAAATTAATGATTGATATGAATAAGAAAATCACCTTTTCGCTCGTTGTTTTGTGTTCATTGTTCTTCTTTGGAGAACTAACTGCTCAACAATCCAATATCTGGTCGGCTGAAAAAGCCAACAATTGGTATAAAAATCAAGGCTGGCTGGTTGGTGCCAACTTTTTGCCTAGTAATGCCATCAATCAACTGGAAATGTTTCAGGCAGATACATTTGATCCTGCTACGATTGATCGCGAACTTTCATGGGCAGCTGCCATCGGTATGAATACCATGCGCGTGTATCTGCATGATCTGGCATGGAAAGCAGATGCGGCAGGATTTAAAAAAAGAATGGATGAGTTTTTATCGATTGCCGAAAAAAATAAAATAAAAATCCTGTTTACCATTTTTGATGATTGCTGGAATCCGGATGCAGCCATCGGTTTGCAGCCTGCTCCAAAACCGGGTATTCATAATAGCGGCTGGGTTCGTAGTCCTAACAAAGCAACGCACAATGACGCTACCGATTGGAAATATTTAGAAGCATACGTAAATGATATTCTTGGCAGTTTCAAGAATGACAAACGTATATTAATGTGGGATTTATACAACGAACCTGGTAATAGTGACTATGGACTTTCTTCCATGCCTTTGTTGAAAAAAGTATTTGAATGGGCATGGGCAGTTCGTCCCAATCAACCCATCACTGCTGCCGCCTGGGGATCCAACAAGCAAATTGATGAGTATTTGTTAAAGAATTCGGATGTGATTACGATTCATAATTATTCTGGTGCAGCGAATCTTGAAAAGGAGCTACAACAAAGATTAAAGTTGGGTCGTCCGGTTATTTGTAGTGAATATATGGCAAGAACGAGGGGGAGTAAATTTCAGACCCATTTGCCCATCTTTAAAAAATACAATGTAGGAGCAATTAACTGGGGATTGGTTGCTGGAAAGAGCAATACCATCTATCAATGGGATACCCCCATGCCAGATGGCAGGGAGCCGAAGATTTGGTTTCATGATGTATTTAGAAAAGATGGGTCGGCCTATGATTCTGCAGAAACGGAGGTGATTAAATCATTAACTGCTACAAAATAGTAAAATTTTAAATTAAGTAATTGTTGCAATAGCTTTTGAAATTATTTCGATTGCAAAACTTTATATAAATTAAACTATATGAATACTATTAAAATAAATCAGGAAGGGAATCCTTCCCTTTCTGCCGAGCAAATCCTGGATTTTCAAAAAAAAGGAGCGATACATATAGCCGGCGTTGCCTCTCGCGAGGAGATGAGTTTTTTTAGGCCTGCGATTAATGAGGCCGTTAAAAAAAACAATACTGAAACAAGAAAAATGGAGGAGAGGGATACCTATGGAAAAGCTTTTTTACAAGTTATGAATTTGTGGCAAACAGATGAAAGGGTTCGGAAATTTACCTTACATAATAAATTCGCAAATATTGCAGCTCAACTTTTGGGTGTAGACCGGGTACGTATTTATCACGACCAAGCATTGTACAAAGAAGCTGGAGGGGGAGCTACTCCATGGCACCAGGATCAATATTACTGGCCCTTGGATACTCAAAAAACAGTTACCATGTGGATGCCCCTAATTGATATCGATGTTCCGATGGGGATGCTCACTTTTGCAGAGGGATCTCATAGGGATGGGCTCGTAAAAAGTATACCCATTTCAGATGAATCTCAAAGCTTATTGGAGGCCTATGTAGCAGATAAAGGCTACCCTATTTTTAGGCCAGATTTTATGGAGGCTGGGGATGCCACTTTTCATTATGGGCATACCCTGCACAAGGCTCCTGGAAACAGTTCTAACCAATTAAGGGAAGTAATGACGATCATTTATTATGCAGATGGCTCAGTGATTGCCAAACCCGAAAATGATGCGCAGGAGGCAGACAGGTTAAGATGGTTCGATGGCATGAATCCTGGTGAACTCGCTGCCTCTTACTTAAATCCGGTGGTGGAATAAATTTAAATAAATGATCAAGTCCCTAATTCTACTTGCTGGAATTTATTTTCTACTAAGCTTTTATGCTAGCGCTCAAAAATTGATTTCCGTATCCGATTTTGGAGCTATTCCCAATGATACCATCAACGACAGGAATGCTATTCAGCAGGCCTTGGATTTTTGTAAAATCCACCATATCAAAAAGTTGCTGATTCCTGCCGGTAAATACATGATACGAGAAGAGAAAGCAGTTCAGTTGATGAATGATATTATGGATGGAAAAATGGGAAAGAATCCGCAGGATATCATTTTCACTCCTTATTACCCCTATTCAAAAGGCCTTGATTTTAGCGGGATTAGCCATCTAGAGCTAGAAGCGTCGGGTGCATTGTTTTTAGTTCAAGGATGGATGGAACCAATTTCTCTTGAACATTGTAATAATATTTCAATAAGGGGCCTAACCATTGATCATGAAACGATGCCCCACAGCGAAGGAGAAATTATCAATGAAACGGAAGATTATTTTGATGTCAGTTTTTCCGCCGACTTTCCAGTAAAGAATGATATGGTAATGCCGCGCATTATGTTTTGGGATTTATCGAAAAACAGACTGCTGGGCGAAACGATTTACCATCCCAAAAAAAATGAGTTAATTGCTTCGCAAACCATTAGAATTTGGGCCAAACACCCATTGATGATTAAGGGGAAAATTGCATTGATTAATCATACTTTTCATTTTCGCCCTGCGATATTAATACATGAAGCCTCCAATATGGTGTTGCAGCAGGTAACCATCTATTCGCAGCCAGGAATGGGAATTGTAGGCCATCGTTCTAATAATATTTTGATGAATGGTCTTCGGATTGTACCACGTCCGGGCTTATACCAATCTACCAATACAGATGCTACTCATTTCACTTCCTGTACCGGAACCATCCGATTTGATGGTTGTACTTTTGAAGGTCAGGGAGATGATGCCACTAATGTGCATGGCTACTACCAAGTAATTACCAAACAACTTTCCACTCGCGCTTATAGTATAGCGATTGAAAAAAAATGGGGCACTCATGCAATGGTGCTTGACTTTCCTGATAAAGGAAATAAAATGGAACTGGTTCTTAAAAAAACATTAGAAGTTATTAGCACCTACACGGTAACAAAAGTGGATACTTTTCCAAGTCTTTGGAAAACAGATATTCAGTTGGATAGACCTTTGCCAAAAAATTTGGATGATTATTTTT
>JBIIVV010000143.1:0-8092 GCA_044339235.1 Ferruginibacter sp.
CCTCAAATAATTCTTGTGAAAAAACAACAATTAATCCTTTTAGTGGGAGGCATTCTTATTATCGCTTCCCTATTATTTTTTGGCAAAACTGTTGCAAAAAAAGACGCTTCAGCCATGGGCGGAGCTTCCAAACCTTCTGCCGAAGCAGCCTTCAGCATTAACAAATACATTCAAGATGCGAAGGCCAACCTAACGGTTTCCCAACAAAACTATGTAAACTTGCTTGAAAACAGCATCTCCCGAGGTAATGTGGTAGCTCAGCAAATTAAGGTATATAAC
The DNA here is from genome assembly GCA_044339235.1 of Ferruginibacter sp. Taxonomy (GTDB): domain Bacteria; phylum Bacteroidota; class Bacteroidia; order Chitinophagales; family Chitinophagaceae; genus Ferruginibacter. The sequence continues at coordinate 280 of JBIIVV010000143.1, forward strand.
CAGCTGGCCACGTTCTGGGAAGACTCCGTACATCAACATGAATTACACAATTTTTACAGTTCTCAGTCAGCTAAGTTGGTAAATTCTGAAAAAAACCTCACCTTTGCTGCCCAATTGATGTTAGCTGACCTCAGAAATGAGTCGGACCCAGTTAAAAGAGGATGGAAAGCGGAACAGGCAATTGATCTATTTGAACGTGCTATTGTACTTAATCCCAACAATGCCAATCTTCAAGTAGGATTGGGAAGTTGTTACGTTTTTGGAAAGGGTATGGCGGGCAACCCGCAGGAAACCATGAAGGGTATCCAGCAGCTGCTACAGGTTATTCGCAAGGATTCCCTAAATATGCAGGCTCAACTAGTGCTAGGAATTGGAGGTGTGATTTCAACACAATATGATAAAGCCATTGACCGCTTATTGAATGTATTGAAAAATCAACCAGGAAATTTAGAAGCAATATCTTGGTTGGCAGATGCTTACGCTGGAAAAGGAGATAAGCCCAATGCTTTGAAATGGTATGAGATTAGTAAACGGTTGATTAACAACCCCGTTTATACAAAAGAAGTAAACGAAAGAATTAAGCAGCTGAAATAAATATATTGGATTTAAATCCAACCATTTGAGTTCAGTCAATATTTTTAAAAATTTTATTAACAACAAAAAGACTAGGTATGCCTTGTGGTAAAAAAAGAAAACGTCATAAAATTGCAACTCACAAACGTAAAAAACGTTTAAGAAAGAACCGTCATAAGAAGAAATAATTCTCTTTTTATCATAAGTGCCGGCTCCCTCAGGCCGGCACCTCTTTTTAGTCAACAGGCAGTAAAGGTTATCCAACATAATACTTTAGGCCTTGTTGTACGTTACCCTTCCGTGCTTTACTGGTCTCTAATTAAAAGTGAATTGAGTGACAAAGGAACTGATTATAAATACTACCCCACAAGGTGTTGAAATAGCCCTTTTGGAAGATAAAATGCTGGTAGAGTTGCACAACGAAAAAGCTGATGCCAACTTTGCAGTGGGGGACCTTTACCTTGGAAAAGTCAAAAAGCTGATCCCGGGTTTAAATGCAGCCTTTGTTGATATTGGTTTTGAAAAAGATGCATTTTTACATTACACTGATCTTAGCCCCTATGTAAAGTCAATATTGAAATTTACCAATATTGCCATCAATGATCATTCTGAAAAAGGCCTTGACTTTGGTAAATTTCCAGTTGAACCAGAAATTGTGAAAACTGGAAAAATAGCAGAAGTATTAGGTGGAAGACCCAATGTATTGGTGCAAATATTAAAAGAACCAATCGCAGCAAAAGGCCCTCGCCTAAGTTGCGAATTGTCGCTGCCAGGTAGATATGTGGTGATTACTCCATTTAACAATATCATTGCCGTATCAAGAAAAATTCACTCTAGCGAAGAAAGAAAAAGACTGCATAAAATAGTTGAAGCCGTAAGAAGCAAAAACTTTGGCGTCATTGTTCGTACTGCAGCGGAAGGGAAAAATACAGCTGAACTTCACGAAGACCTGTTAAGTCTCATACAAACCTGGAAAACTATCCAGGCAAACCTTAAAGGAGCTGTTCCCCCAACCAAAATTTTAAGTGAGCAGGGTAAGGCAAATAGTATGTTGCGCGACCTACTGAATGAGGATTTTAACCGGATTGTAGTAAATGACAAAAATATTTTTGCAGAAACAAAAAGCTATATCCAACGTATTTCCCCTGATAAGGTAGACATTGTTAGCCTTTATAATAATAGCGCCCCCATATTTGACAGTTTTGGTATAACCAAGCAAGTTAAGGCGGCGTTTGGTAAAACAGTGAACCTTCCTAGTGGAGCATACCTAATTATTGAACATACCGAAGCGCTGCATGTAATAGATGTAAACAGTGGCTATAAAAGCGTAAGCAATAATCAAGAAGAAAATGCCTTGGAAACCAATTTAGAAGCTGCTGAAGAAATAGCAAGGCAATTGCGGTTGAGAGATTTAGGCGGTATTATTGTAGTTGATTTCATAGATATGAAATTAATGGATAATAAAAAGCGCTTGGCAGATGCGATGGAGCAATTCATGCGCACTGACAGGGCCAAACACGCAGTACTTCCCATCACCAAATTCGGCTTAATGCAAATCACCCGGCAACGGATGAAGCCTGAAATGAATATCAATACTTCAGAAATTTGCCCTAGCTGCAGTGGAACCGGAAAAATTTCTTCTACCCTAATACTAGAAGATGAGATTGAAAAAAATCTAAGTTACCTGATCATGCAAAAGCATAAAGGACTAACGATTCAGGTAAATCCAATCTTATTCACTTTTCTCACCAGTGGATTTATTTCCAAACGAAGAAAATGGTGTTGGAAATACAAACAGAAAATCAAAGTGATTGCCAACTCCAATTATCATCTCACAGAATTTCATTTTTTTGACGACAGTGATGAAGAGATTAAATTATAGTTTTAAAAAAAAGCCCGAAATGATTCGGGCTTTTTTTATGCAAAATCTTTCAGCAATTTAATTTCATTTCGATACAACAAAATCTTTCCGTCATTTTCCAAATGCTTAAGCAGCCTTGAAACCACTACCCTAGAGGTAGCCAGCTCGTCTGCAATTACGTAATGCGATGCTTTAATCACATTGGAACCCGACAGCCGTTTTTTTTCTTTCAGGTAGGCTATTAATCGTTCATCGAGTTTATGGAATGCAATGCTCTCAATAGATTTTAGTAATTCCAAAAAGCGCTCATTAAAACTCCGCATGATGTAGTTCTTCCAACTTGGATATTTGCAAAGCCACTCATCTAGTTTAATATGCGGGATTGCGATTAATTCAACATCATCTTCAGCTATTGCCTTGACCTCACTTTTTTTTGCTTCTACACAGCAACTATATGCCATTGAACAGCTCTCGTTGCTGGAAAGATAATATAACAAGATCTCCTTTCCAGTATCATCCATTCTAAACACCTTGATTGTACCTTTTACAACAATGGGCATCATTCGGATGTATTTACCATAATCCATTATAATATCCCCCTCCTTAAAAAATTTCATTTCTCCAAACTGGGACATCTCTTTTACCAATTCTGGCTCAAAGGTTGCACCGAAGCTTACTAAACTATTCATGTAGGTTTAAAATGAATGTTAACAATAGGACAAATCAGTTACTGCCTAATTCCCTTATAAAAAATTGCTAGCAAGCATTTTTATTAAAGGAGTAACCAATGATACAACTTGCCCAGATTACAATCGGTTTTTGTTTCGAAAATTGGACACTCTAATCTGCCTATGAAGATACACAATCCAGCAAACAAATAGCTTACTTTAAAATACCCCTTACTACAGAAGCCAACCCCTTTTCGAGGTTGGCTTCTGTAGTAAGGGCCAGATATTTCAATTATTTTACAAATGCATTTACTTGATCCCAGGTGCCCCCATTGGTAACGTTGGTAATTCCATTTTGCTCTAAAATAAATTTCGCTTGGCCACTTCTGTTTCCACTTCTACAAAAAACGATCACATTTTTTTTATCCCTAAACTTTTCTAGCTGAAAGGAAATACTGTCCAATGGAATGTTTACGGAGCCCTTTACATGGCCTCCTTCAAATTCGGCTGGCGTTCTTACATCCACCAAAAAAGCTCCTTCTTCAATTAATGATTGTAAATGGCTATTTTCTGTATTGGAAAATAACTGGCTAAAAATACTCATACTTATTTTTTTAAACTGTGAATTTTTTAATAACCCCTAGCAAGCCTGCCTTTTGTACCACCCCACTTTGTCTCCAAAGTGGCTGTCCATTTTTAAACAAAATAAGGGTAGGCACTCCTTGTACCTGATAAGCACTGGCAGCCTGGGGATTCTTGTCTACATCCACTTTTATAATCGTAGCGGTATCGCCTATTTCCTTTTTGAGATCTTTAAGAATGGGTGCCATCATTTTACAAGGCCCACACCATTCTGCAGAAAAATCTACCAGCACCGGCTTGTCGGATTGTATCATTTCGTTGAATGTCATATTAATTCATTTTTTTGTCTGATCCAATTATCGGTTGGTCATCCTTTTTAAAAATGCCCAATAACAAAGCGCCCATTAATGCTCCATATAAGGTGCTATTGAGTGGCTTCGAGGTTATCATACAAGTTCCGGATGAACAGCCTATTTGTTGCCAGTAAAAATAACCTGCAATTCCACCCAGTACTGCTCCAGCTACATATAATTTATTTTTATTAAACCACTTCTTCATAAGAAATATCTTTTGTGTTTTCCTTGTTATTACTGGATGGTACTGAGCATCCGCCTGTGGCACAACAGCCAATATTGAATACCGGCATACTGGTAAATAAAATACCCATCACTGCCATCATCCAATCTTTAGCCATCACAGACTGAACAATGATGGCAATACCTAATGCCAGTCTTACAAATCGCATCAAATTCCAATTGGTTAAAATTCCTGATTTCATAGAAATATTTTAATTTTCAAGATTCCATTTTTTTCTAACGTAAACAATCATTTGATTAAATGATTCATTTACCCAAACGCTGCCAATCAAACTACTACTCCTTTTTTGAAGCGCAAGTATTAAAACCAACCAACGTGTAAAGGGGGCAAAACCCAACCAAGCCAGTTATTACAAAAATGCCCGATACTGCAAATAATACAATCCCCAATACCCCTGTTACGGTACTGGTAAAGTACAAAACACTCATTACAGCAGCTAATAAAATTCTACTGATTCTGTCGAGACTACCCATATTTGTTTTCATATAGTATAATTTAAATGCAAGTTAAAAAATGGTTTGCGAATTTTTGGTAACTTAAGTTACACTCGAAAAATAGATTAAATAAAATTTACAAACAATGCTTTGATACAAGATTTTACAACTAATATTGGAATGCATAATTGCACTTGTAATTAAGTTGCTACAATTTTACTTTGACAAATAAAATCAGTTCTTGGTAAGTCGGTTTTACTGATGGCTTCAAATCCCCCTGCTACTTCTGTAAAATTTCTATATCCCCTTGCCTGCAAAATAGAAGCGGCAATCATACTTCGGTAGCCACCTGCGCAATGAATAAAAAAATGCTCTTCCGGATCAATATCATTCATCCAATCATTGATGCTAGCCAATGGTCTATTAAATGCCTCTGACACATGCTCTGCCGCATACTCTGTTTCCTTTCGTAGGTCCAATACTGTATCCTTACCAATTTCCAGTTCTTTTGAAAATTGTTCTGCAGAAATCCTATCCACCACATCTACCCCTTTTTCCGATGCTAGCCAGGTTGCAAAACCGCCTTTTAAATGACCGATTACATTGTCAAAACCAACACGGCTTAAACGCGTTACTGCTTCTTCTTCCAATCCTGGATAAGTTACTAATAGAAGTGGTTGCTGCACATCTACCAACATCGCTCCCGCCCAGGGGGCAAAATCACCTGCTAAACCAATATTGACCGACTGGGGAATAAAGCCCTTATAGAAATCACTATTATCCCTTGTGTCTACAATCAATGCGTCCGTTGTTGCTGCCGCAGCTTCAAATTCATCTGGAGATAATGCATGCATGCCTTTTATTAAGACCGACTCAAAACTTTCATAGCCTTTTTTGTTCATTGCCACATTTAAACCAAAATAGGCAGGAGGTGGAAGCAGTCCAGCTGTAACTGCTTTTACGAATGCTTCCTTATTGGGCTGCCGTAAAGCATAATTGATCCTTTTTTGATTGCCGAGCGTATCTTCCCTTTCTTTCATCATGTTTTTTCCACAGGCGCTCCCAGCACCATGTGCAGGATATACGATTAGATCATCTGCCAAGGGCATAATTTTATTAATCAAACTATCATAGAGCAAGCCAGCCAAGGCTTCCTGTGTCATATTAGCTGCCTTCTGAGCCAGGTCCGGTCGACCCACATCTCCTAGGAATAATGTATCACCACTAAAAATGCAGTAATCTTTTCCCGATTCATCCTTCAAAAGAAAAGTAGTGCTTTCCATCGTATGTCCGGGAGTGTGCAGCACCTTAAAACTAATGTCACCCAGTTTGAATGTTTGGCCATCTTGGGCTGAAATACAATCAAAACCACAAGTGGCATTGGGGCCGTAAACAATAGGGGCACCGGTTGCTCTACTTAGATCAAGATGGCCACTTACAAAATCCGCATGAAAATGCGTTTCAAAAATATATTTCAATTTCACGCCGTCTTTTTCCAATCGGCTGATATAGGGGGCGGTTTCACGCAGTGGGTCAATAATGGCTGCTTCACCATTGCTAGTGATGTAATAGGCGCCCTGTGCCAAACAACCCGTATATATTTGCTCTATTTTCATGTAGTCTATTTTATTAACCAAAGTTGCATCAATAAAATCCTTGGTTTTGTAACTTATGTTGCAAATGGCTCAAAAATGAATACCGGTTATAATTAGGTACTGAAGAATGGTTATTGTTAAAAAAGAAGATCATTTAAATTTTTCTCCTGAACATTTTTTCATTGACAGCATTTAATAAAATCCAGGGATTTAAACGACTCTCTTAATCCAAATACACTGATTGGGATCACGTTTTATTGGTAGTCGAATACCAATTCTTCGATAATAGAAGTATAAAGATCTATTTACCAATAAATTATAGTTTTCGGACTATCTCACAAAACTAAATTTACCTTCTCATCTCTAGCTAAGTTATGACCTGTTTCATTTTTATTTATGACAATAGACATAAAAAAATCTCCTTCAACTCGTTACTTTTAGTTCACTATTTAATACAGTCTTCCTTTTAAAAGCCTATCAATAATTATCAGTACAGATGATGGGTAATGGTAATCAGCAATAGGGTATTTCTAAACGCTCAATTTTGCAATTATGAAAAAAATTATCGCCTCCGCTTTTCTTTTAATGTTTAGTCTCCCAATGATTTGTATGGCTGATACCCAACAAGCGGAATCCAGCGGGACAAATTTCAATCGGTTCATATCTCAACCTACCGTAATACTACTATCCTTTGGTGTTATTATGTGTGTGCTCGTGGTTTTCTTTTATCTTTTTAGAGACAAGCAACATAATTGAAGTACTGAACAGTAAACGTATAATCCACCGAGACCGGATTATGAATACTATATAAAAAGCGGCTATTCGCCACTATACAGAGCGTATTGTGTCAATAGTAATGGTTAAAATTAAATAAGAAAGGAGATTGCAAGAAATTTAGTCTATTGCCAAATTAGTGAACCAGCTATATTAGCTAAGCAAACGACTACTGCAACTATAAAAAGTGAATGAATTTTACTACCCTCCCTTGGCCACTGTAAATACTCTTGACAAATTAAAGCCGAATCGTATTTCTCCCTTACCCCAGCTATTCGTGGTTTTAGTGATGAAAGATTTTTCATTCATGCCCGTAGAATTAGAAAAATGCAATTGAAATACATGCCCACCGGTCTCAATATCAAAACCGATAGATAAAGGATCTTTATAAATACTTTTATCTAGTCCTTTTACCACATAATGATAGTCTACTACAAAGGCTGTCCGTTTTGACATTTTTATCCTTCCTCCGATTCCCAATGCATACACATCATTTTCTTCGGTAGCCTGGGATACCAAATTGCGATGAACAAAGGTGGGTGCCAATTGAAAACTGATCTGGTCATTGAATTTTCTACCGATGATTACCTCATTGTAAAAAGCCATTCGGCTGGAGGTGAAATTTTCTCTAGAGGGGTCCGACCAAGGCAGGGTTGTATAAGTAGCCCCGGTAACTAATACCACGGAAACTGGGGATGCCCTTCGCCCGCCTTTTGCTTGCCAGATGGG
>JBIIVV010000015.1:0-26438 GCA_044339235.1 Ferruginibacter sp.
TTTATATTCCTCTTCTCCTTCTTTTATTTTAGAAGCCTCCTTTCCAAATAAGGCAGATCGGATTTGCATTCCTATCTGTGCACTGCTAACACCTGCTATCAATGCTCTTTCGCGGTCAACCGTAAGTGTGATCTCAGGATTATTTAGATCCACATCCATCTTAAGTTCCTCTACACCGGGCGTATTAATAGAATCCAAATAGTTCTTTAGCTGAACAGATGTTTTGATCAAATCATCGAACGATTCACTCGCCACTTCAATATTTACTGGTGGCTCAGTTGGTGGTCCACTTTTTTCCTGATCTACGGAAATTTCCGTACCAGGAATACCCCTTAACTCAGACCGAACTGCATCTAGCAAGGGTTTGGTTGATTTTCCATCCCGCTTTTCAAATTCTACAAAAGAAATTTGCACCCTCCCCAATTCGCTCCGCGTAGTTCTGTCTCCGGATTGTGGATCACTTGCACCAACCGCCACATTGGTAATTACACTTTCCACTATTGGATTGCTTGTATCATTTGATATCTTCAACACCTTATTGATCCTGCTTTCCAAAATATGGGTAACCGAGTCTGTATATTTAACAGAAGTGCCCACTGGTAATTTTAAATAAACATAAATAAAATTAGGGTCGCTGCCCGGGAAAAACACGACTGGTACTTTACGCATTCCAAAAAACACTACCGAAAGAAAAAACAGGCCAATGGTTGCCAACAAAAGGTATACCGGCCTCCAGCCTTTTAATGACCACCTTAATAAATTTTCATAATGATCCATTATCCAAGGCAAGGCATTGTTTTGAAAACGATGAATCGCTTTATCCAATACATATTTATTAAACACCATTAGCAAAGCAAAAAACAATAATAAATTACCGAAGAAATGATAAATGCTGCCTGGATTAACGATGTCCGTACCCGTTACAATTCCTTGTACGGAAGCATTTTGAACCATCCCGATACTATTGAAGATGATCCCAACAACAACAATTACCCAAAAAATTGGTTTTCGGAAAATGGCTGATTTAGATTGCTTTTCACCCTCGGGGTGATTCATAAAATCAACTGCAAAAACTGGATTGATTATAAAAGCAACTATCAGTGAGGCAGTCAATGTAAAAATGAGCATGGTGGGCAGATAGACCATAAATTTACCGATGATTCCCGGCCAAAAAAGTAAGGGAAAAAAAGGTGCTAAGGTGGTAAGCGTTCCAGCTAAAACTGGCAACCAAACTTCTCCTGCTGCCATTCGGGCGCTATTTTGCGCATTTATTTTTCCATTGCTCTCTATAAAAATGCGATGGGTATTCTCTATCACCACAATTGCGTCATCTACAATAATGCCCAACCCAAAAAGCAATGCAAATAAAACGATGAAATTTAAAGTAACATGGGTGCCTACAATCATATCCGCAGCCGGCAAAAACATAAATGCCACAAACATACTGAGTGGAACACTCAGTGCAACAAAGAATGCATTGGTAACTCCCATAAAAAACATCAAGATAATCAGCACGAGTATAAAACCAATCACAATAGAATTAACTAGATCATGAAAGGAAGTCCTGGTTTGCTTACTTTGATCGCCAGTAATTACCACCTTCAGGTCTTTCGGAAAATCTTTCTCCAGCATTTCCTTAACAATGGCCTTAACCCCATCACTGGTTTCAATTAAATTTTCACCAGCACGCTTGATAATATTCAGTGTGATTACATTTTGACCATTCAACCGCGCAAAACTTTCCCGCTCCTTAATCGTGTCTCTTATTACAGCAATATCCTTTAGGTAAATTGGATAACCGGATGTATTTCTAACCAATACTTTTTCAATATCCGTTGCAGTTTTAAACTGCCCCTTCAACTGAATATTTCTGCGCATATTTCCCATATCCAAAAGGCCTCCGCTGATATCCAGATTTTCTCTGCTCACTGCATTGGCTATATCATCGTAAGTAATATTGGCAGCCTGCATTCGGTAATTATCTACATTGATTTGAAACTCCCGCTCTGGCGCCCCCACTAGGTCTACCCGATTTAATTGCTTTAGTTCCTCTATCTTATCTTTTAGATCAGATGCATACTTTTCTAACCTAACCAAATCATATTTTCCGCTTACATTGACATACATGATGGGCTGCTCACTCAAACTAATTTCCAGCGCTGTTGGCTCCTGGGTAAGATCCTTTGGCAGGTCCTTTTTGGCCTTATCAATGGCATCCTTCACTTTCTGCAGCGCTATTTCAGTTTTTGAACTTGTTTCAAACTCAACTGTAATGGCAGAATAATCTTGCTGAGAACTACTGGTTACTTTTTTTATTTTGGCTCCTGTAATCCCCTTGATCTGTTTTTCGATGGGCTTGGTTACTAGGTTTTCGATATCCCTAGGTGAATTGCCTACATAAACTGTTTGCACATAAATGGTAGGAATTACAATGTCAGGAAACTGCTCCTTAGGCAATGTTACAAATTGGTAAACACCTGCCATCGTTACAAATAACGTCAGTAAATAAATGGAAGTTTTATTTTTAATACTCCAAGTGGTAGGTCCGAATTCCTTAAATTTTTTCTTCAAATTGTCTAATCCATTCATACAATTAATTTTATTACTTTCCCTTAAGCAACTGGGTGTTGAAGGATTGACCAAAAATGTCAATGATTAATCCTATAAAAATTATGGGCTATTTAATGGTTACAGACTGTCCTTCATACAAACTTTGAAAACCAGCTGTTACCAGTACATCGCCAGCCTTTAATCCTGACTTCACTTCCAACATTTCTCCGTTGATGAGACCGATGATGACGGGCCGCTTGCGTGCTACCAGCTTTCCAGCTTCCGTACTTGCTAGCATTACAAATTTTCCGGTTTCGTCGTTTTGCAAAGTGCTGATTGGGATGCTAATGGCACTGGCTGCTGTATAATCCTTTATTTTCATGAGTGCAATCTGGTTGGGCTTAATCAAAGGATCAGAAGGTAGTTTTGCCTCTACAATAAAGCCCCTTGACAATGGGTCAATGGAAGCACCTATGAATGTTAGCTTTCCAGAAAAAGACTTGTTAAGATCCTGCACCAATGTTTCAACCGGTGCGCCCTTTGATACATTGGCCAAATAATTTTCAGGAATATTTCCCACCACTTTCAGCAAGCTATTGTTTACAATTTTAATCTGCGCCATGCCAAGCGCATTCATGCCTTGAAAAATTTCGCCCACCTTTATATTGACTTCATTGGCAACGCCATCCACATCACTTACCACATTGGTGGTATTAAGTTGCTCTTGAATTACTTTAACATTTTCCTCCGTAGCTTTTAATTGATTTTCTAATGTTGCAACATTATTTTTGGCAGTTATCAGCTGTACTTCAGAACCAATGTTTTGATCCCATAGATTTTTTTGTCGCTGGTAAATGTTTTTAGCGAATGCCAATTGTGTCTTTATACTTTCGATTCCCTGCAAGGCAGCCGCTACATTCTGACGGACAATTGCGTCATCGAGTTTCAATAGCAATTGACCCTTTTTTACATTGCTACCCTTTATTACAAAAATAGCTTTCACCTGTCCGGGAGCACCTCTTGGGGTAATAATGCTGGTGTTTTCTGCATCAATCTTACCTTGCAATTCAATGAAATGATCAAAATTGGCAAGCTGTAAGGTCTGCACTGAAATCAACTTTGCTTTTTGTGCATTCGAGTTTGCAGGATCCAATAGATTGATTTCCCCCTCCATTTTTTTTATCTGCTCATCTAATTTTCCTTTTTCATTTTTTAATTTTTCGAGAGCTGCTCTTTTCTCGCCTAATGCCAGTCCATTGTTGGTATTGCTACTGCCACAAGAAGATAATAACATGATTACAGCCGAGCTGAGTACTAAATATTGCTTCATCTATTTTTATTTATTTTATTTATTAGTCGTTGTTGATTCCAAGTTTCAATTTTTTGGCTAGTTCTTTTACAAGCATCCCTTATAGTTTTCCGGCTGCTTTTAAATAATCAATTTTTGCTGAAATAGCATCGTACAAAGCCCCGTAATAATTATTTTGAGCCACTTTTAATTCTGTTTGGGCATTGTATATTTCCTGGTTGCTTCCCAATCCCTCCGCATACTTCTTTTGTGTTATTCTAAAAATATCCTCTGCCAACTGTATGTTTTGCTTTTGCGCATCCGCAGTAAGGATAGCCGATTTCATTTTTATTCTTGCCTGGATCACTTCATTGTCCATGGACTCCTTGGCCTGTTGCAGGCTATTGTTTGATTTTTCGAGTGTTAATTTTGCGCTGGCGATTTTTGACCTTCTAGCAAAACCATCAAAAATAGGAACCGCTATTTTTAATCCGATTAAAGAAGTAGTAAACCAATCTCCCTTATCGAAAAAATTAAATGTATTTCGCTGCGCATTTTTTGAATAGGATCCAATCGCAGCCACCGTAGGTATTCTACTTAAATTATATCTTTTAACATTGTAACCATTCATTTTTGCAGCTAGGGTAAACAACTGAATCTCTTTACGATCAGTATAATTAACTACCTCCTCGAGGATATTGGATTTTAATTCTTCTTCTGTTAAAGAATCAGTAAGCACTAGCTCCTCTTTTTGAGGCATACTCATTAAAAACTTCAGACCTGCATTGCCAGCAGATAATTGATTTATTACCTTTTCCTTTTCAGTAGAAAGATTATTAAGTTGTACCACCAATTTATCAACATCTAATTTTTCTGCAAATCCATTTTTATAAATTTCCCTGGTATCCAATAGCAGTTTTTTGAAACGAATAATATTTGCTTCTAAACTGGCCAATTGACTATTGCCCACTACCAACTGGTAATATATTTTAAAAATATTCGCTTTGATCTGCTCTGCCGTTACTTCTGCAGATTTGGTTGCCAGCGCCATTGCTGCAGATCTTGCCTGTAGTCCTACAAACACCTGTCCATCAAACAACAATTGCGAAAAATCAAGCCCTGCGCTAGATGTCCAAGGTGTTCCAAATTGAAGTGGCAGATTTCCAAAATTTCCTCCATTGGGGCTGGTGATCGTATTGCCGCTTGCATTTTTCACCCCTTCATCTATTAAAACTTTATAAGTTGCAGGTGCTATAAAATTGGGAATAGATTGAACGGGCACATTGAAATAGTGAACGGTAGTGATGCTTCCATTAATTTGAGGAAAAGCAGCGGCGGTTATTTCACGGTTGGTTTGTTCTTGAATCTTAATATCGATCAGCGCATTTTTTACCTGAACGGCATTTTTTAATCCGTAATCAACCGCCTGTTTTACCGAAAATGCATTCTTGGTTTGTGCCATTGACAACTGCACTACCATTAGCAAAACAACAATGGGTAGTATTGCTTTGCTTCTTTTATTTTTTCTCATGATTCATTGGTTTAATTCGCTCTTGTAGATATTGATTGATCAGTTTGTATCCTTTAGGTGAAGCCAATCCAAAGAGGAAGTGAATGATAAATTCTTCCTCTATTTGGGCAAGGTTGAATTTTAGTTTGTTATGAAATTCGGGATTAAAAGGAAGCATAATGCTTTCGAGCCGATATCTTGCCAAAATGTCTAAATTGATACCCTCGCGGTAAAGACCTTCCTGGATACCCCTTTGCATATTTTCACGAATGGTAGAATATATATAGTCGTCTTTGTACTGTTGAAATTTAAGAAAGGCTTTTGGATGGTACTTGTGCATATCGTGAATTAAGGAAGGATTCATAGCGCTAAACAAAGCCACTACCATATCTAGTGCAAGAAAAATTTCATGCACCGCATTGATAGAAGATTGCTGATATTGCTCACAAACACTTTCATTCCGCTCCAGCTCTTCGCTGATTACCGCCAAAACTAGGTCGTCCTTATCGGCAAAGTATTGGTAAATCGTCTTCTTGCTCATACCCAAACTACCCGCAATATCATCCATGCTGACACTACGGAGGCCATATTGCATAAAAAGGGCATGTGCTTTTTCCTTAATTCTAACTGCGGGTGCTAAATCTGACATAATAAAGGGCAAAACTACGGAAACTATTTTTGTAACCAAGGTTTCCAACAAGATTTTTTTTACTTCGTGGCATTTTTAATACCCCGCCGCAAATCAATCGATTACCTTTGAAGGGTCATTCAGGCGAATTTTAAAACGTCAACCACCTATAAACAGCTACTCATGAAAAAATCTTCGGGCTATAAAAAATTAATTCAGTTTTTTTTACAAGGTCTATTGATTCTAGCGCCAATTGCCATCACCTTTTGGGCAATTAGCAGCTTGTTTAATTTTGTAGATGGGATTTTGCCCAATCTAATGAATGGCATCATGCCCCACCTAATGACCGATGCCCAGGGTAATATGAAGCGCATCACCGGACTAGGTTTTGTAGTAGTTATCCTGCTAGTAATTTCGGTGGGCTATGTTTCTTCCAATTATATTGGAGGCAAAATTGTGGATGCCTTTGACAAATTGCTAGAAAAAACCCCCGGCATCAAATTTATTTATTCTACCCTCAAAGACTTTTTTGATGCTTTTGCCGGTGAAAAAAAGAAGTTTACCCAGAATGTATTGGCTAATGTAGATGACAATGATGTGTGGCGGGTTGGATTTATTACACAAGACAATATGGAAAAATTTGGTTTCCCCAATTACGTGGCCGTTTACATTCCGATGTCCTATTCGGTAGCCGGAAATGTATACATTATACCCAAAGAAAGGATAAGACCTATTACCAATATTAGCGCTGCGCAAACCATGAAGTTTGCAGTAAGTGGCGGTGTTACCGATGTAGTAGACAGTACTCCTTTTGCCCAGGCCCACCAAGAAAATGAGCTACAACAACCTGTTTAATCATACAGTCAATTTTATCCGAACGGGAAAATTTATATGACATTTTACTTGCATACGGCCGCAAGCCTACTTAATTTAAGGGTCTGTTAGACTAGAAGCATTTCTCTACTGTACCCTTCAAGTGCTAACGGAAAAAATTCGTTTGCCATGAAGTATTTGTTGTTACTTTTTATCGGTTGTTTATTCACATCCAGCTGCTACTGCTGGGGATTTTTCGCACACCAAAAGATCAATTACCTGGCTGTTTTTTTATTGCCTCCCGAGATGATGGTTTTATATAAGCCTAATATTGACTTCCTCTCCGAGCATGCAGTAGATCCCGACAAAAGACGATATGCAGTTCGCGAAGAAGGCCCTCGTCACTATATAGATATTGATCATTACGGTACATATCCTTACCCCAACTTACCCCGTTCCTGGAAAGAAGCCGTTGCAAAATTTGGAGAGGATTCGCTTAAAATGTTCGGCATTGTACCCTGGCATATTCAAACGATGCTACTTCGACTTACAAGTGCATTTAAGGAAAAAGATTTTAGCCGCATTATGAAAAACAGTGCTGAGATAGGCCATTATATTGCAGATTCACATGTACCCTTGCATGCCAATAGTAACCACAATGGTCAATATAGCAATCAAAAAGGTATTCATGGGTTTTGGGAAAGTCGAGTACCCGAATTACTGGCAGAAAAGGAATTCAATTTTTTCATAGGAAAGGCGCACTATATCGAAAACACAGGGGCCTATATTTGGTCAAGGGTATTGGAAAGCGCCCAAGCAGCCGATTCTGTTTTGACCTTTGAGCGGGAGCTTACCCGGTCATTTCCCAGCAACCAGAAATTTAGTTTTGAAAATCGAAATGGTGTATTGATCCGGCAATATTCAACCGCCTTTACCATTGCTTATGACAAAATGCTCAATGGGATGATTGAAAGAAGAATGCGCCTGTCCATTGCCTCTATTGCCTCCTTTTGGTATACTGCCTGGGTAAATGCGGGGCAGCCAAATCTGCATGCGCTTTCCAGACAACCTTTTTCCCAAATTGACATCAAATCATTTGAAATTTTGAATGAAAGCTGGAAAAACAATACCAAAATGATTGGAAAACAGGAAGAATAGTAACAAAACACTCAAATACCTGCAATAATTTAACAATTGCCATTTAAGTAGTCAATCGTTCCAATTTACACATTAATGGCACTGTTTTTCACTGGTTAAATTCATTGATTCCAGAAAAAGTTTTCATATTTCATTTAAAACTTACAGTTCATTTGGGTACTTTTGCATTCTAAAAAAATACATTTCAATTAATAATAGGAATCCGTGGTATATAATTTCAATGCAGGCCCATCCATTTTACCAAAAGAAGTTTTTCAGCAAGCCGCTGAGGCGGTATTGAATTATAACAATACTGGCTTGTCTATTTTGGAATTAGGTCACCGTACTGCCAGTTTTGAGGCGGTCATGACCGAAGCAAGGGAATTGGTAAGAGAGCTCATGCAATTGGACGACCAGCACGAAGTATTGTTTTTGCACGGGGGCGCCTCCACTCAATTTATGCAGGTGCCGATGAATTTGCTGGATGATAAAGAAACGGCTGCTTATGCTGATACCGGCGTGTGGGGAACAAAAGCGATTAAAGAGGCGAAACTTTTCGGTAAAGTAGAGGTCGTATGTTCTGGCAAAGAAAGCAATTACACCGTTATTCCAAAAGATTTTGCAGTACCCAATGATGCTGCCTATTTTCATATTACTACCAACAATACCATTTACGGAAGCCAGTGGCAAAAGATTCCTTATACCAGCATTCCATTGGTAGCAGATATGAGCAGTGATATTTTCAGCAGGTTAATTGATTTTAATGCCTTCGACCTGATATATGCTGGTGCTCAAAAAAATATGGGGCCTGCTGGAGTAAATTTGGTAGTGGTTAAGAAAAATATTCTGGGTAAGATAAAGCGTGCCATTCCTACCATTATGGATTATCGCAATCACATCAATGATGGCAGTATGCTTAACACGCCTCCAGTTTTTGCTGTTTTTGTTTGTATGCTTACACTTCGTTGGCTAAAAGGCCAAGGCGGAGTGGCTGCCATAGAAAAATTAAATGAGGCGAAGGCCGCCTTACTATATACTGAAATTGATGAAAATCCTTTTTTTCGCGGTACAGTAGACAAGGCAGACAGAAGCAAAATGAATGTATGTTTTGTAATGAACGATCCATCCCTCGAAGCGGCTTTTCTTCGCTTAACAAAAGAAAAAAATATTGTGGGTATAGAAGGACATCGGCTAGTAGGCGGTTTTAGAGCCTCTTTATACAATGCCTTGCCCATTAGTAGTGTTACAATTTTGGTGAATGCAATGAAAGAATTTGCAGCTGCCCATGCATAAATAATACAATACATTTCAGATTAGTTAATATTTCCATGATGATTACGATTCAACCTTTTAGAGCCTTACGACCCGAAGCACAACATGCCAAACAAGTAGCATCCCGACCTTACGATGTACTCAATAGTAAGGAAGCAAAAGTAGAAGCACAGGGCAACCCCAATAGTTTTTTACATATTACCAAAAGTGAAATTGATTTGCCCGAAGAGGTAGATATTCACTCACAGCAAGTCTATGATACTGCAAAAAATAATCTGGAGGCTTTCATCAGCAGAAATATTTTGTTTCGTGAAAGTAAACCCTGTTATTATATCTATCAACTAATAATGAATGGAAGAAGCCAGACAGGATTGGTTTGTGGAAGCAGTGTAGATGATTACGAAAATGATCTGATCAAAAAGCACGAATTTACCCGGCCTGAAAAGGAAAAGGACAGAATCAACCATATCACTACCACTGGTGCTCAAACGGGGAATGTATTTTTAGCCTACCGAAATGTGGCTGAAATCGACGAAGTAATTAGCAAATGGCAAAAAGAAAAAAATCCAGTGTACGATCTGCTTGCAGAAGATGGCATTCAACATAGCATTTGGATTATCAATGATTCGGCAACCATTGATTTAGTAACCGAATTGTTTAAAACCAAAGTGCCATTCACTTATATAGCGGATGGCCATCACAGGGCAGCGTCAGCAGCAAAAGTCAGAAAGGCTTTGGGCAAAAATGCACCTGAAGGAGCCAATATTTTCCTAACCACCTTATTCCCTTCCAACCAATTGCACATCATGGACTACAATCGGGTAGTGAAGGATTTAAACGGACTGGATGCAGCAGCATTGATAGAAAAAATATCCAATTCATTTATTGTAGAAAAAGCCGAAAAAGCTTTTTCACCTAAAAACCTTCATGAGTTTGGGTTATACATTGGCAAACAATGGTATTGCCTTACCGCCAAGGAAAATACCTTCACCAATGATCCAATTGGAATTTTGGATGTCACCATTTTACAAAATAATTTACTGGACCCCATACTCGGAATAAAGGATCAACGTACCGATCAGCGCATTGATTTTGTTGGAGGCATCCGCGGTTTGGAAGAGTTGGAAAAAAGAGTAACCAGCGGTGAAATGGCCGTTGCCATCAGCCTACATCAGGTCAGCATTCAACAATTGTTTGATATCGCAGACAGCGGGAATGTAATGCCCCCCAAAAGCACTTGGTTTGAACCCAAACTTAGGGATGGACTACTTACCCACTTGATTAACTAGCCTTTCATTTGTTTTCTAAAAATTGATGCGGTGCTCATACCCATTGGACTTTGCTTGTTTTATTAGCAAAATTTAAAATGAAAATTTTATGCTTTAATCAGATATCAGTACTTTTATGCTGATGAAATTAATTCCAATAGCCGCTTTTTATGCAAGCCTTTTTTTTTCGGTTCAATTCAGTGATGCCCAGTCAGCAACAGAGCTGCAAGAAAGAGCTAGGTCCTTTATGCAACAAAATGATTTCAATAACGCCTCACTCCTGCTGAAGCGCGCTTCCATTGTCGAACCCAACAATATCGAAATCACCAAAGATCTTGCCCTGTCCTTTTATTTTCAAAAAGAATACGACAAGGGACTCGAGGTTATCAAAATGATTATTGACAAAGAAGAGTCTGATGACCAATGCTATCAAATAGCAGGCAATTTTTATAAGCAATTAGAACAGACTAAAGAATGCGAAAAGCTTTTTAAAAAAGGAATTAAAAAATTCCCTACAAGTGGGGCACTCTACAATGAATTAGGTGATCTTCAATGGGCGCAACAAAATAATGAAGCGATTCGGCAATGGGAAAAAGGCATAGAGAATGATCCGAATTATTCTAAAAATTATTACAACGCCTGCAAATATTACCATCTCAATGCAGACAATGTATGGAGTATTTTGTATGGCGAAGTTTTTGTGAATATGGAGCCGCTCAGTACCCATTCGCCAGAAATAAAGTCAATTATACTGGAGAGCTATAAAAAAATATTTATTGACGAGATGATAAAAAAAGAAAATGTAGCACCAAGTAAATTTTCCACTGCTTTTCTTCAAACCATCCATAAACAAAACCTTGCTGTAACAACAGAATTCAATGCTGAAACGCTTACCATGATTAGGACCCGGTTTGTACTTGACTGGTCCAATGAATATGCCAGCAAATATCCAAGCCGACTATTTGATTACCAACGTCAACTAATACAAGATGGAATATTTGAAGCCTATAATCAATGGTTATTTGGTATCGTACAAAATTTAACTACTTACCAAAGCTGGGTACTGGAGCATTCGGTAGAATACAATGAATTTACCCGTTTTCAATCTGGTAGAATATTCAAGGTTCCGATGGGACAATATTACCGATCAGCCAACTAATTCATTGGCTGATTCATTGGTCTTTTCATTTCTACTTCCATTAGGCCCGAACGAGCTAACTGGTTAAACAAAACATTGCTCCATTTTTAATTTTATTAGCTCGCTAGCAATTGAGAAGGCTTTTTTATTTAACTTAGTCATAGTTTACCAAAACCGGCTAAACTGAATTGCTCGCCTAAACTGATTTTTTACAAGTTGAACGATTGTATATGAACGAAAAATCCAGATTATTTGATTTCTTGAAAAACCAATTGGAACATTTTCCAAAACCCGATATGATTGGGGGGAAAGAAAATGGCCACTGGAGAAAATACAGCACAGCTGAAGTAAACTCCATTGTGAACAACTTAAGTATTGCCCTGATTCGGCTAGGCATTAGTGGAAATGACATGACCGTTGAGAAGCAGGATAAGATTGCCTTGATCAGCAAAAACAGGTCGGAATGGCTAATGCTTGATATGGCTTGTCAACAAATAGGTGCCGTGCTTTGCCCCATCTATCCCACTACCAATGTGAATGAACTTGAATTTATTTTCAATGATGCCGGTGTAAAATTAGCCTTCGTAAGTGGTCAAGAAATTATGGATAAGGTATCTGCTGTTCGAGCCCAGGTTCCTTCTCTTGAGAATGTGTATAGTTTTGATGAGTTGCCAGGGGTAGCCTACTGGAAAACAATCCTGCCATCACCAAATGAATCGGATAATGTTCAGTTAGAACAAATAAAGGCAACCATATCGGCTGAACATTGTGCCACTATCATCTATACTTCCGGAACTACCGGAACGCCAAAGGGGGTAATGCTTAGTCATCGCAATATTGTTTCCAATATTTTAAATGCTGTAATAAGTTTTCCCTTAGAAGAAAATAAATTTTCTAGGTCCCTTAGTTTTTTACCATTGAACCATATTTTTGAAAGGGTAGCCTCGTATATGTATATCTGTTCCGGGATCTCCATTTATTATGCTGAAAGCTTGGACACCATTGCTGAAAACTTAAAAGAAATAAAACCGGATGTATTTTGCACGGTGCCGCGGCTGCTTGAAAAAGTGTATGAAAAAATCATGAGCAAGGGTGCAGAATTAACGGGTATCAAGCGTACCTTATTTTATTGGGCCGTTGCCTTAGGCGATCAATATGATGTTTCGAAAAACCAGGGGATTTTTTACCACCTTCAACTCGCGATCGCCAATAAATTAATTTTTAACAAATGGAGAGCGGCATTGGGCAATCATATAAAATTTATTATTACCGGAGGAGCAGCTTGCCAGATTCGACTGATACGGATTTTTACAGCCGCTAAAATACCTATTTATGAGGGTTATGGCCCAACTGAAAACAGTCCGGTTATCAGCATCAACACCCAATATGCGGGAGGCACCAAGTTTGGTACTGTAGGGCCTATATTGCAAGGGCAAGAGGTTAAACTGGAAGCCGATGGAGAAATCTGTGTGAAGGGGCCAAGCGTAATGATGGGCTACTATAAACGTCCGGATTTGACTGCAGAAACCATTATTGATGGCTGGTTGCATACGGGCGATATAGGCGTGTTTGAAGATGGAAAATTTTTAAAAATCACGGATCGTAAAAAAGAACTTTTCAAAACCAGTGGCGGTAAATATGTGGCTCCTCAGCCCATCGAAAACAGGATGAAGGAATCTCCCTTTATTGAACAGATGATGATTGTAGGTGCTGACCAAAAATTTGTGGGCGCATTAATTGTCCCCTCTTTATCTAATCTGAAAGATTGGATGCGCCAAAAAACTATCCCCTTCACAACGAATGAAGATGCTATCAATCATCCTAAGGTGTTGGCACTTTACACTGAACTAATCGAGAGTTTTAATATCGCTTTCAACCATGTGGAACAGGTGAAACGCTTTGAACTATTACCTAATGAATGGACCATCGACAGTGGAGAGCTTACCCCAACGCTCAAGCTTAAACGAAAGATAATAATGGAAAAATATGCCGCTGTCATTGGGCGGATCTATAGCTAAAAAGGGGTGATTTACCCTATTTTACAAAGGGCATTTTTCATGATAATTAATCAATTCGATGGGTGTCTTTTCGAACTCGTAGCCGGCGTATTTTGTTACAATTTCATCAAGAATGGCATCAATTTCTTCTACCGTTTTGAGGGTCACCAACTGGTAACGGTAGTCTTTAATTCCGGGTAGTCCTTTTAAGTAATTGGCATAATGTCGGCGCATTTCAAAAATCCCTACGATAGGGCCTTTCCATTCAAAGGATTTATGCAAATGTTTTTTACACACTTCCACTCTATCTTCTATTGAAGGGGGTGGTAATATTTCGCCTGTTTTTAGAAAATGCTTGATCTCGTCAAATATCCAAGGGTAGCCAATAGCGGCTCTTCCAATCATTATGCCATCTATACCATACCGGTTTTTATATTCCAATGCTTTCTGTGGGCTATCAATATCTCCATTACCAAATATGGGCATGGTGATGCGAGGATTGTTTTTTACTTTTCCTATCAAATCCCAGTCTGCCGACCCCTTGTACATCTGCGCGCGTGTGCGCCCGTGAATGGAAAGGGCTTTAATCCCTACATCTTGTAAACGCTCTGCCACTTCCTCTATATTCCTGTTCTCATCATCCCAGCCCAATCGAGTTTTTACTGTGACCGGCAAGCTAGTTGATTTTACAACGGCCTCGGTTAATCGCACCATCAGATCAATATCCTTCAATACGCCTGCACCAGCTCCCCTCATGGCGACTTTTTTAACAGGACATCCAAAGTTGATGTCAAGCAAATCGGGATTGGTAACATCTACAATCTTTGCAGCCAGCGACAAGCTTTCCTCATCTCCACCAAATATTTGGATCCCTACCGGTTTTTCGTAATCAAAAATATCAAGTTTTTGACGGCTCTTGATGGCATCCCTGATTAATCCTTCGCTACTAATAAATTCAGTGTACATTAAATCGGCTCCCTTGTCTTTACAAACAGCCCTAAAAGGCGGATCGCTTACATCCTCCATTGGAGCAAGTAGTAATGGGAATTCAGGAAGTTGTATATTACCGATCGATGGCATATGATCAATTAATGGGTGTTAAAGTTGACTTGTTCATAAAAAATTAAATAGGCATAGTAAACTATCAATAGAAAACCATACGCATCAACTTTTTTGGATGTAAATTTACGCACTTATAAGCAAACACTATGGCGCATTTGGCTACAAAACGTTTTAATTACTGGAATCAACTAGCTGTGCTAGCTGGATTTGTTGGCGTTGGACTGATAATAGGGGGTGCTATTGCAAGTATCCTTCCTTTTTTTGTAAAAATGAATCCCGGAAGTACAAGTGGCAATTCAGCCGCCCAATTATTGGACGGTTTATTAAAACCAGAAAACGCCGCACTACTAAGGTGGATTACCTTTATTACCGCCTTCTTCATGTTTTTTTTACCCACCGTTTTATACGCGTTGGTTTGCCATAAAAAACCATTTGTTCACCTGGGATTTAAAAAATATTGCAATGTAAAATCAGCTGGGGTGGTGATATTGATTATGCTCGCAGCGCTTCCGCTGGTAAGTGCTTTGCAAGATTTAACAACCCTTTTACCCTGGTCAAAAGCAGCCCTTTTGAAATTCAAGGAAGCGGAAGATGCCTATAATCAACAGGTTGCTGTAATTGCGCGAATGGACAATTTTGCAGATTATATTATATCCGTAGTGGTCATTGCTTTTTTACCTGCCCTATTTGAAGAAACTTTATTTAGGGGTGGAATACAAAATTTATTTTCCCGATGGTTTAAAAAACCCTTGTTGGCCATTGTGGTTACTTCTATTATTTTTAGTGCCATCCATGGTTCATACCTTGGATTTCTAAGTAGATTTGCACTCGGCTTTCTGCTTGGATGGATCTATTATCGCACCGGAAATATCTGGCTCAATATTATCGGTCATTTTTTTAATAATGCTTTTGCTGTAACGGCCATGTACCTTTTTACCAAACCCGGCGAACACCCCGACCCTTCCAAAATGGACGGACAAGTTCCTTTATGGCTGGGACTAGCCAGTATTGTAGCACTTTATGGCCTGTTCACTTTCTTCAACAAAGTAAGTGAAAATGAAATTGACCAGCCTGGAGAAGAAGTGCTTATTGCTGGAGTAGCGCCTAATGATAACCCATTTAATTAAACTGTTCCATTATTTTGGATGATGCTTCGTTTATTCATTAACCGCTTTAACGCTCACTAACAAAAACAACTGATGGCAATCAATTTGGATACCCTAAAAACGCGTTCATTAACGGCTTTGATCTTTGTAGTAGTTATGCTAGGCGGATTACTATGGAATGAATGGAGTTTTTTGGCATTATTCACATTGATTCATTTTGGTTGTTGGTTTGAGTTTATTAAACTGCTGAAAAAAATATATAGTGAAAATTATCTACCCTATATTTTGTTCGGATTACCCTATATCAGCTTGCCAATATGCTTGTTGATAGATATCAGGATAAATTGGACTGGTTTTGATGGATCCGCCAATACAGGCATCCTCCTACCATTGGTAATCATTTTTAGCATTTGGATCAACGATACCATGGCTTACCTAGTAGGGTCATTGATTGGAAAAACGCCTTTTTCGCCTATTTCCCCCAAGAAAACCTGGGAAGGAACAATTGGAGGCGCCATTCTATGTATTCTACTGATCGGATTTGGATTCCCGGTAGTAGCCGAACATTTTTTTCACCCCATCCAACACCAAAACTATTTCATCATTGCATCGCTCTGCGCTATTTTTGGCACTTTGGGCGATTTGCTAGAAAGTAAGTTAAAACGGATGGCTGATATGAAAGATAGCGGTTCCATTATGCCCGGGCATGGTGGTTTTTTAGATCGATTCGATTCGTTGTTGATAGCCACTCCATTTGTTTGGCTGTTCTTAAAATTATTTTTATAATCAATAGGCTTGTAGCCTAAGGCAGGTGGCTTATATTTGCCATTCAATTTAATAAAGCATGACAATTCACAGAGAAGGTTACACAAGTATCGCCATTGGCACGATCGTTTTTTTTATTTTGAATTTCATTTTCTTTTATTTTTTTAGTGCCTCCCTGCCGATACTTGCCGGCATAGCCTTTTTTTTATCCCTTGGACTATTGCTTTTTTTGATTTCATTTTTCCGGATACCCAACCGTGTGCTCACATTGAACGAAAATGCCATCGTAGCACCTGCAGATGGAAAAGTGGTAGTAATTGAAGAGGTGATAGATCCAGAATATTTTCATAACAAACGTTTACAGGTGTCCATTTTTATGAGTCCCGCCAATGTGCACGTTAATAGAAACCCCATCAGTGGAGAAGTGGTCTATAACCAATACCATAAAGGTAAATACCTAGTAGCCTGGCACCCTAAATCATCCACTGAAAATGAACGACATTCTGTAGTGATCAGAAAAGGAAATGTAGATATTTTGGTGAAACAGATTGCCGGAGCACTCGCAAAACGTATTGTAAATTATTTGCAGGTAGGTCAGCAGGTGAGCCAGACAGCTGAAATGGGATTTATCAAATTTGGTAGCCGGGTAGATCTTCTATTGCCTGTAGGTACAAAAATAAATGTGGAGCTAAACCAATCGGTACAAGGTGGTGTTACCATTATTGCTACAATGCAGCCTGAGGGATAATTCCAACGATATTTACTGCAAATACAAAAGTACAATTAGTTCCACCTAGTTTGCGGTATTGACCCATTGGCTATGTTGATTCACCATGAGTGCAATCAACAGGTCAAGATGATTTAAAATATATTTTCTAGCTCTTTTAGATGGGTAATCGTAAACGTAGGTTGTTTTTCAGTAACTACCTGCAAGTGATTCACAAAAACAGAATCCATTCCAAAATTAATGGCTCCCTGAATATCCGCATCTAAATTATCTCCCAGCATAATGCTTTCGTCAACTAAAGCGCCAGCCTTTTGAAGTGCAAAATCAAAAATCTCTTTTCTTGGTTTCAAGCTATTGCTCGCCTCTGATGTGATCACGTGCTGGAAATACCGATTTAAGCCACTGTTATTCAATTTACTCCACTGCACCTTTTCAAATCCGTTGGTGATTAAGTGGAGCTGGTATTTTTTTTCGGTCAAATAATCCAATATCTCAAATGTATGCGGAAATACGCCCTTTTGCACGGGCAAGACTTCTAAAAACTTTCCGCTGATTTCCCTTGCTAGCTTTTCATCGCCAATTTTAAACTCAAGTAAAGTGCGCCACATCCGTCGCCATTTCAACTCTTCTGAGTTTATGAAACCCTTGTGATAACGGTCCCATAAAATTTGATTGTGATGTAAATAATGCCGGTAAAATGATTCAAAGGGCTCCACCTGCAACAATTTCAAATTAAAAAAAGAATACATTTCTGTAAGTGCTATTTTTGCGTTGGCATCAAAGTCCCATAGGGTATGGTCTAAATCAAAAAAAAGATGTTTGTATTTCATAAGTCGATTCGAGTAAATTGCCTTCAGTAATCAAACGCAAAATTAGGGGTTGGTATTTTATTAATCCCTAAACACTTGAGATCCTATTTTTGAGATGGCATTGTACATTTGTAAAAGTTAACTTAATTTTTGAATATGAATGTAATTATCACTGGGGCTTCAAAAGGAATCGGCAAGGCAATTGCTGCTGGCTTTGCGGCGGAAGGCGCCACCCTCTTCCTTTGTGCCCGAAATGAAGTGACGCTCTATAACACAGTGGCGGAGCTACAGACAAAATATCCCGCATGCAATATCAAAGCGAAGGCGATCGACCTGTCGGTGAAGGAGCAAACTCAGATTTTTGGAGCCTGGGTGTTGGCCGGACTTGCTGATACCCCTACTGGAAAAATGGATGTATTGGTAAATAATGCAGGCAATTTTACACCTGGAACGATCTCCCAAGAAGACGAAGAAGTGTTGGAGAAAATGATGGCGATTAATTTATACAGCGCTTACCACCTTACTAGGGCATTGCTGCCCACCATGGTGCAAGCCAAACAGGGATTAATTGTAAACATGTGTTCCATTGCAGCGCTAGCTGCATATCCCAATGGCGGCAGCTATAGCATTTCGAAATATGCGCTGATGGGTTTTACCAAAAATCTACGGGAAGAACTTAAATCCTCTCTGATAAAAGTGATGGGAGTATATCCAGGCGCAGTAATGACCGATTCCTGGGGCGATTTTGATAATAGCAGCCAGCGTATCATGGAAGCAAGTGATATTGCGAATATGGTGCTTGCAGCAAGCAAATTATCCCCACAGGCAGTAGTGGAAGATATTGTACTTCGTCCTTTATTGGGAGACTTGCCTTGATAGAATGATGGCTAATGTAATTTTGTATATTGTTGCAAAGCTGCACCTGATGGTTTTGATCCGATCTAAATTATTAATTATTTTGTGAAGATTCGTATGATACTGCAATCAAAAAAAATCGCCCCGCTTTTTACTGCACTGCTGTTATTATGCCAATTCCATTCAATTGCACAAGCTGTTTTCAAAGCAAGTATCAGTCCGGAATCGATTGGAAAAAATGAAACGGCCACCCTTCGACTTATGATTGACAATGCTCGCCAGGTAGAGCAGATTGTTCCTCCTGTGCTAGCAGATTTTGATGTTATCAGTGGGCCTAATCAAGAAAGTGGCATGGAAATCAACAATGGTGTTACTAGACAATATATCGGTATCACCTATTTGCTTAAGCCTAAATCAATTGGTAAATTTACTATTGCAGGTGCCAAGGCGATGGCAGATGGAAAGGTGTTAGTAGGTAACTCGATAACGCTTACTGTTACCAAAAATGGATCAGGAAATAATTCCAACAATACTGCGACCGGCTTAGGAGGCTTCTCCCCTTTTTTCGAACCAGTTGCTCAATCCAGTTTCAATGACTTTATTTTAAAAAAAGGTGAAAATCTTTCCCAGAAAATAAATAAAAATATTTTCATAAAAGTTGTAACGAATAAGAACACCTGCTTTGTAGGAGAGCCAGTGGTGGTAACCTATAAATTGTATACAAGATTAAAATCAGAAAGTAGCATTACCAAAAACCCTTCTTTTAATGGCTTTTCTGTTATTGACCTAATGCCCCCTGGAAATACGAATTATTCGATTGAACAACTCAATGGAAGGGAGTACAATGTTTATATTCTTCGGAAATCACAGTTGTATCCATTACAGGCTGGTCCAGTAGAATTAGAAACTGCGGAAGTAGACAATACCATTCATTTTATTAAAGAAGAATACCTCAATAGACAAAGGAGTGATATAAACGATTTTTTTGGTGAATTTACGCAACCGTCCATCCCAGCAGAAGGAATGGTGGATGAAAAAATAAGCTTGCAAAGTAAGCCTGCGAAAATTATTGTAAAACCGCTGCCTGAGCTAGACAGACCCATTTCATTTAAAGGTGCTGTTGGAAAATTCACCATGGAAGCAGCCCTTCATAAAAATAATTTTACTACAGATGATGCGGGCAAATTGACCATTACTATCGCAGGTGCGGGCAATATGTCAATGATTATTGCACCCGACATTAACTGGCCCGCAGGAATAGAAGGGTACGAACCCAAAACAAAGGATCAGCTGGACCAATTAACGGTGCCAGTAAGCGGCACAAAAACTTTTGAATATGCATTTACTGCCTCCAAACGGGGCAGCTATATTATCCCAGCAATTGACTTTAGTTATTTTAACGTGGTGGCGGAAAAATATATCACCCTGCATTCGGAACCCCTAACCGTTACCGTTACCCAGGGTACAGGCAAGGGCTCATTTACAAAAAGCAATAGCACCCTGCAACCAACCCCCCCAGCGTTTTTAGACGGTCTATTCAATAATCGCTGGTGGATATTGGGAACGCTTATATTGCTTAGTATATTGATAATCTGGATTAGGAAAAACAAGAAAAAAATATCAACTACACAAGCGCCTTCCGATTCTGTCACTCCTGAATTAACCGCTACATCCCATAGTTCACCGATAAACCCTTTTACCCTATCTGAAGAAAAAATGATTGGCCGAGACTCGAAAGGATTTTACGAAGCGTTAAACAATGATTTTCGTAATTTTTTAGCTACTGCCCTTCAAATACCTTTGGCAACCATTACAAAAAAAATAATCGAAACGAAGGCAGATGAGCAAGGAATAGCCTTGTATACCCGCATGCAAATACAACAATTACTAGATGATATTGAGTGGCAATTGTATACACCGCTTGCCTCAGTAGATTCAATGGAAGATATGTACCAGCGGGCAGCTGCAATTGCAGCAACCCTTACTGCAGCTTCGAAGTAAAACGATAACCAATTCCCCTAACGGAATGAAAGTATTGTGGATTGCGACTATCTTCTTCGAAATATTTTCGAAAAGTCAAAATAAAATTATCAATAGTACGGGTGGTAGGGTATACATTGTAGCCCCATACTGCCTGCAAAATTTTTTCTCTGGTGACTACCTCATTTTTATTTTCAATGAGCAGTTTTAACAGCATGATTTCTTTTTTGGTAAGGGTAATTTTCTCCCCATCTTTTGTGATACATTCTTGTGCGGTAAAGTCAATCTGGTTCTTTCCAAAATGATAGACTTGTTCCAAGGGTTTTCTAGTAGAAATTTGCTTGCTTTTGTCGACCAACTTATTAACCCTTAGTAGCAATTCCTCCAGATTAAATGGTTTGGTAAGATAGTCATCGGCTCCTTTTTTTAACCCCAATACCCTGTCAGCACTGCTATTGCGAGCGCTCAATATCAATATGGGAATATCGTTATTTTGCAGTCGGATGTTTTCACAAACGCTAATGCCATCCAATTCGGGAAGCATTACATCTAGTATCATCAGATCGAAATGTTCTTTTTGAACTGCTAGTAAAGCCGCCACCCCATCAAAAGCACTGGTTATCTCATACCCCTCCATCTCAAGATTCAGCTTCAGTGCCTCGTGCAAATTTTCCTCATCTTCCACCAATAAAATCGATATTTTTTTTATACCCATACTGCAGTTTATTACTAAATGACTAACTAAAATTGGTTATTTGAATAAGACGCTGAAATTTGACAACCGCTCTTCTTTGAATACATTTCAACAGTCAGTTATACTTTAAACAAGATTGTAAAATCACTTCCCGTCGGTGTATTATCTCCTACAAATATAGTTGCATCATGCTGTAGCGCAATTTTTTTAGTAAGGTATAGACCCAAACCAGTTCCCTTCGCCTCTTTGGTAGCTTTATTTCCAATCCTATAAAATTTATCAAATATTTTTTTCTTTTCCGCCGCATCAATTCCTTTTCCCTGGTCCCTAATCACCAAGGTAATTACCCTTAGTTGTTGGTAAAGTAAAATCGATATAACTGAATTTTTAGGGGAATATTTAATGGCATTGTCAATTAAATTATTGATGGCCATTTGTAACAGAAAACTATCGCCTGTAATATATATATCGCCGACTATTTCTTCCTGAAAAATGCGTTGGGGATAGCGAATAATAAAGTCTTTTACACAAGCTACTGTAAGTTCAGAGAGGTTAATTTCTTCTTTGGTAATACGATGACCCTCTGCTTCCATCTGCGATGCAAGCAACATATTATTACACAAAGCATTTAATCGGTTCGCTTCTTGAATGGTATTTTGAATTAATCGCTGTTGCTGACTTTCTTCTAACTTCCTTTTTAATAAGGTTTCTAAATTGAGTTTGGTGATTGCGATGGGCGTTTTTAACTCATGCGTAATCGCCATCATAAAATTTTGTTGATCTTGTCCCGACTTAAATTGCCGCCTTACTGCTCTGTAAATAAACACTGCTCCGGACAAAATGAGCAATAAGAAAATTGCTCCCTCGCCAACATATTGTGCAGTTTTTCTTTTTTTAATGGCAAGTATTTCAGTTAATTGTTGGTCATTATTGGGTTCGCCAATTTTTAACTGCGAGATCTCAAAGGAAGCCATTTGAACATTCTGTCGGTTCAATGCAATAAACCACCATACCAATGCGGCTATGATATAGGCTAACAATACCCAGTATACGAGAAAAATAATGCGCAAACGATTGGTCTTATAAAAAGAGAAGGGCATGATTTTGTTAAATTAATAGTGAACAGCGAATGGTCAACAGTGCAATTTTATCCAATTCCCTTTTAATAAAACAGGCTTTTACTTGCACTGCCCAATTATCCAACAATATTGCTACTTCACTTTTTCCACCCTTATGCCGATGCTGATTATTTCGGGAAGCGGATTTTCCCGCATTGTCTGTGCCACAGAAAAAGTATATTTCCCGATTTTACTAAATTTTATCGGTCCTTTGGTAATCGATTTTCTAACCTCCCAAATATCTCCCAACCCCGAACCTTCCCAACCGCTTGCATCAGTACCCAAGGGTATATCTAGCCGCCGGTATTGCATTGTATCTCCTGCCAATCTTGACCCAATAGTAATCCAGATATTATTATACCTATATGCATCTGTATGCCGCAAAATGACATACACGTTATAATAGGAAGCCGTATCGCTGATAGAAAAATCAAAAACCGGCTGCATTGAATAGGGCCACTTGTGGTCGGGAATGGGCTTGTTGTTTTCAAATACGTCAATGGTGGCGCAGGCATTTAACCAAATCATTACCACAAGCAACAGGAAAACAGGTACTATATTTGAATGAATCTTCACGAATTAATTTTTACAAAAATAAAACAGTTTTTCAAGACCTGATTTTTTTGAAGCAACAAAATAATAACCAAGGCCGCAGCAGGCAATAGTTGAGTAGAAAATAGTAGTACCTGCTGAAACAGTTCCATTGTAGATTAAACTATTTATCAGGCTACAACACATTTAGTATTTGCTCCTTGGCTTTCTCCAGTTCATCCTTCATGGTTACCACGCATTTTTGAATATCGGCATCATATGCCTTGCTTCCGGTGGTGTTGATTTCCCTGCCAATTTCCTGAATAATAAAAGACAATTTTTTTCCTTTCGCTTCATCTGTATTGGCTAGTAATGACCTGAAATACGCACAATGTTGTTTCAGCCGAACCTGTTCTTCATGAATATCCACCTTTTCAATATAGTAGATCAACTCCTGCTCTAGTCGATTGCCATCATAATTTTCTTTGCCCACATGCTTTTCCAAAAGTTGTACAATTTCTTCCCTTATCCTTTTCATGCGATTGGGCTCCAGCTGTACGATTGCTTCTTCTTGGGCATTGATATTGTTGATCCGTTTGATCAGGTCATTTTCCAAGCTGGCACCTTCTTCTTCCCGGTGTTTGTTCAACTCACTAAGGGCTATTTGAAGCACTTTTTTAAACTCTTCGAAATCATTGTCATTCAATACATCATTGGTAGGCGTTACAACTTCTGGCAATCGAAGCAATGCACTTAAAACAGAATTGGTGTCGACATTTAATTCTCCTGCCAAGGATTCAATCTGCTGGTAATAGGCCTTGATTAAATCCGTATTGATATTTACCGGCTTGGAAGTGCCATTTTGCTTAATGGTAATCATACAATCAACGGTACCCCTTACCAGTTGTTCTTGCAAAATACTTCTAATATCAAACTCGTAGGGTCGAAGCAAGGGTGGAAGTCTCAATTGCATTTCAAACTGTTTGCCATTCAGCGATTTAATTTCTACTAGAAAGGTCTTGTCATTTACCGTTTGTTCAGCCCTGCCGAAGCCGGTCATTGATTTTAGCATTATTAAGGGGTTATTGTTATAAAAAATTTAGATACAAGTTATAGGAAAAAACGCCATTCTTAGGCTTTCGGTCCTTCATTTCTGCTTTGGAAAAGAAATTGGTACATTTCTCCACGCGTTAAAATACGCATTTCCCCTGGTTCGAGCCCTTCAATGGTGCATTTTTCTATTCGGTGGCGAATGAGGCGTAAGGTAGGAAAACCGACCGCTGCTGTCATCTTCCTAACCTGGCGGTTTTTGCCCTCGGTGAGTGTTATTTTCACCCAGCTGGTGGGGATATTTTTCCTGACCCGAATGGGTGGATTTCTTTCGAATACAATGGGAGGTAGGTTGAATAATACTGCCTTGCATTTTTTGGTGCGATGCAACTTTCCTTCTACTGAAATATCAACTCCATTTTGCAAATCATGCAATGCCTCACTCGTCATTTCTCCATCTACCTGCACCCAATATTCGCGGGTGTGTTCCAACATAGGATTTAATAAATCATGATTGATTTTTTTGTCGTTGGTAAGTATCAATAACCCCTCACTATCATAGTCGAGTCTGCCCACTGGATAAACATCTACGGGAACATCAAAAAAGTCTTTCAATGTTTGCTTCCCTTCTCCTGAAGTAAACTGTGAAAGCACATTAAACGGTTTGTATATGATACAGTAATATTCCAAGAAAAATAAATTAAAGGATGTTTAAATAAGGTAAAGGTAGCGACAGAACGAATGCGTTATTACATTCCTAAGAATAACAAAGCCCGACATTTTTGAGCCGGGCTTTATATATATATGGGTTAGTAAGTACCAGGAAAACTAATTTCCTTCCACAATATTAAAAAGAAAATTCGCTATCTAAAAAAATATTTTATATAATTTTATTCACATTTTTTTTTAGGCTGTGGATAAGGGCCGCTTACTAAGGGGGGTATCGCCAATAGAAAGAAACGGTTTTCAATCTTTAATTGCAATGAATAACAAATCATAAACAAACCCCTTATTCAATGAAACCATTGATTTTACTTGCATCTACGCAAATTACGGCTCTAGCAATGATCAAAAAAATAATACAAAATGGAATACTGTTTTCAATTTTTTTTCAACAACTCAACGCTGTAATTCTAGCACAATTTGAGGCAAAAATAAATTGAGTTATTTTTTCCAAAAAGAGGGATTTCACTCCAATTTGGTTAAATATTTGTTTATAGGGCCACTAAAAGCAAAGCGCTGTACCTTTGTAAAAAATATTTTCTATGCATTTTCCTGCACCCGTTTCAGTTAGTTGGATCGCTGAATTGATCGATGCCGAAATAATCGGCAACCAACAAGGTGATGCAACTGGCATCAATGAATTACATAAAGTTGAAACCGGAGATTTGGTTTTTGTTGATCATCCTAAATATTATGACAAGTGTATTCATAGTGCCGCAACTTTTATTATCATTAATAAAAGAACGGATTGCCCTTCCAATAAAACTTTATTGCTAGTTGAAAATCCTTTCGAAGCGTATTGTAAAATTGTAAATCATTTCAATCCATTTGTACTTGCTGTAAAATCAATTAGCGAAACTGCTGTGATTGGAGAAGGCAGTATTATTTATCCAAATACGTTCATTGGTCATCAAGTTAAAATAGGAAAAAACTGTATCGTTTATCCCAATGTAACGATTATGGATAACTGCATTATTGGTGACCATGTAATCATTCAATCAGGTACCGTAATTGGCAGTAATGCATTTTATTACAACACCAAAAAAGACAGGGAGCAGTGGTACACAAAAATGCCCAGCTGTGGCAGGGTAATCATTGAAGATTTTGCAGAAATCGGAGCCGGTTGCACCATCGACCGAGGGGTAAGTAGCGACACAGTAATTGGGAGCGGAACCAAACTAGACAATACCGTTCATATTGGCCATGATACGGTGATTGGCAAAAACTGCCTATTGGCGGCCCATGTGCTGGTAGCGGGATGTGTTGATATAAAGGATGGGGTAACCTTATGGGGCCAGGTAGTGGTCAATAAAACCCTTACGATTGGTGAAAATGCGGTGCTTTTGGGCAGATCTGGCGTAACGGCCACCCTAGAGGGCAACAAAACCTATTGGGGCACACCTGCCCAGGAAGCTGG